>JANWWY010000010.1:0-10378 GCA_025057455.1 Aquificaceae bacterium
TCAGTATAAACCTTCTCGTAAATGCTTTTGTATGCTGGCGTGTTGGCAAAATATACGCATCCATTTTTGGAAAAGAAAGACTCAAAAAAGCTGTATAGCTTTTCAAAAAGTTCCTGCCTAAACTCAGGAAATTCCCTAATTTCTTCTTCTACCTTCCTCTTTAACTCCGGTAGTATGCCCTCAGAAAAGTATTTAGACTTTATCTTCATAAGGTTTACAAAGCCACCCTCCCCTTCTATTTTCCCTCCTACAAATAACTCAGAGAGAGCCTTATAAAACCTCTTTTCGTAGTCCATCTTAGCCTACCTCCACCTGAGCTCTCATTTCCCTTGCGGTCTCCACCATATTTTTGAGGGCTGGCACGACCTCCTCCCACCTTCTGGTCTTTAGCCCGCAGTCTGGGTTGACCCACAGGAGCTCTACGGGAAGCACCTTCATGCACCTTTCCAGTATTGCTCTCATTTGCTCCTTTGTAGGTATGGCTGGAGAGTGTATGTCGTATATGCCTATGCCTATCTGCCTGTCCCAGTTTTTAAAGGTCTCAAAGGCGGATATTATCTCACCTTTACTGCGCGAAGCCTCTATGGATATGACGTCAAAGTCCATCTGGTATATGTACTCAAGCACTTCGTTAAACTCACTGTAGCACATGTGGGTGTGTATCTGAGTTTGTGGCTCCGCCTTGGAGCACAGCCTGAAGGCTTTTACAGCCCAATCAAAGTAGTGGGGCCAGTCCTTTTTCTTGAGGGGTGCACCTTCTCTGAAGGCTGGTTCGTCTATCTGAACTATTTTTATACCTGCCCTCTCTAAGTCTTTGACCTCTTCCAAAAGGGCAAGGGCTATCTGGTAGGCTATCTCCTCCTTGGAAATATCCTCTCTGTAGTAACTCCAGTTAAGGATGGTCACAGGTCCTGTAAGCATGCCTTTGACAGGTCTGTCCGTCAGAGACTGGGCGTAGGTTATCTCTTCAAGGGTCATAGGCTTTGGTCTGTGAACGTCTCCGTATATTATCGGTGGTCTGTAGACCCTTGAGCCGTAAGATAGCACCCAGCCGTGCTTTGTGGTGGCGATGCCTTCCAGCCTTTGAGCAAAAAACTCCACCATATCCGTCCTTTCAAACTCTCCATGAACAAGCACGTCAAGACCTATATCTTCTTGGACCCTTATCACATGCTCTATCTGCTTTCTGATAAATTCTTTGTATTCTTCCTCCGAGATTTTTCCAGAGGTATAGGCACTTCTGGTTTTTCTTACCTCTTCCGTCTGCGGGAAGGAACCTATGGTGGTAGTGGGGAGTAGCGGTAGGTTAAGAGCTTCCTGCTGTAGCTTTATCCTTTCGGAGTATGGCACATCCCTTTGAAAGTCTTGAGGCGTCAGGGATGCTATACGCTTCCTTATGTCTTCTTTTACCCCAAAGGCTTGCTGTGTTAGTCTCGAAGAGTGTTCAAGCTCTTCGATAGCTCTTTCATCCCCTTCAAAGGCAAGCTTTAGGGTTTGAAGTTCTTGAAGCTTTTCTTTGGCAAAGGATAGTCTCTCTTTAAGACCTTCTGGCAAGCTATCCTCTGGCTCAACGGTCACCGGAAGATGGAAGAGGGGGCAAGAATTGGAAATAATTAGCTCAGAGGTAATCTTTGACAGCTCTTCCAACAGCCTTAGCTTTTCCTTGAGGTTTGCCCTCCATACATTTCTGCCGTTTATGATTCCTGCTATAAAGGTCTTATCCTCTGGAAAGCCAAACTTCCTCAAGTTTTCAAGGTTCTCACCGTTGGAGACGAGGTCTAAGCCAAGAGCCCTTACGGGCAGTTCTACAAACTTTTTGTAGTCTGATACGCTATCGTAGTAGGTAAGCACGTATACATCAAGGTGTTTGCTAAGGCATCCGTAAGTTTCGTGAACAAGCTCCCACTCCCAGTCTTCCGTATCAAGGCATAGGGCTGGGTCTTCCATTAGCACTGCTGTAGCTCCAGCACTCTTTAAACTTTTCAATACCTCTTCATAGATGGGGAAGACCGCATTGAGATATTCCTCCATATCAGCCTGATGTTCAATCTTTAAAAGCTCGTACAGGGGTAGCTGAGAAAGTTCGGACTTTTTCAAGACTTTGGAGAGTTTCAAAAAGGTGTAGGGTGCTATGAGTTTGGGAAGTGGGTTATAGCCTTTTTGCTTTAAATAGCTGTATTCCTCAAGAGGTAAATTTTTGAAGAGCCTGAAGTCCTTGCTTTCAAGCTCTGGCACGAGGTAGTGATAGTTGGTGTTGAAGTACTTGGTCATCTCCAAAGCTTGAGGACCTCTCGCCATCTGAAAGTATGTTTCAAGCCCTTTGTATTCGCCGAACCTTTTGGGTATTGCACCCAGTGTTATGGCAGTATCCAGCATAAAGTCGTAGTAGGAAAAGTCTCCAGAAGGGAAAAGCTCCACATGCTTTGTATAGAGGGAGGCTATGGAGTTCTTCAGGGTATTCATACCATCTATGAGCTCATGCTCCGATATCTTTGTCTTCCAAAAGTCCTCAAGAAGGCTTTTAAACTCCCTCTTCTCACCGAGCTTTGGAAAGCCATAGGCAAGGGTTTTCATGATAGCACCTCCAGGATTCTAGGCTATTAAATTATAAGCTAATTCTTCTATAAGTCTTATGTCTGGGTTTGGAGAAGGCTTAGCGAACACAAATCCCTGAAGCATATCCACATTGATGCCTATGAGGTAGTTTAAATCCTCTACACTCTCTACACCTTCAGCCAAAACTTCTATATTGTTGTCCTTACAAGCTTTCACCAGACCTTCAAGAATAGAGCGTTTGATGGGGTTTTCATGGGCACCCCTTATTATGTGAAGGTCTAGCTTGGCTATATCTGGATGTATTTCCATAAGATGGTAAAGCCCAGAGTATCCAGCTCCCACATCGTCAAGGGCAACCTTAACCTCTTCAGCCTTGAGAAAATCTCTTATCAGCTTAATGCTACTTATGTCCACACCCTCATACTCGTCTATTTCCACTACAATTTTCGAAGGTTGAATCCCTTTGTTTATCAAGATTGTTATAAGCTCACCTACGTTTTCAAGAGGATTCTTTAAAAACTTTGGATGAAAGTTGAGAAAGAGATGATAAGAATCCAAGGACTTATCTATGTAATCTCTAATGGCTTTTTCTCTACAAAATTTATCAGCCATATAAGATATTCTATCGCTTACATTAAAGAGTTTGTATATGGGAACAGATAGCCTGCATAGGGCTTCAAACCCGTAGACTCTTCTGCTTTTTACTTCTATTATAGGTTGAAAGTACACTTCTCCAGAGTTCAGTATGTTATATAGGCTCTCAAATATCTTTTCTTCCACGAATTCCTCCAAAGAAGAAGACCTAAAGCCTATTTCTAACAAATCTTCCAAACCTGATATTTCCTCTTTCCTTATAGGACAAATCCTTACCTTACCTACGATGTCTTTAGGGAAATGTTCAATTAGATTTAAGAGGTCTTCGCTGGAGGTATTTATTACGAATACATTACCTAATCTCCTAAAAGGAGTTTTCAGTGATGAGAGTATCTCTCTAAGCCTTTCTGGTTGATTTTTAAGATAAAGGGCAATCATACCATATATATCCGCAAGGCAAGTTTACACATGATGAATGATATAATTTTAAAACAGAATGATTCGGGAAATCATTTTGAGATTAGAAAAGGTCTTTCCCAACAGGCTTGAACTTAACTTCTCAAATCCATTAGAGCTTTTAATTGCGGTAATCCTGTCCGCCCAGACCACAGATAAAAAGGTTAACGAGCTAACGGAAAGCCTTTTTAAAAAATACAAAAGATGTGAAGACTATCTGAGAGTTCCCCTTGAGGAGCTTGAAAGAGACATAAGCTCGGTAAACTACTACAGGAATAAGGCAAAGTTCATAAAGTCCGCATGCCAGAAGATAATGGAAGAGTTTGGTGGTAGGGTTCCAGATACGATGGAAGGGTTGACAAGCCTTCCTGGCATAGGCAGAAAAAGCGCTAACATTATACTCTATAATGCCTTCGGCAAGAATGAGGGTATTGCAGTTGACACACATGTGGCAAGGGTCAGCCAAAGGCTTGGTCTAACAAAGGAAGCAAAACCAGAAAAAATAGAGCAGGACCTTATGAAGCAAGTTCCCAAAGATGAATGGGGCAAGTTTTCTAACCTTCTCATACTCTTGGGCAGATATGTATGCACTGCCCAGAAGCCAAAACATCACCAGTGCCCTTTGTATGACATTTGTCCTTCGAGGGAAATATGATAGGGATAATAGGTGGAAGTGGGCTTTATGAGCTTGAAGGGTTTGAAATCCTCCAAAGGGTGCGTTTAGGAACTCCCTTTGGCGAGCCTTCCTCCCAGATAGTGGTGGCTCAAGTAGAGGGCAAGAAGCTTTTCTTTATCTCAAGGCATGGCGAGGGCCATGTCTATCCTCCCCACAAGGTTCCTTACAAGGCAAACCTCTGGGCTCTTAGAGAACTAGGCGTGAAAAGGGTTCTTGGTGTGAGTGCGGTGGGAGGCATAAACAGAAGTTTCAAACCAGGAGACTTTGTGGTAGTAGATGATCTTCTGGACTTTACAAAGGGTAGGGAAGATACCTATTACGAGGGAAAGTTTTCACTTCCTGTGAGCGGTGAGGACCCTGTGGCGAGGCTTTTGAGAGAGGGTAAGGTAGTTCACATAGATGCGAGCCAGGTTTATTGTCCTCAGATGAGAGGTCTTCTCGTGGATACACTCAAAAGCTTAAAGCTTCCCTACCATGCCTCTGGCGTTTATGCGTGCACGGAGGGTCCGAGGTTTGAAACCCCTGCGGAGATAAGGAGGATAGAAAAAGCTGGTGGGGACGTGGTGGGAATGACTGGCTATCCCGAGTCTGTGCTTGCCAGAGAGCTTACCATGTGTTATGCAAGCCTGTGCGTGGTTGCCAATCCTGCGGCCGGCATAGCGGGCTATAGACTAACCAGCCAAGAGGTAATAGACCTAATGAAAGCACGTGAAAGGGACATAGTAAGCCTTATAATACAATTCGTAAAGACTTTGCCCGAAGAGAGAACTTGCGGATGCGAAAGAATACTTGAGGGGGCAGTTGTCTAAACCTTTAAATCCTGAGTAAATTTGCTAAAATCTTCTAAAAAATTTCTTACGGCTGGACTCTGCGGTCTGGATTTATGATAAACAAGGTAAAACTTCCTTGTAGGAGGCTCTATGCCCTTTACTCTTAAAAGTTTTACATGGTAGGCTTTAGCATCCTTTAGAAGGTTTGAGGATAGGTATGAAACTGCCCTAACATTCTTCAGGATATCAAGTATAACACTGTTGCTGTTCACTTTAAGAAGGATGTTTAGGCTTTTCACGTCCACACCATGTGACTTTAGAAACTCTTCCATAAATTTTCTGGTTCCAGAGTTCTCTTCCCTTAGGATGAAGGGAAGTTTCAGAAGCTCCTCCAAAGAAAGCTCATCCTTTATTTCCTTATTGCCCACAAAAAATATTCTATCTTCCCAAATCTCGCTAACGTGAATCCTGGGGTCCATATGAAGGAAGCCTACAAAACCTAAATCTACCTCTCCCAACTCCACCATCTGAAGCACCCTATAAGAGTCATCCACCAGAAGGTCTATTTGTGTGTTTGGGTTTTTCATGAGATATCTACATATAAATTCCGGCAGGATATACTTACCGGGTATTGAGCTTGCACCTAACTTTATATAGCCTTTGTAGGCTCCTGTGAGAAGTTTTATTTCTTCCACTACAGAGAGTTTTAGCTCAAGTAGCCTTTTTGCATAGGGATATAGTATGTGGGCGTTGCTCGTAGGCAGTAGCCTTCTTCCCTTCTTGTAAAAGAGTTTTAATCCTATGGACCTTTCCAGCTGATGTATATGAAAGCTTACTGTAGATTGAGAAAGGTGGAGGCAGTTTGAGCTCTCGGATATGCTACCCTTTTCATAAACACAGCAGAAAAGCTCCAGCAGTCTTAAGTCTATGTCAATGTTTTTCATTCAATCTATAAGGTTATCCACATGACTAATAAGTTACAAGTGAAGGCAGTCATAGGTTTTTGCTAAAAGTTCACCTTTTCTTCCACTACGAAGGGTTTTTCCTCCTTTGTTCTGTAATAGACCCTCACCAACAGCTCCGCTATTATGCCAGTTGATATTAGTTGTATGCCCGCAAGCGTAAACAGTACGCTAAGAATAAGGAGTGGACGCCTTCCTATGTCTTCATCCAAGAAAAACTTTATGAAAACAAGATAAAAAAGCGTAAGAATCCCCAAACTAAACAGCAAAAAACCTACAGTTCCAAACACATACATAGGTTTGTTTATGTACTCGTTGAGAAACTTTACTAAAAATATGTCCAGTATAACCCTTACAGTCCTTCCTATCCCGTATTTAGACTTTCCGAAGGCTCTTGGATGGTGTTTTACTGGCAACTCTGTGACCTTTGCTCCTAAATTTTTTGTGAGGGCCGGAAGAAACCTGTGCATATCTCCATAAAGCTCAAGCCTCTTTATTATGTCGGCTCTGTAGGCTTTTAGGGTGCATCCATAGTCGTGAAGTTTTACTCCAGTAACCCTTGATATAATCCAGTTGGCTACCATAGAGGGAAGTTTCCTCGAGAAGAAGGGGTCTTTTCTGTCTTTTCTCCAACCGCTAACTATATCGTAGCCTTCCTGTATTTTTTCTAAAAGCCTTGGTATGTCCTCTGGGTCGTTCTGTAGGTCTGCATCCATGGATATAATGACTTCACCACTTGCATGCTGAAAGCCTGCATACATGGCCGCTGTTTGCCCGTAATTCCTCCTAAACCGTATAAGCTTTACCTTCTTGTCTTTCTGGGCAATCTCCTTAAGTTTTTCCCACGTGCGGTCTGTGGACCCATCGTCCACGAATATGATTTCATAATCCTCCCCCAACCTTTGGAGAACCTCCTTTAACTTCTGATAGAGCAGGGGAATGTTTTCCTCTTCGTTGTATGCAGGAACAACCACAGAAAGGTAGGTTTCATAACTCATACCTTCCCTCCGACCTCATGGTTAGAATTAAATTCCTGCCCCGTTCTTCTAACTTCTCCACGCGGTAATCGTAGAAGTTTATCTTATGAAGGTCTTCAAGGCTCAAGCCCTTCTCCGCTATGTATCTTAGAGTGTAGGCGTAATGTCTCAGTGGATTCTTAACCTTTTGGTCTTTTCTATAGTATACGAACTTAACCACCCTTTGAGCTTCTGATAGGTCCAGTAGAGGGTAATACCTTTCTGGCATAAAAGGCACAACAGTCCTTCCACTCAAGAGCTTGTGCCATATATCCCTTAGATGTACTTTCCAAAATTCAAAGAGGGTATTGCCTTGATAAACCTCATTCCAACCTACGGGAGCGTAGGGGAGGCACGCATCTGGCTTGACAAGTCCATAAACTGGAGAAAGCACATAGGAATTTTCCCTTATATAATCCATAACCTTTGGAGGGGCTACCCACAATTCCAAGTTTTCCCAAAAGAAACCTCCGAACCTTCTGTAAAGGGGTGCCAGGGAGTTGTTTTGACAGAAATGCTTTTCCAAAGCCCTTGAAAGAGGCTCTAACTCTTGCAGGCTATAGTCAACAGTGTGACAATCTTTTACTTTCATGCGATACTGTGTCTTGCTGTAGGGGAGTATGAAAAGGAACATGCCTAAAATTATAAAGCATGAGGCTGAAAAAGCACCTGGGGCAACACCTTCTTGTGGCAAAGGGAGTAATAGCAAGGATAGCCCAGCTTATAGAACCAAAAGAGGATGAAATTTTGGTGGAGATAGGTCCTGGCACGGGCAATCTTACCAAGGAAATCCTCAAGTACAGTTTTAGGGAACTGCACCTTTTGGAGATAGATAAGTCTATGATAGAAAGCTTAGAGAAGGAGATAAGAGATAAGAGGGTTAAAATACATCTTGCAGACGCTACGAGCTTTGACTTTTGTTCTCTTGGGGAAAGCATAAAGATTTTTGGAAACCTTCCTTACAATGTGGCAAGTTTAATTTTGGAAAACATAGTTTTCCACCATAGATGCATTCCTCAGGCGGTATGCATGGTTCAAAAGGAGGTAGCGGAGAAGGTTCAAAAGGGGTCTTCCTGGCTTTCTACGTTTGTGAGGACCTTTTACTCTGTTGAATACCTTATGAGTATCCCTGGGAGGTTTTTTCTACCACCACCCAAAGTCCAATCTGGTCTTGTAAGACTGAGAAGGATACATAATCCACCCCAGTTAAACCTTGAAGATTACAAGAGCTTTCTTGTAGAACTTTATTCTATGAAGAGGAAGGCTCTAAAAAACAAATTACAAGAAGACCTCCTAAAGAGTGTAGGCATAAATCCGATGGAGAGGGTCGAAACCCTTGACCCTGACAGAATTCTTTTGCTTTATAATATGAGACAAAAATTGAGAGGTGAACAAAAATGATGGACACCTTCTTCATGGAAAGAGACCCATACGCCCCTATAAGACACTGCTATCCTGTAAGCAACATCCTATATCACGGAAAGAGCGAATACCAGGATATAATGGTGGTAGAATCTCCCCACTTTGGTAGGATACTGGTACTGGATGGTGTTGCTCAGTGTGACGAGCGGTACGAGTTTATTTACCACGAGTACATGGCACATGTGCCCCTCTACGCCCATCCAAACCCAGAAAACGTGCTCATCATAGGAGGTGGGGACGGTGGTGTTCTAAGGGAAGTTCTAAAGCACCCAGAAGTTAAAAGGGCTGTTCTCGTAGACATTGATAAGGAAGTTATAGAGGTGTCCAAAAAGTTTTTACCCACGATGGCTGTTGCCTTTGAAGACCCAAGAGCAATAGTGTTAAACGAGGACGGGTACAAATACATACAGGACTATGAGGATGAGTTTGATGTGATTATCGTGGACTCTACAGACCCTGTAGGTTTTGCCCACGTGCTTACCACAGAAGAATTCTTCAAGTATGTATATAGGTCTCTAAAAGAGGATGGCATTTATGTAGGTCAGACAGAGTCTATCCACTACCACATTGAAATAGTAAGAAGAATTCAAAAGGCTCTCAAAAAGGTATTCCCCATAGTTGACCTCTACACTGCAGTCATACCTGGCTATGCAGGATACTGGTGGACCATGTCCATAGCTTCAAAGAAATATCCAGTAAGAGAACCTTCAAGGGAAGTAAAGGTTCAAACCAAGCTTTACTCTGCGGACATGCACAGATACGCCTTTTTACCACAAGGTTTTTATGAAAGGCTCATATCGGGAGAGTACGTATTTTAATACCTGCCGGTGATGTAGTCTGCCACAGTTGTGGCAGCTATGGAGAAGGGCTTAACCACGGGTTTTAGACCCTGTGCAAGCACATAGCCCATGGCTTCCTTTAGTATAACGCTGGAGTTATGCTCTGGGTTGGGATTTATGTCTAAATGAACCTCAAAGGGTCTGTTGCCTACCACTTCAGATACTTCAAGAGCCAAGTATACTGCCCTGCTTACCTCTTCCAGAAGCCTTTGTCTCAGTGACCGTATACGGGGAACCCTTTCTACCTTCCAGAAAATCTTTGCACCCCTGCAAGAGTCTATGTGAACCACTACAACAGAGACGAAGACCGTATGGTTCTTGACCTGTCTCGAATCACACCCCACGTATACTGCGGTCTTCTCCGAAGTACTCCGTATGAACTCCTTTACCTCCTCCATGTTTCGTATAATGGGCATAGGAATATTCTAACCTATGCCCTGCTACACTCTGAGACCGCAAGCAGAGCCACCTGCTTACGGGATAGCCTTCCACCACCTCAAGGCTTACAAGGCTTAGCCTCACGGGAGGAAGACCGCTCCACTCTGCGAGAGATGGTGCTTCCACAAGACCTACCACTATAGGATGATGTATAAGTACCAGTTCGTCCACAAGACCCCTGCTCAAAAGGTTTCCGTTGAGCCTTGAACCTCCTTCCACCATAATGTTCCTTATGCCCTGCTGGGCAAGCAGGATTAGCATCCTCTCAAGGTCTATTTTCCGTTCGCCTGCTACAAGCACCTGAATACCCTTGCTCCTAAAGACCTCAAGCCTTTCCTGAGGCACACTACTGGTGGTTACCAGTATAGACTTTTCTGGCTCAGAAAAAACGTTGCTGTCGGGTGATACATCCGCCTTACTACATGGGACTACCCTTATGGGGTCCTTGCCCTCCACGTACTGGACCTTAAGGTAGGGGTTGTCCGTTCTGACCGTGTTGCATCCCACGCTTATGGCATCAAATTCCGACCTCAGGCGGTGTAAGTAGACTCTGACTCCAAGGGGTAGATGCATGGTCTCCTTGGAGGATATGCCCCTTGCCAGGGAAATTTTTCCATCAAGGGTAACCCCCGATACGATGCACACTCTT
>JANWWY010000010.1:10478-42848 GCA_025057455.1 Aquificaceae bacterium
GAACCTTTGGAAGTTTTCGTAGAGTATCCTTGCACCCAGCTCTATGTTTGTTTCTATTTCATAGAGCTGGTCTGGGTCTTTTATGCCGTATTCTCTCATAAGTCTGAGGTTGTGCTGGTAGTTTACTTGCATAAGACCTCTGTCCTCTGTGCTATCCTTGTTTTTGTTGTAAGCATTAGGGTTAAAGTTGCTCTCTTGCTTTATTATGGCAAGGATTATCTCCTTTGGTATGGAATACTTCTGAGAAACCTCCTCCACTTTTGCCATGATTCTAACATCCAGAGGAAGGCTATTGGTGCTTTTATTCCTAACTTCCATTTCTTGCATAGCAAGGTTTAGATGATGACCAAAATCTTCCTTGGGCTTTATGTGTTCTTCCCTTGTGGTTTTAAGTTCTAACCTCCATCCCTCTACTTTCATGTTTTTTCTCCTTACAGTCTGAACACACACCGAATATTTCCAGTCTGTGATTTATGGGGCTAAATCTGTGCTCCTCGCAGACTCTGTCTTGAAGCTCTTCTATTTCTTGCTTGTAAAACTCTATTATTTTTCCACACTCTACGCATATGAGATGCTCATGATGTGGCTTACCAGCCACAAACTCGTATATTGTTCTGTTCCCCAGCTTTATGACTTCCCTTATGGCACCAAACTCTTGCAAGAGCCTAACCGTTCTGTATACCGTTGACCTGCTTGCCGCAGACCTATCTTGATTGGCAATCCATCGCACAAGCTCCTCAATTTCAAAGTGAGGTCCGTAGTTGGCAATCTTGTCAATGATTTCAAATCTTCCCCTGGTTATTTTATGCCCCCTTTGACGAAGAAACTGTTCAAACTTACTTTTTAACTCTTCCAGTTGCATGGCATATAATATAGTCTAACTGAATATCATTTGCAATAGGAGGAAAGAATGAAAAAGCCCAACTTAACCTTATATTTGGTAACAGATGACAGCTATTTTCAAGACAGAGACCTTGTTTCAACCATAGAGTCAGCCATAAGAGGTGGAATAACCGCCCTTCAATACAGATTTAAGAAAAAGCCAGCAAGGCAGATGTACGAGGAGCTTTTGGTCCTAAGAGAGCTTACCAGAAGGCACGGTGTTGACCTTGTGGTCAACGATAGAGTAGACCTTGCCCTTGCAGTGGAAGCGGATGGTGTGCACGTGGGACAGGAGGACCTACCGCCCGATGTGGTAAGAAAGCTAGTAGGCGAAAGCATGTACATAGGATACTCGGTCAACTCCGTAGAAAAACTAAAGGAAGTGGAGCACTTACCCATAGACTACATAGGCTTTGGCTCCATCTACGAGACTACCACAAAGCAAAACTACAAACTGGTGGGTCTTGAGGGACTCCGTCAGGCGGTAAAGCTTACTACAAAGCCCATAGTTGCCATAGGTGGTATAACCCACTACAGAGTTCAAGAGGTGCTGGGGGCTGGTGCAAAGGGCATAGCGGTCGTCTCTGCCATATTGGGCTTTGAAGACGTAGAAAGAGCAACCAGAAGCCTCGTGGAGGCAATAAAGGGATACTACAGGAAGGCAATACATGAAGGTACTTTATCTGCTTGACGGCTCTGCCTTTCTCTACAGGAGCTTTTTTGCCCTTCCGCCCCTGTCCACTTCTGAAGGCTTCCCTACAGGTGGTATATACGGCTTTATGAAGGCTCTCTTTGCCCTCATAAAGAAAGAAAAGCCGGAGTATTTTGCTATAGCTTTCGATATGCCAGCACCCACTAAGAGAGAAAGCCTCTATAAAGAATACAAGGCAAAAAGACCTACCATGCCAGACCCTCTAAGGGTTCAAATACCAGTTATAAAGGAGCTTATAGACCTTATGGGTATAAAGAGATACGAAGTAGAGGGATACGAGGCGGATGACATAATAGCCACCCTGAGCCTTATGGCTCTTGACA
Source organism: Aquificaceae bacterium (assembly GCA_025057455.1). Lineage (GTDB taxonomy): Bacteria > Aquificota > Aquificia > Aquificales > Aquificaceae > Pampinifervens. The sequence goes on from JANWWY010000010.1 coordinate 12,396, forward strand.
GAGGCTTTTTCGTAAAAGTTTACTCTCCAGACAAGGATATTATGCAGTTGGTGTGCGATAGGCTTGTGGTCATAAATCCCATAAGCGGTGAAGTCTATGATAGGAAAAGGGTAATAGAGAAGTTTGGCGTGCCACCAGAAAAGCTCGTAGATTACCTGTCTCTTGTTGGGGATAAGGTGGACAACATAGAAGGTGTAAAGGGCGTAGGACCAAAAACCGCAGTAAAACTCTTGCAAAAATACGGTAGCGTTGAGAACATACTTAGAAACTGGGAAGACTTTAGCGCCTCTTTTCCAGAGGCAAAGAGAGAAAACCTTGAGCTTGCCCTTGACCTTTTGAGGCTTCATGAAGTTGAGGGTCTCCCTTTTGACGAAGAAAGCCTTAGGGTAAAACAACCAGATTACGAAAGACTAAAAAAAAGGTTTGAAGACCTTCAGATGAAAAGCCTAATAAAGGAGGTTGAAAACCTCTCTAAAATTACAGCTCAGAAAAGTCTCTTCTAAAAGCTTTGATTGAACCTTTCATACAGCGTATCCAGAGACCTAATTAGATTGGAGTATACCTCGTGAGCTCTGTGAGTTTGTATGAGCCGTGCCATCTCCAAAACTGGATTCACATTGGACAACTCTATGTAGCCCTGCATAAGTCTAAAGCCGTCCGCAGGTTGAGGCTGACCTGTAAATAGGTCCCTTCCCAACTTTTGAGGGTCTTGCAAGTTAAAGATACCCAGTGTAGCCACCTGCTGACCGTCTACAAAAACTGACCCATCCTTTCCAAAGGATACCTCCCCACTCAGTCTTATTTCGTCCATGTTTTGGTCCAGAACCCTGTATCCCAACTCATTGACAAGGAAGCCTTCACTGTCGAGCCTGAAGTTTCCCTTTCTCGTGTATACGACCTCTTGTCCTCGCCTCAGGGCAAAAAAACCCCTTCCCTCTATGGCAACGTCCAAGGGGTTGCCCGTATGTCTTATAGAACCCTGCGTAAAATCTGTAAAGACTCTGTCAATAACGGGATAGAGAAAGTTGTTCTTGGGGTTTTGTGGATTGTTGTCTGGAAGCCTCTGTCCGTCGGGAGTTTCCCAGAGGCTAACAACAAAAAGTTCCCTCTTAAAGGAAGGAGTGTCCACATTGGCTAAGTTGTTGGTGATGGTATCCAGCTTTCTCTGCTGGAGTAGCATACCGCTTGCCAATACATACAGAGGCTGATACTCTACTGCCATGTTTCCCCTCCTATCTTATCAGCCTTGTCACAAGGGCAAACAAATAGCCCAAAAGCAAACCGAGGAAAAAACTAAGCACCACGAGAAGCCCAATGGACATTTCTGGCAATATGTAATATACATTTCCAAAGGCTGGCGTCAGCACTAAGGTTACCCTCTCCTGATTTAGGAAAACTATGGTCCCAGAGATGCCTGCAAGCACAAGGAGAATAAGAAAGCTTAAAACCATCTTCATTTCATTCCCTCCTCCCTCTTAGCAACCTCTATTCTTTTCACCAGCTCTTCTTTTGCCGTCCCTCCGTATGTCCTTCTTCTGTCAGCTACCTTCTCTGGGTTCAAAAGCTCAAGCGCATCCTCTTGGTACAACTCAGAAAAGTTCCTCAGTTCCTCAAGGGTTAAATCTTCAGGTCTTTTGCCCTTTTCTATGAGATATGAGGTTATAGAACCAGCTATGTGGTGAGCCTGACGAAAGGCAACACCCTTTAGAACCAGATAGTTGGCAAGGTCCGTCATCAGGGTAAAGCCACCGCTCGCCCTTTTCATGGCATCCGCCTTTATGCTCATACCTTCAAGAACGAGCTTAGTGCCAGTAAGGCAGTCTTGTATGGTCCTAAGGCTGTCAAAGAGAGGTTCTTTATCCTCTTGTAGGTCTCTGTTGTAAGCCATGGGTAATGCTTTAAGCGTGGTAAAGAAGCCTATAAGGTTTCCGTACAGCCTTCCAGTTTTACCCCTTATGAGCTCTAAAACATCTGGGTTTTTCTTCTGTGGCATGATGGAGCTTCCCGTGCAGAGCCTGTCTGGGAGGTCAACAAAGCCAAACTCTTCAGTAGACCAAAGTATAAGGTCCTCAGAAAGGCGTGAAAGATGCATACCGCACACCGCGCAGGCATACAGCACATCCAACACAAAGTCCCTGTCTGCGGTTGCCTGCATAGAGTTCCTGCAAAGCCTATTAAAGCCCAAAAGCTCCGCAGTGTAAAACCTGTCAAGGGGAAAGTCTACGCCAGCCACCGCACCTGAACCAAGGGGGAGATAGTCCGCAGACCTGTAAGCTCTTAAAAACCTCTCCTCATCGCTTAGAAAAATTTCTCTATAGGCAAGAAAGTAGTGGGAAAGTCTTATAGGTTGTGCCCTCTGAAGGTGTGTATACGAGGGCATCACCACTTCAAGGCTGTTTTCCGCAAGCTTTACAAGAACCTTCCTCAAATCCCTTAGTAACCCACAGACCTGTAAAATCTCGTCTTTTATGTAAAGCCTTTCGTCGGTAGCCACTTGGTCATTTCTACTCCTCCCGGTATGAAGCTTGCCACCAACCTCACCCTTTCTCTTTATTAGCTCCACTTCTATATTCATGTGCACGTCTTCAAGCTCTTGCTTGAACTCAAAGCTCCCCTTTAAGATGCTCTCTTCTATATCTTTCAGCCCCTGAAGAATGCTTTGGGCTTCTTCTTGCGTGATTATACCAGCCTTCAGGAGGGTTTTCACATGAGCTACACTTTGCTTTATATCCCAGAAAGCCAATTCTTTGTCAAAGCTTACCGATTGGGTGAATCTCTCTACAAACTCCTCAGTTTTCTCCTTAAAGCGACCTTCCCATGGCTTTTGCATGGAAAAATTATAAGGCTTTTCGTAACCTGACCAACATCAGAAAAACAATGCCCTATAAGCCTTAAAATTTATCCACCAGCACAAGGAGGTCAGCATGTGGAGAGTTGTGTATACAGGTCAGAGACCACACTACGAAAACATAGCCTTGGATAGAATTATGCTTGACCTTATGTACGAGGGCAAAATTCCGCCTACCATAAGGTTTTTGCAGTTTAAGCCGGAGTGCGTCCTCATAGGCTTTCACCAGTCTGTCGAGCAAGAGGTAAGGCTTGAATACACGCAAAGAGAGAACATACAGGTAGGTAGGAGAATAACGGGCGGGGGTGCCATATACTTTGACGAGACCCAGATAGGTTGGGAGGTTATAGCCACCACCGACCAGTTTGGAGGGCTAAACTACGAGGAACTTACCAGAAGGATATGCACCGGTGTGGCGAAGGGACTTCAAAGGCTTGGAATAAAGGCTGAGTTTAGACCAAGAAACGACATAGAAGTGGACGGCAGAAAAATATCGGGCACAGGGGGTGTTTTTGAAGGAAAGGCATTCCTATATCAGGGCACCATTCTTATGGACTTCAACGTGGAAAGAATGCTAAAGTCCCTACAGATACCCGTGGAAAAGCTAACCTCTAAAGGCATAAAGTCTGCGGAGGACAGGGTCGAGTGGGTAAAAAGAGCTTTGGGATACCTTCCGCAGAAGGAGGAGGTCTTTAAAGCCATCCTGGAAGGCTTAGAAGAAGAGCTAAGAATAAAAGCCTACTGGGGTAAGCTGACAGAGGAGGAGCTTAGGCTACTTGAGGAAAAGAGCCCATACTTTGCAAGCGAGGAATGGATATACCACGTGAAGAAAGCACCTTTGGAGGACGAGATGCTCTTTGGCATATACAGATGTCCGGGGGGCACCTTTAGAGTATCCGCAAAGGTGGACCTTCACAGCAAGCTTCTACAGCAGGTTATAATAAACGGGGACTTCTTCGTAAAACCCCAGAGGCTCATATACGACCTTGAGGCTTACCTAAAGCACACGCCTCTTTCGGACGTAGAAAAGAGAATAAGAGAATTTTTCTCAAGTAGGGAATGGGAAGGCTTAAACCTAAGCGTGGAGGACTTTGTGGAGGCTATTCTCTTTCCCCTCAGGAAGGTAGAGGGCTTAGACTTGGGTATTGAAAAAAAAAGGCTGAATAACATAATAGCTTCCATAGGTGGTGGTCTTATAGAAAACCTTCAGAAAGCAAAGGTTATGCTCCTACCCTACTGTGCCAAGCCAAGATGGTGTGATTATAGGCATCTTGATGACTGTGGAGAGTGTGGAGGGTGCACCGTTGGGGATGCTTACAGACTTGCCTATCAAAAAGGCATGATACCCATAACCATTACATCCTTTGAGCTTTTGAGGGATACACTACTGTGGTGTGCTCAAAATGGCTATACCTACGTAGGGCATTGTTGTTATGAGTTTTATGAAAAGAGGTATGAAATTTTTAGGAGGGCTTCTGAAGAGGGTGCAAAAGGTGTGCTTTTTGATATTGTGGGAACAACCTGCTACAGCCTTGGTGTAGAAGAAGAAGAAAGGGCATATCATGGAGAGTTTACCGTGGAGCTTGACCTAATAAAAGAAGACCTATACAGGAGCCTATCCATAAAAGAGGATATGCAAGAATGTAACCAAAGGTCAGAGAACAGTTTTGACTACTCTCCCTATCTTTTAGACTTTAAGCCCTCCTACTACAAAAAACCCAAAGCTGTACCAACACCACAGGAAGATAGAACAAGAACCTCCATGCAGAAAGAGGTTTTCTTGGGCGAAGCCACCATAGAGGAAAGCGTGGTGGACTACAAGGAAGCTCTGAAGACCTTAGCAAGTTGGATAAGGGAATCGGAAAGGCCTACAGTAGTTGTGGGTCCTCTTCTTTTCTGGGATTTTGGCGAAAAGAGCCTTCAGGAAAAGGCGAAGGCTCTGAGAGAGCTTATAGAAAAGGTAGAGAAGTTCAACATAAAGGTTTTGCCCGACTATAGGCCAAAGCTGAAAAAGTACGACCCTAATGTGGAAATGGACCCACCAAACCCTCACCATGCGATATTGCACGGAAAACACGACCTTACCCTGCTTGTAGGCGTTCATTGCTACAGGACAGACTTTGTGATTAGACTTCTCAGAAAACACACGGACACGAGAGTGGTAGCCCTGTGCGGACTTTACGGACATCCCACCGCACATCTTTCCACGAGTTTTACCGATGCGGAGAAGTTGGAGGATTTGATAAGGATTCTGTAGAAGCTTTTCCAAAGCTCTGGTGCTGGCTTATTTTACATTTGCGATTTTACAAAGGATTATTCTTATATTATCTATTCTATGATAAGAATAATAGAGCCAAGGTTTTCTGAGGAAGAAAAGGAGATTGTCCTGGAAATTCTCGAAAGCGGCCATGTTACCAGGGGAAAGTGGACAGCCCTTTTCCAGGAGGAGTTTGCCAGGTATTTGGGCGTAGACTACGTGTTTACTGTGTGTTCTGGAACTGTTGCCCTTTTTGTAGCCTTGAAAGCCCTCGGAGTAGAAGGTAGGCATGTGATAGTTCCAGCCATGAGCTTCATGGCTACCATAGATGCGGTGTATCTTGCAGGTGGAATTCCAGTGGTGGTAGATGTGGACCAGTTTTATACCATGGACCCAAACCAGTTGGAAGATGCGGTAAAGAGATACAATCCAAAGGTGGTAGTGCCGGTGCATCTTTACGGTCAGACCGCTGATATGGACGCCATCATGTGGCTCTCTGACAGATACGGCTTTTATGTACTCGAAGACTCAGCCCAAGCACACGGTGCTCTATGGAAGGGCAAAAAAGCAGGTAGCATAGGTCATTTGTCAGCCTTTAGCTTTTACGCTTCAAAAAACGTACCCATGGGTGAGGGTGGTGCAGTAGCTACATCAGACCCAAAGATTGCCCAGGAAATTAAAAAGTGGATAGACTTTGGAGAACATCCAGCCTTTAATGTAAGGATAACGGAATTTCAAGCTGGTTTGGGCTACGCACAACTCAAAAAAGTTGAGGAAAACAACTCAAGGAGAAGGGAGATAGCCTTCAAATATATGCAAACCCTTAACGGTGGCTTTGTGCATCCCGTAGAGAGAGAAGGATGCTTGCATGTCTACCATCTTTACACCCTGAGGCATCCTCAAAGGGACAAAATTATAGAGGCACTGAAGGTAAATGGCATAGATGCCAGAGTGTACTATCCCTATCTACTTCACGAACTTAGAGGAGCAGAGCATCTACCTACACCGAACGCGGAAAGCTTTAGAAAAGAGGTTTTCTCCATACCTGTGCATCCATACCTTACAGAAGAGCAGGTAGACCTTATTGTTGATTCTCTTTTGTCTGTGGTCGGGTTAGCTCCGCACCCCTTATGTTGAGTATTACTATTTCTACCCTTCTATTTTGAGCTCTTCCCTCGGGGGTTGTATTGGGAACCATGGGTCTTGTGTCCGCATAGCCCGATGCCTTTAATCTTTCTGGCTCTATCCCTTTGGCTATAAAGTATCTTACTATGGAGCCTGCCCTTGCTGTGGAAAGTTCCCAGTTGGATGGGAACCTTTCTGTAGATATGGGAATGTTGTCCGTATGACCTTCTACCTCTACAGGGTTGGGTATGTCCCTGATTATCTCATAGAGCTTATCTAAAAGAAGCCTCATTTCTGGTTTTATATCCGCACTTCCAGGCTCAAAAAGTAGCTTTTCCTGGAGAATGAGCCTTATGCCTATAGCCTCGTAGGCTACCTTTATCTCACCATCAAGCCCTAACTTTTTCATTAGTTCCTGAAGTTCCTGTATCTGTCTCTGTATGCGCCTTCCTTTTTCCGTTGGCTCAGCCCTTTTTAGCACTGGTTCGGGGAGTATCTGCTTTGGTAATGCTTCCTGAAAGGGAACCATTCTTATACCAAAGGCCTTTGCAAATGCCTGGGCGTATTCCATAGCAGCCTGCTTGCCTGCCTGTGCCATTGCAAACAAAGCAATAAACAGGCATAACAACAGTGTAAGAAAGTCCGCATAAGGTATAGCCCACTTCTCAGAAACTTCTTCTGGACACTTTTTCTTTTTCATCCCTTTATCTCAACGTATGAGCTTAGCCGTTCTTCTATAAGTCTGGGGTTTTCCCCTCTTACCATCATCTTGCATGCATCCAGCACCATGTACATCCTCATTATTTCCTCCTTAGACTTTATCTTTATCTTCTTGGAAATGGGTCCGAACACAAGGTAAGAGAAGGTTATTCCATAAACGGTTGCCACAAAGGCTGCAGATATACCAGCGGCAAGCTCCTGGGCGTTATCCAAGCTTTTAAGTGCCTTCATAAGTCCAAAAACCGCACCTACGAGACCAAAGGTGGGTGCACTCTCCGCAGAGTTCTTCCAGTACTCCACCGCAATCTCAAAATCCTCCTCTTTCTTGGCTATTTCTGCCTCTAAGCTCTCCGCCAAAACATGTTCATCCACACCAAGCACCATGAGGTCTATAGCCCTCCTTAGGAAGGGGTCATCTATCTCCTCAGCTCTCGTTTCTAAGGCAAGCATACCCTCTTTCCTCACAAGGTTTGCCAGCTCCACAAGCTTATTTTTCGTTTCAAGGGCTTCACTTCCACCCCCCTTGAAGGCTATCTTTAGACCTTCTATTATCAGAGAAAATTTTGATATGGGCATAGTAACGAGGCTCGCAAAAAGTGTTGTGGGTACCACTATAACAAAGGCGGCGGGCTGTATCAAAAAGAGTATGTTCGCACCTTTTAGTATTGCACCCACCAAAAGAGCAACCAATCCCCCTACTATACCTACAACTGTTAAAAGGTCCATGGCTACTATTATAACTATCGTCAACTACACGTTAATGTTTAGACCTTTAAAACCATTAATAAAACTTAAAAGTAGGAAAGATAGCTGATGTTGAATTGGGTTAAAGGTTTCTCAGCAAACATAACTATGATTTAATATTTAAACCATGAGAATCCTCAGTGGCATGAGACCTACTGGCAAGCTTCATCTTGGGCACTACTTTGGGGTCATAAAAAACTGGGTAAGGCTACAGGAAGAATACGAAACCCTCTACATGGTAGCGGACTGGCATGCTTTAACCACTGGATACAAGAGAGTAGAAGAGATACCCCATAACATAGAAGAAATGGTCATTGACTGGTTAGTTCTTGGAATAGACCCAAAAAAAAGCGTGCTCTTTCAGCAGTCAAAGGTAAAGGAGCATGCGGAGCTTTTTCTACTCTTTTCTATGATAACCCCAAAAAGCTGGCTTGAATGGAATCCGACATACAAGGATACCAAATACAACCTTTTGAGGCTAACAGACCTAAGCTTTATGTTTAAGGGGGGGTTGAGGGACCAGGTAAAGGCCTTTGTGGCAAAGCTACCATACAAAATTGAAGACTTTGAAGCTTTAGAAGAACTTATATTGGATGATATTTCCGATACGCTCATCCAAGCCCTTTTTGAGGGTTATTTGGAAAGGGGAGTGTTAAGGGAACTCAACGTTTCTAAGAGGGAGTTTTATGACACGGATACCTACGGCTTTTTGGGTTATCCAGTCCTGCAAGCAGCTGATATACTTCTGTACAAGGCTCAGGCTGTTCCTGTTGGAGAGGACCAGCTTCCACACATAGAACTGTCTAGAGAAATAGCAAGAAGGTTTAACGGGCTGTATGGAGAATTATTTCCAGAACCACAGGCAATTCTAACGGAGACACCAAAACTTTTAGGGACCGATGGGAGAAAGATGAGCAAATCTTACAACAACGCCATATACTTTGCGGACAGCAGGGAAGAGGTTCAGAGAAAGGTCATGAGCTTTTATACGGACCCTCAAAAACTACGCAAGGGAGACCCGGGAAGACCTGAAATATGCCCAGTCTTCTTCTATCATAAACTCTTTACTCCGTCAGAAAAAGTAGAAGAGATAGAAAGGGATTGCAGGAGCGGAAAGCTTGGCTGTGTAGATTGCAAAAAGCTCATGTTTGAGGGATTAGAGGGCTTCTTGGCACCCATAAGGGAAAGAAGAGAAAGCATCTCAAAGAGTATGGTCTGGGATATCCTTAGAGAGGGGTCTGAAAGGGCAAGGAAGCTGGCAACTCAAACCATGGAAGAAGTAAGAGAAAGGCTAAAAGTGGGATGACCCTTATCTTTCTGCTCCTCTTACTGTTAGTGCTGTATTTTACCTTTGCCCATTTTTATCCCGTAAGAGGTTTTAAGGCAAAGTTTTCAAGTTTTACACCAAACACCCTCCCAAACCTATATCTTTATTCCTTTGAAATACACCTACATAGTCAGTTTTCTTACGATTCCCTTGGTAAGCCAGAGGATATAACAAAGACTGCCATAGAGGAAGACATAGACTATGTCATAGTTACAGACCACGAAAACGACTACATAAAACACTTTACCAGCGACAGAATAATAGCAGGCGTGGAAAGAAAAATCACAGACGAAAAGGGTCAAATTCTTGGAGACCTTCTCGTGGTAGAGGACATAAAGGTTGTAGCCCATCCCTTCAAGGAAAAATACCGATGGAAGCTTGAGCTACCCGAAGACTATCTCTTTGAACTTGTTGACCTAAAGGATGCTCTCTTGGAAAGGAAAGCTCTTTTAGCTCTTTTTCTGCCTTACATTCTTTTAAGGGGTCTTTTCTCAATAAATTGGGCACTTGAGCCCCTTAAAAGGCTCATAGATGTGGAAAAATACCTTCAGCTCTATATGAAAATGGGTATAAAGAATCCTATTGTTGGTGGTCTTGACCACCATGTAAAGCTATACATAAGAGAGGTAGGTATAAGATTCCTTTTCCCTCACTACAGGCATAGCTTTAGGCTCATGAGAAACTTTTTGATAAGCGACGAAAGAGTTACAGAAAAGAAGGATTTTCTCAGATTCCTGAAAAAAGGCAACCTTCTTATATCCTTCAGTCAAAAGCCTACCCTATACTGGAAGGAGGAGCAACGCCTCAAGGTGCTTCCGCCAGAGGATTGTCTTCTGTTAAAGCTTACGCAAAGGGGTAAGGAGTGCTATACGGGGTCTTACTTTGAAGTGGAGCCTTCCGCTGGTATAAATCTTTTTATTGGATATACTTATAAATTAAGGCTCGGATGGTTTTACCTTGGACTAAAACCGCTTTTTGTTTTTCTCTGGAAGGAGGAACATAATGGAAGAGATGCCACTGCCTGAAGACATAAAGGAAAGGATACTGCGGAAGGTATCAAACAAAGCCCTGGCTCTTAAAGCCTTTGAATACATAAAGCTTGTAAGAAGGGAAGATGGAAGCCTTTGGGTAAAGGAAGAGTTTGATGAGGTTAATAACCATGCCCTTTGGTTTATGGTGCTTGCGTGTGTAAACTACGCACAGAGACTTTTGAAAGGAGAGGAGATAGACTAATGCCTTGGAATGTGATAGTTAAGAAAAAATTTAGCTGGGCACACTTTCTGACGGACTATCACGGTTCGCCTGAGCCAATTCACGGGCACACATGGATGGTAGAGGTTCACATAAGAGCGAATAATGTTGACAAGGGTGGCATGGGTTATGACTTTTTAGAAGTGGAAGGTTTCCTTAGAGAGCTTCTCCCAGACTACAGGCTTATAAACGATTTTGTGGACTTCTCACCCAGCGCAGAGAATATGGCAAAGTGGATTTACGAAAGGGTAAAGGAAAGGTACCCCACAGTCTCCAAGGTGGTGGTTTGGGAAAAGGAAGACTGTGGGGCTGAGTACTGGGAAGATTAACAGCTTGAGCAATGTGACTCTTTGGCCTCTCTTGCTTTCTTAGCCATTTCTGGGTCGTAGGCTTTGCCCTGCCAAAGCATCTGATAAACCACCTCGTATGTGCTTTCCGCAAGCTCGGTCAGCTCCTTAAAGAGCTTGTTAAAGCCTTCGCTTCTGTGGGACTCTTCGTGGTCTTCCAGGGACCTCCAGAAGGTAATTATGAGCACCTCTCTGTTCTTGAGGGGGTGTTCGGTAGTTTGTCCTGCAGTTGAACCCTCAAGGGAAACACCGCCCGTGTTCAGAGCAACAAACCCACCGTAGAAGCCTGTGTCTGAGTGGTAGGTTTTTACATGCTCGCAGAGGTATGCCACCCTTTCAGCCACATCGTCTATGGTGACACCCTCCTTTAACACTACATAGTTTATGTTTACTACCGCATCCTCTGGAACGTTTACTATAAGGTTGTTTCCATACATGGTTGCACCTCCTACAAGACTTTAATTGTTTTAGAATATATAAAACTTCTTATGAGTTTGCTATGCTCTCGGTCATAAATATTGAAACTTAATATCCCTCGTATGACCTTTCGTAGAGCCTTTGCACATCTTCAGGCGTGGGCTCCACTGGGTTTATAGCAAAAAGGCCTCTCGAGAGCATGTAAACATCTTCCGCAAGCCTATCAAGCTTTTCCCTCTCCACACCTAACTCCTTTAAGCTTAACCTCATACCTACCCTTTGAAGAAAGTCTTCAAGAGCCTTTACCGCCATATGGGGATGAGAAGGATAACCCATAAGCTCCGCAAACAGAGCGTATTTTTCTGGGTTTCCCCTGTAGTTGAATTCCATCACGGCCACTGCAAGGGCTGCAAGACCATCCCCGTGAGCTACATGAGGATAGTGGGCTGATACGGGATGCTCCATACCGTGGATAAGGGCTACCCTTTTCCTATCTATGGCTATCCCTGCCAGCATGGCAGCGTAGCTCATGTAGGACCTTGCCTTTAGGTTTTCTGGCTCTTCTATTGCTACGGGAAGCCAATCCCTTATTATCTGTATGGACCTTATGGCTAACTCCTCCGCCAATTGGTTGGACAGCCTGTTGGTTAAAGATTCAAGGGCATGCATAAGGGCATCTACACCAGTCTTTGCGGTCAGCCTTCTATCCATACTCACAGTAAGGGAAGGGTCAACTATGGCAACCTTTGGGTAATTGAGAGAGTGGGATATGACCATTTTTTCCTTCCTGATGGGGTTAGAAATAACTGAATACCTGTTTACCTCGCTTCCAGTGCCAGCGGTGGTGGGTATGCATATGACTGGTCTGTTTAGGAAGGGGATGAGCCTTGGACCCTCTGGGTAGTTTACATAATCCCAACAGTATCCCTCGTTGGAAGAAACTATGGATATTGCCTTTGCGGAGTCTAGACTGCTTCCACCACCCAATCCTACTATGTAGTCTATCTTTTCTTTCACCACAAGCTCGCTGGCAAGGTTGACTACCTTGTCGGTTGGGTTTGGGTCTATTTGGTCAAAAATAAAGACTTCTTCAGCACCGTTTTTCTTTAAGGAATCTACCAAGGTTTGTATGGCTCCGTTTTCCTTAGTGCTTCTCCTGCCTGTAACCACAAGCACCCTGTAGCCAAAGCGCCTACCTATCTCCCCTACTTTTTTTAAGCTTCCTGTTCCAAAAATTACCTCAACGGGTAGGTAAAACTCAAAGTTCATGCCTCGGTTATGTCCTCTCTCTGGAGCTCTACCTCTTCGGGGATTGTAGCTTCAAAGGTAATTGCTGGGTATGTGGGCACTATGCCTTCTTCTTCTGCCTTTTCCGCACAGTGAGCATGATATCTTGTCCAAGGAAGTGCCATTAGCCTTTCAAGGGGTATTTCTTCTCCGCAGTACTCGCATATGCCGTAGGTACCACCCTGCATTTTATTGAGGGCATGGTCAATCTCCTTTATAATGAAGAACTCTCTGCTGGACAGAGTGTCTAACAGTTCTTGTGTATAGGTCATCTGCCCTATGTCTTCAAGGTCTCTTGGCTCTTTTACTTCTTCTTCAATGCGTGCTTGCGTATCCTCCTTTTTCTTGTAGCGTTCAAGGAGCTTCTCTTTTTCTTCAATTAGTTTGTCCCTTAGTGTTTGTAGTTGTTCTCTCGTAAGCATGCTTACCTCCTTAGGAAGAATTCAGAATAATATATGCTAAAATTTTCCACCATGTATTCCATACTTCACAGATATAAAGCCATAACAGTAGCTATTATATCAGTTGCTACTGTAGGCTTTTTCCTGTGGCTTTTCTTTGCGGGTGGTGTGGCGGATATAACTTCACCCTCTAAAAGGTGCGTAGCGGAAGTAGGGTCTGGTTGCGTAACTTTGAAGGATTACAGAAGGGAATTGCTTCGCTTCTCAAACCTTCTTCAAAACCCTCAAATGGAGCAGTTCGTGAGGGAGCAGGTGCTTTCAAACCTAATAGCCCAGGAGCTTCTTTATCAAAAGGCAAAAAGCCTTTCCTTTATAGCCAGCGATGAGGAAGTTGTAGAGGTGATAAAATCTGACCCAACCTTTCAAGAGGGTGGTTTTTTTACCGCATCAAAATACAGGGAAGTTCTATCAAGGGTAAATATGACACCAGAAGAGTATGAGGAATATCTGAGAAAGGTTCTGAGCGTGCAAAAGCTTATAAACCTTCTAACAAACGGCATCTACCTAACGGAGCAAGAAGCGGAGATTAACCTACTTGCGGAATCCACTCTTTTGTACGGTAGCCTTTACATCGTAACGCCCGCAGATGTAAAGGATAAGTATTCACCTACAGAACAGGAACTTCTTGAATACTACCAAAAACACAGGGAAAGCTTTAAAAAGCCAGAGGCAAAGATAGTACGTCTGTGGAGGGAAAAGGATAAGGAAAAAGCCCTGAACATATACAAAGAGCTCAAGGCTGGTAATAATCCCGAAGGATTTCAAGAATTTAAATTACCCGATGACGACGGAAAAATAGAAACAGAGCTAAAGGCTGAGGTGCAAAAGCTAAGCATTCAGGAAAAAGTCAGCATAACAAAAAGAGGAGAAGAGTATGTGGTGCTTTACTTGAAAGAAGTCCTGCCCGCAGGTTATGAGAGCTTTGAAAAGGTAAAGGAGAAGGTAAAGGAAAGGCTGATAGAAGAAAAGACAAGTTCTTTGGCTCTTGAGAGGGCAAAGGAGGTTGCCCAGAGCCTAAAGGAAGGCAAGAAGCCCGAGGCAAGAGCCCTCAACTTTTCAGATACACCCGTTGCCCAGCTTAGTGCGGTGGTGAACATACAAGAGAGAGATTTGACCAATCTTCTGCTTTCGGAGGAAAAAGTCTTTGGTCCATACCCTCTGAGACAAGGCTACGGCGTGCTTTTGATAGAAAGAAGAAGCAAAAAGGACATGAGTAAGGAAGAAAGAGAGGAAGTCCTGAAGGACATCCTCAGCCTAAAGTCTCAGGCTTTGCTTAACCAGCACATTGAGAGCATGAAGAAAAATACAAAAATACGCATAAACAAAGAACTTCTTGGAGGTGAATAGCATGGAGAAAAAGTGGAGGACCGCCATAACTCAGCATGTGGGACACGAAACCTACATAAGGGGCTACAGGCTTTTGGACCTTGTTGGAAATCTAAGCTTTGCCCAGGCAATATACCTCATTCTAAAAGGTGAACTGCCAGACGAAAAAGAGTCCAAGATGATGGAAGCAATTTTTGTGTCCGTGATAGACCATGGCATAGCACCACCTTCTGCCATAGCAGCCAGAGCGGTAGCATCTGGTGGAAACTCCCTTAACGTAGGTGTGGCGGCTGGTGTTCTTGCCTTTGGCTCTGCTCACGGCGGTGCTCTTGAGGATGCCATGATGTTCATACAGGAAGGCGTGGGGAGCAAAAGACCTGTGGAGGAGATAGTGAAGGAATATTTGGCAGCCAAAAAACCTATACCCGGCTACGGTCACAGGTATTACAAGGAATTTGACCCAAGAACAAAAAGGCTCATGGATATAGCCAGGGATTTAGGCTTTTATGGCGAGCATTGTCATTTTGCGGAGCAGGTGCAAGAAGAAATCGGACGTCAAAAGGGCAAAAAGCTGGTACTCAACGTGGATGGTGCCATAGCGGCAATAACCTCTGAGATGGGTTTTGATTGGCGTCTTGGCAAGGGCTTTTTCATCATAGGAAGAGTTCCAGGTCTTGTAGCACATGTTTACGAAGAGCTTACCACCGAAAAGCCCTTCTCCAAGAGACTTGACGAGGAAACGGAAACAGAGTATACTGGTGTTCCTCCAAGGGAGCTACCTCAAGAGTTTAAAAGAATATGAATTTGCAGGAAAGTATAACAGCTTTTTACAAAGCTTTTATACGATTAGTCTTTAATGTAACAATCGTAGTACTTCTTATCTCTCTATCTGCAGCCCTCGTGAGGACGATTTTGGAAATAGGTCTTCTGTTTACCGAAGCCACTGTAAGATTAAGCATAAAGGAACTTCTCACAAACATTCTCTCTTTGGTGATAATCCTTGAGCTTATAAGAGCTTTTGTAGACTACTTCGAGTACGAGAGGGTAAGGATTGAGGTGCTGGTGGAGATACTAATAGCCTTCATGATAAGAGAGTTTATGATATTTATCTTTGCTGGAAATGTGAAGGCGGTTGAAATAGCCCTTTGGGCTTTGGGCATAGTTCTTTTGCTGGGGGCGAGAACCCTTGCGGTAATATTCAAACCCACGAAATAGCTAAGTACCGTATATTATGTCCAGAAGTTCCTTCGCTTTTTCTTTGTCTATGTCCTTTAGTTTTTTGTAAACCTCCCTTGCCTCCGATACCTTTCCAACCCTGCTGTAGGCAACACCCAACTTAAAAAGAGTTTCTGGGTCGTAGGGTCTTTGTTCCAACTCTTTTTTTAAGTCCTCTATGAACTTTTCCAAAAGTCCCTCACCCATCTTGCTAAAAATACCCTTGTAGTTTCTCTCCATCATGCCTTTGCTCCGTAGAATTTGTACTTCAAACCTTTTATTCTGTGGAGGTTTTCCAACAGAAGGTCTTCTAAATACGGTGTGTAAGACAGCACAACCACATCGAGCCCAAAGCCACCCTCTTCCAAAAGCCTTCTTGACACCTCTAAGAACTCCCTGAGGATTTCGTCTTGCTCCAGCTCAAAGGGTGCACCCAAAAAGTGATGGCTTATACCTAAAAAGCTCCCGGGCTTTACCCTCACGGTGAGCCTTATGGGGTTTAGGTTGTCTATGAGCCTTTCCCTCTCCCTCGCAAACTCAAGCCCAAACATGAGCATAGCATCGGTGAGAAGATGAAGAGAAGATAGGGACACAAACTGTCTGAAGCCACTTTCTCTAAAATCCAGCTTTAAGTTATCCCTTACCGTTTCAACCCAATGAGGGTGTGGGTTTTCCACAAGCCAGAAAATTCTCTCGGGATAAAAGTTCTGTCCCTCCTGCTTTCCCCATAGCATGGTGATTAGGGGCATTGTTATAAATATAGGCTGGGTTTATATTTTTATGCCATGTTTGGAGTTTTAAAGAGGAAACCGCTGGACAAACTAATGGAGGTTCTGGGAAAAGGTAAGGTAAACACTTCTCTGGTAGAAAGGAGACTGTACTCCTACGACGCTACACCCATACCCATACAGAGGGCTCTGCCGTCCGCAGTAATATTTCCCGAAAGCCACGAGGATGTGGTCAAGCTTGTAAGTGTGTGCTACGAAGAGGGGATTCCTATGTTTCCAAGGGGAGCAGGGTCAGGTTTGACGGGTGGTGCGGTTCCTACCGTAGAAAAGGGTGTGGTGGTATCCTTCGAGAGGATGAACCACTTTGATGTAAATGTGGATAATGCCACCGCTGAGGTTCAGCCAGGTGTGATAACTGCACAATTTCAGGAATATGTGGAAAAGCTTGGACTTTTTTATCCTCCAGACCCATCCTCTTTTAAGTACTCTACACTGGGTGGAAACATAGCGGAGAACGCAGGAGGTCCAAGGTGTCTCAAGTATGGAGTTACCAGAGAATATGTGCTTGGTCTTAGTGCGGTCATAAAGGATGGGCTCTCCATAAAGACGGGCAACCCCGTCATAAAGGATGTGGCCGGCTACGACATAACCAAGCTCTTAGTTGGTTCTGAGGGCACTCTGGGTCTTATTACATCCGCTACCCTAAAGTTAATACCAAAACCAAGGGCAAGGGCAACTGTGTTGGCACTGTTTGACAAACTTGAGGACGTCGGAAAAGCGGTAACCAAAATATTCACATCTGGTGTCTTCCCCTCAGCCTTAGAATTTATGGATGCGGATGCCATAAAGGCGGTGGAGGACTACAAGCCCGTTGGACTTCCAAAGGTTGAAGCCTTACTTCTCATAGAGGTGGACGGCTCACACCAAAGCGTCCAGGAGGACATAAGGATAATAGAAGAACTCTTAAGGCCTATGGGTGTTGAGATAAGAACAGCCAAAAACAGGGAAGAGGAGGAAAAGCTGTGGTCTGCAAGAAAGAGCCTCGGTCCGGCCTTGGGGAATTTAAAGAGTGGCAAGATAAACGAGGATATAGTCATACCAAGAATTTACCTCTCGGAAGCCATACCCAAGTTTAGAGAGGTTGCCCAAAGGTATAACCTTCTTATGGTTATATTTGGACACATAGGCGATGGCAACCTTCATGTGAACTTTCTGTATGACAAAGCTAATAGGGAAGAAGAGGAAAGGGCGGAAAGGGCGGTGGACGAAGTTTTTGAGCTTGCACTGAGGTATAATGGCTCCATAACTGGAGAGCATGGGGTTGGACTCACAAAGAGAAAGTTCCTAAGGTGGCAGTTTGGTGATGCAGGTTATGAACTGCTCAAGGGCATAAAACTCCTCTTTGACCCAAAGAACCTTTTCAACCCTGGAAAAGTGTTGGAAGATTGAACATATGCAATGCTTTTTTAAATATCTCCTTATCACCTTTATATTTTAGGAGCTTTTCTACCTCGTGCAAAGGTATAAATTTCGCATCCTTTACCTCCCAGGAGGGCTTTGGTTCTCCTTCCAAGTATTCCATCAAGTAGAAAATAACCTTCTTTTTTACCTTTTGCCCTTCTCTCATGTACCAGTAAGCTATGTGACCGAGCGGGGCCAATATTTTTCCTTTTACTCCGGTTTCTTCAAGGACTTCCCTTATGGCTGTCTCCTCTGGACTTTCAGTCCCTTCTATAAGGCCCTTTGGAAAAGTCCACACGTTGGAAGGATTTTTTATAAGTAGGACAGCGTCCTTTCTGAAAAGGACACCACCGGCGGATACCTCTTCAATCATGGCAATACCTCTACCTTTCCCCTTGAAACCACTTTACCTCTCAATATCTTCTCGTCCCTTTTAATCCTTATAGTCCTTCCCAACTGTCCGCTGTCTACTGCTATTGCCTTAAATTTTATTTCCAGACTACCGCTCGTGTATACCGCATCCACTAAATCCCCAGCTCTTACCGGGGGCAAATCCTTTAGAAGAGACCTTCTTAGCACTGTCCCCTTTGGTATCTTGGTGGACGCTACGAAGTTTTCAAACTCTTCTGGGTTTAACCTAAGGTCTGAAGGCACGCTTTTCATAAAACGCTCTTCAACCCTGAACATTTCCAACCTTATGAGGCTTCCCTTTGGCACATCCTCAAGAGCCACAAAGCTCTTCACCTTCCATAGCACATCAAGGATAACCTGATACCTTTCTTCTCCAGAGTAGAGGTAAGCCAACGCATTGCTCTTTCCGTATTCCATGTGAAGCTCTATCCTATCTACCCTTGAGACTTCCCTCGCTCCCAGAACTTTGACTTTTTGAACCTTTACACTGTCGCCAAACCTCTGATATACGAGCTTTTCAATAGCCTCTTCAACCCTCGCATAGGCAAGGGAAAGCAATAAGAAAAGGCTAAGAACCAACATCCATAACCTGCATAAGCTCCCTTATAAGGGTTGCAGGCTCTACTTCCTTTGGACAGACCAGATTGCACTTGTTGCAAGAAAGACAGTGATATAGGTGTCCTTCTGAAATAGCCTGTACAACCCTTAAATTCTTTTCCTCCTCCCTTGGGTCTTCGTAAAATCTGTATAGCTTGGCAAAGAACAGGGGACCAGCGTATTCTTCTTCAAGCACCTGAGGACAATAGGATTGACATGCAAAGCAGAGTATGCAGTCGGCGGAATTTTCTATTTTTTTGCTGAGGTCTGGAGGTATGCGTGGGTCTTTTGAGCTCTCCTTTATCCACAGCCTTAGACCCTTTACCTTCCTTATTACTCCCTCGTTATCCACCACGAGGTCCCTTATGACTTCAAAATTTTTAAGGGGTTCTACGAAGAGGGTTTCACCAAAAAGAGCGTAGGGGAGCATTTGCTCCTTGCATGCAAGCTTAGGAAAACCATTTACCATAACGGTGCAAGTTCCACATATACCGGCCCTACAAAAATGCCTAAAGCTCAATGTGGGGTCAACCTCTTCCTTTATCCTCTGTAAGGCAGAAAGCAGAGTCATACCTTCTTCATAAGGCACTTCAAAATCTTGATAGTATGTTTTCCCTTTTTCCTCTTGCCTTTTTATTTTAAGCTTTAAAACCATGCTTAAATAATGTATCCTATTGTTTATGCTGGTCAAGCACTTTGAAAGTAAAGAATCCTTTTACAGATTTCTTAAAGACAAGCTGGGCGTATTCTATAGAGAAGCTTACGACAGAAGCCATGAGGGTGTATTCTATGTAATATACATAAAAAAGCAAGACTTAAAGCCTGAGGTTTTTTTCTCCCTTGGTAGGCAAGCCTGCCTGCATACCTTCTATGGGGAAGGTAGCTTTGTTATTTGTGGTTCTGAAGCTAAGATAAAGGATTTTTGTTCTTTGCTCGTGAAAGAAAACAAGGAGCTTGCCTTAAACATACTCCAGACAATTCAAAATTACCGCAAGAGGTCCTTCAAGATACAATACAACAGAAAGATTCTTCCGCTGGGCATAAAGACCGCAGTTATGGGAGTGCTAAATGTGACCCCAGATTCCTTTTCCGATGGCGGTTTATACTTCAAGCCCACTGACGCAGTAAAAAAGGCTCTGCGTATGGTTGAGGAGGGTGCGGACATAATAGACATAGGTGGCGAGTCAACGAGACCAGGTTCTCAGAGAATATCCGCCCAAGAAGAGCTCCAGAGAATCCTACCAGTTTTAAAGGAGGTCAGAAAGGAGCTTCCCAACCTTTGGATATCCGTAGACACTTACAAATCGGAGGTGGCTGAGGTTTGCCTGCAAGAAGGTGCGGACATTATAAACGACATAAGCGGAGGGACTTTTGACCCCAATATATTCAACCTAATAAGCAAACACAACTGCCCCTATGTGCTTACCCATATAAAGGGAAGACCAGAAACGTGGAAGGATATGCCAATTGTCTACGAGGACGTTGTGGAGGAGATAGCCTCCTGGTTTAACAGTAGGTTAGAAAGCCTTCAGGAAAAAGGCTACAAGGGGCAGGTTATACTTGACCCTGGTATAGGTTTCGGAAAACTTCCAGAGCATAACATAGAAATAATAAAGAGGTTTGATGAATTTCGTCTGTTTGGTCTTCCCCTTATGGTGGGACTTTCAAGAAAGTCCTTTATAGGGCTTGTCATAGAGGGGCTCCTCAAAAAGAAAACAGAACCTCAAGAGAGGCTTTACGGAAGTCTTGGAGCTTTGGCCTTGGCGGTTATAAAGGGTGCTCATATAGTTAGGGTTCACGATGTGCGACAAACCCGTGAATTCCTCGCTCTTCTTGATACGGTGAGAACCTATGGTGAGTTTTGAGGACCTTTTTAGAGTTTTATCTTGGAAAGACATAGTAGACATACTATCCGTATCCCTCTTCTTTTATGGTGTTCTCTACTTTTTGCGTATAACTAAGGGTCTTCAAATATTTAAGGGTCTTGCTGTTTTAGCGGTCCTTTGGCTAATGGCTGAACTTTTAAACCTTAGAACCTTATCTTGGATATTTGAAAAGCTATGGACTGTTGGGCTCTTTTCCCTTGTGGTCATCTTTCAGCCTGAGATAAGAAAGACCCTGAGCAAGTTGGGTCAGAGGGCTGGGGTCTCTGTTATAAAACCAGTAGGTGAAAGGGTAGTAGACAGGGTTGTAAGGGCCTGTTCTTTTCTCTCTGAAAGGCAAATAGGTGGTCTAATAGTGATAGAAAGGGGACAGAGCGTGGAAGGACTCGTAGAGGGCTGTGCCCTAATAGATAGCGTGGTATCCGTTGAGCTTATAATTACCATATTCAACCCTCTTTCTCCCTTGCACGATGGTGCTCTGGTCATCAGAGGAGACAGGGTGGTTTACGCTTCCTGCATACTACCGCTTTCTAAATCGCAGGAATTGCCTAAAAAGTACGGCACAAGACATCGTGCAGCCTTGGGTATATCGGAAGAGAGCGATGCCCTGTGTATAGTAGTATCAGAGGAAACTGGAGAAATATCCTTGGCTGTAGCTGGAAAACTTCACAGAAACCTTGACCCAGAAATGCTCAGAGCAATGCTACTGAAGGAGCTCAGGATTGACAATGTTTAAGGATTTGTTTTTAAAGGACTGGCAGTATAAGCTTCTTGCCCTCCTGCTCGGTACAACCTTATGGTTTGTGCTTAACTTGGGACAGAAGGTGCCTACAAGCGTGGAAAGACCTATAGAGCTTCTCAACCAAGAAAAGGGATACGAGTACAAACTTGATAGGAAAAGAGCAAGAATAAGGCTGTTGGTGATGGAGCGTTTCGTATCCGAAGAGACGTTGGATGAGATAGCTGTGATTGTGGATGTTAAAGGTTTGAGGGAAGGCGAATATACTCTTAAAGTGGAAGTCAAAAACATACCAAGATTTTTGGTTTCCGTAGAAAAACTGGAGCCAGAGTATGTAAGGCTAAAGGTGTCAAAAGCCCCCCAAGGGGGGCAATAGGCTCATCCGCAGGAGAAGGAGCTACCGCAACCGCAGGAACCAGACACGTTGGGATTCCTTATGGTAAAGCCACCACCCATAAAGTCCATTACGTAGTCGAGCTCTGCGTTGTTTACGTAGGGCATAGAAAACTGGTCTATGGCAATCTTAAGACCGCCGTACTCAAAAACATTGTCGCCTTCTTCCACGGTGTCGTCAAAACCCATGGCGTACTGAAAGCCAGAGCATCCACCAGGGACAACCCTTATTCTTAGTATGGGTTCTGTTATGTTATTCTCCTGAGCTATTCTGAGAACCTCCTGAACAGCCTTTTCTGTAGCATAAAAGTTAAAGGCTAACTTTTGCATAACGCTACCTCCTTAAAAGTTTTGTTATGAATATGATAACCTTAAAACACTAAGGTTCTATGACCATTCTCATGAAGCCCTTTCCACTTTGTGGATTAACCAATAAACAAGCCCAAGGGAAAGGAGGACAAGGGCAAGGGTTATAAGCTCCTGCATCTTCTCGGGGGAGAGGGATATGATAAGCACCTTTCTTATGACTGCTGCAAGGGCTACACCCACAAAAGCCTTTATGCTTATAGCACCCCCTCTTATGTGTTTTACCTCTTCGGAAAGGAGCTCTGATACGGCGTACAGTATTAGCACGGAGCCCAATATACTCAAACCGCCTCTTTCAAGAGGAAGCTGACCTATCAAAACTAAGTAAAACTCGTAGACTATCCAAACCATAAGGAAAAGCCCAACCATAGAGAGGGTAACGATAATAAAGGCGTCAAAAACTAAGATGACTTTCCTTATACCCTTTATCAAAAGCCTCTGGTTTTCTCTAAGTTCTTCCATGGGTGAATATCATAAAACCCTCTTGCCTTACAAACTTATAATAATCTCTCATGGCTATAGACAAGGAGAAAATAAGACAAGCGGTTAGACTTTTTTTGGAAGGTATAGGGGAAGACCCATACAGAGAAGGACTAGTGGAAACACCCGACAGGGTTGCCCGCATGTGGGAGGAGTTTGACCGTCAAAGGTCCTTTGACTTTAAACTCTTTGAGGAGTTTGGTTCCTACAACGAAATGGTATTGGTTAAAGACATAAACATATACTCCCTCTGTGAGCATCACCTTCTTCCCTTTTTTGGGAAGGCTCACATAGCCTACATACCAGACGGTATAGTGTGCGGTCTTTCAAAGATAGTAAGAACAGTCCGAGCCTTTTCCCTAAGACCGCAGGTGCAAGAAAGGCTCACAAACCAAATAGCGGATTTTTTAATGGAGCAGTTAAAACCAAAAGGTGTGGCGGTAGTGCTGGAAATGGAACATCTTTGCATGTCCATGAGGGGTGTGATGTCCCCAGGACATCTCACGGTTACCTCAGCCCTAAGGGGTCTTTTCCTTAGCGATTTGAGAACCAGGGAGGAGTTTCTTAAGCTTATTGGAAAGAGTGGTTCATGAAAGTTTGTCTTATCGCAGGCTCAGGGGAACTTCCTAAGGTTTTTTATAAGGAGGCAATAAAAAGGGGTGTGGAGGTTTTTGTTGCCGGCGTGAAAGGCATAACGGACATAAGGGCGGATGAATACTTTCCACTTGGGAAAATAGGGAGGCTCATAAACACCTTAGAAAAGTTAGGCATAAAGGATATAGTTATGCTGGGAAAGTTTGAGCATAGTCTTCTGTTCTCACACCTACTTATGCTTGACGAGGTTGCCCTCAGAATCCTCCAAAAAGCCAAGGATAAAAAACCCCAGACTTTAATAAGAACCCTAATGGATGAGCTCCAGTCTATGGGCTTTGATTTTCCAGACCCAAGGCCTTTTTTAGAAGAACTTCTTGCACCAAAGGGGAAAGTATCCCTTATAGAGCCTTCAGAAGAGGCCATGGAAGATGGTCTCTGGGGATTCCCAATAGCAAAGGACATAGCCACTTTGGACATTGGACAAACCATAGTGGTTAAAAACAAGGCGGTGGTTAGCGTAGAAGCTATGGAAGGAACGCAGAGAACCATAGAAAGGGCTGGTGAGATAGCAGGCAGAGGTTGCAGGGTCATAAAGGTTGCAAGAAAAAACCAAGACTTCCGCATAGACGTGCCAACGGTTGGTCCCAAAACTTTGGAAATAATAAGGAAGATAAAGGGGGACGCTCTTTTTCTGGAGGCAGGAAAGGTTTACCTTTTGGAGAGGGAAAAACTCATAAGGTTTGCGGAGAGATATGGCATAGCTGTTTATGGGCTGTAGAGGAAAAAGTTTATGGCTTCTTTTGGCGTGCCTTCAAATTCTATTCTTCCATCCTTGAAGACTACAACCCTGTCACATCTTGTAAGGTTTGAAAACCTATGGGCTACCAGTATAAAAGTTCTGTCTCCGAAGTGGTTAAAGATATTGTCAAGAAGTTCCTTCTCCTTTTTGGCATCTAAGGCGGAAGTTGCCTCATCCAGAAGCAAAACTTGAGGAGACCTTAAAAATACTCTTGCCAGTGCAAGCCTCTGCCTTTCACCGCCCGAGAGGCTTTTTGGGTTTACCTTCTGGTCCAAGCTGTTTACAAAATCACAGCCTGCAAGCTTAAGAGCCTCCCAAAGCTCTTCGTCTTTTCTATCGCCCGCCATGAGAAGGTTTTCCCTTACTGTGCCTGGAAATACGAAGGGCTCCTGAGACAGAAAGAGGAATTTTTCTCTGAGGTCGTTCTTCTCTATGTCCCTAAGCTCCACCCCGTCCAGTTTTACGCTACCCTCGTAGGGTAGAAGACCAGCAAGCACCCTCAGAAGGGTGCTCTTTCCCGAGCCTGTATCGCCCATAATGCCTAACTTTTCTCCCTTTCTTATACTCAGGCTTACGCCCCTTAAAAGTTCCTGGGTGCCTATGCTCACTCTTAGGTTTTCAAGTTTAATCTCCTCTTTAAAGCTTTCAAACTTCAGAGTTCCAGCTTTTTCCTCTTCCAAAGATAGTATGTCTTTGACCCTCTCCACTACAGGAAGGGAAGCCCTTAGCTCCATAAAGCCCTTCTGGCTCTCCATTAGTGGATTCTGTAAGAAAACCAAAGCTGTGAGATAGGATATAAAATCACCCGGCGTGAGTGTACCCTCCACAACCCTGTAGCCCCCGTAAAGTATCACCAGAGAGACCACCGAGTAGCCAAAGGTATAGTTAAAAACAGAATTCATAGCGAAGTAAACCTCAGACCTCAGACTTGAACGAAACAAAAGTTGGTTTAGCTCCCGGAAAAGCCTTTCAAACATACCCTCTGACCTAAAACTCCTGATGCTTTCAAATCCAGAGAAAGAGCTGAAAAGTCTATCTGTTACGCTTGCGTAGCCCTCCTGAGCTCTCTTTATATGCTTTCCTCTCTTTTTCCCAAAGTATCTTACCGCAAGCATAAGAAAGGGAAGCAAGAGGGCAAGGCTTAAGGTCAAGAGCCAATCCCTGTATATAAGCACAGCCAACAGGAAGATGACCGTTATGGGCTCTTTGAATATCTTCACCCCGTAAGAGCCTATAAGGTTTCTGTAAAGGCTCATGTCAGATATGACCCTGGAAGCAAACTCACCGGGCGAAACCCCCAAAAAGGCAGAATAGTCCGCTCTCATAAGTCTAAGAAAGGCTTCTTCTCTTAGCCTTTTCATCTCCAACTCTGTGTAAAAGTTTGAGAAAAACCTTGTGGTAAAGCTTCCAACCTGAGCCAGCAGGACAAAGCCCATGAGCGTGGCTATTATCCTTAGTATTTCCTCCTCTTCCTTTAGAAGAAAAACCCTGTCCACGAGGGACTTTATTAGCAAGCTAACTCCGGCGGTTCCACCAGCTTCAAGCAAAGAACCCAAGAGGCTAAGAAGCATAAAGTGCCAGTAATTTTTCAAACGGTAAAGGACCCACTTGATATCTTCCATATACAAGACTATTTTATTAAACATCCATGCTCATAAAATGGATAGCTGGGGTAATATTAGCCTTCCTAATAATAGACCACATTTGGGTACACTATGGGGGTCCTTTCTTGGAAAAGTACAGAAGCCAGTACAGAGAAGAGCTTAAAAAGGGCACCGTGGAAAAGCAGGAGGTGCCTATGGAACAATCCTATCGCAAGAGCATTCTTGATGAGACTTGGGAAAGGGTCAAAGGGCTCTTGAGAAGGGACGACGAGGAAAAAACAAACAGGTAATCTGGAGGTGTTCCCATGGAGTTTAAGTTTAACACCATTGAAGAAGCCCTCGAAGACATAGCCCAAGGTAAGATGGTAATAGTGGTTGATGACCCGGATAGGGAGAACGAGGGAGACTTAGTAATGGCCGCAGAGAAAGTAACTCCAGAAGCCATAAACTTCATGGCAAAGCACGGAAGGGGGCTAATATGTCTTACCCTTACGCCCCAGAGATGCGAGGAGCTTGACCTATACCCCATGGCTGTGAGAAATACAGACCCAAAAGGAACTTACTTTTGCGTGTCTATAGACGCCCATCCAAAGTTTGGCACTACTACCGGCATATCCGCCTTTGACAGGGCAATAACCATAAAATTAGCCGTAAGTCCCGATGCAAAACCTTCCGATTTTGTAAGACCTGGTCATGTTTTCCCCTTAAAGGCTAAGCCGGGGGGTGTGTTAGAGCGTGCTGGTCATACGGAAGCGTCCGTAGACTTGGCAAGGCTTGCAGGTCTTTATCCCGCAGGCGTCATATGCGAGATAATGAGAGATGATGGTACTATGGCAAGGCTTCCCGACCTAATGGAGTTTGCCAAAAGGTTTAACCTTAAAGTTATAACCATAGCAGACCTAATTAGTTACAGACTGAGGAGGGAAAGGCTTGTGGTAAGGGAGGCCTCTGCAAACCTACCCACAAGATACGGTCTTTTCAAGATACACGCCTACAGGCATATTCTTACCGGTGAGGAGCAGGTGGCACTAACCATGGGAGAATGGAAAGAGGATGAGCCAGTGCTTGTGAGGGTGCATTCTGAATGTCTAACGGGTGATGTGTTCAAGTCTCTTAGATGCGACTGTAGGTCTCAGCTGGAATCCGCCATGGAAGCCATAGCCCAAGAAGGCAAGGGAGTTCTCGTCTACATAATGGGACACGAAGGCAGAGGGATAGGTATAGTGAACAAGATTAAGGCATACCATCTTCAGGACATGGGATACGATACGGTGGAAGCCAACGAAAAGGTTGGTTATCCTGCGGACCTTAGGGATTACGGCATAGGAGTACAGATACTTTTAGACCTGGGTGTAAGAAAAATGAAGCTTCTAACAAACAACCCCAGGAAGATAGTAGCTCTTGAAGGCTACGGGCTTGAGGTAGTGGAAAGAGTACCCCTAAGAACACCAGCCTGCGAGTACAACCAAAGGTATCTCGAGACCAAGAAGATAAAACTGGGGCACCTACTCTAAAGGCAGGTACACGCGAAAGGTGCTTCCCTCTCCCTCCTTGCTTTCAACCTCAACCCTTCCACCGTGAGAAAGGGCAATGTGCTTGACGATGGAAAGACCAAGACCCGTGCCACCCCTTTCCCTTGACCTTGAGGGTTCAACCCTGTAAAACCTTTCAAAGATAAAGGGGAGGTGTTCCTTGGGTATGCCTATGCCTGTGTCTGAAACCTCAACCACAGAGTAGTTTCCTCTCGTGTAAGCTTTTACTTCTACCTTTCCGCCCTGCTTGTTGTACTTTATGGAATTGTCCACAAGGTTTTTAAAAAGCAAAAAGAGCTTATCCCAGTCTCCCTTGACCTTGAAGTTTTCCTCAACAAGGTTTAGAAGGGATACCGAATGCTCTACCGCTTGGGGCTCCAAAAGTTCAAAAACTTCCTCTATTAAAAGTCTAAGGTCTACCTCTTCCCTCCTTATTCTTTCCTCCCCAGATTCCAGCTTTGTAAGTATAAGAAGGTCTTCTACGAGCCTTCTCATGTCTTCCACGCGCTTTAGAGCCTTTTCAAGGAAAGCCCTTTTTTCTTCTCTATCTTCTTCCTCGTAGAGGGTTTCCAGCAGGCTCTTTAAAACCGCTATGGGTGTCTTTAGCTCGTGGGATACATTTGCCACGAATTCCTTTCTTGACCTTTCGTATCTTTTTAGCTCCGTTATGTCTGAAAACCTAACTACAGTAAGCTCACTCCCTACAAAAACATAGAGAGAGTATTCTCTTTCTTCGTGGTCAAAGTGGCACAGCCTGTCCCTTTTTTCTGAAGTAGCTTCCGCAAGACAGCTTACCACCGTAAGATTGTTTACACACTCATAATAAGGTTTTCCCTCAAAATCTTCCTTTAGTAGCCCCCTTTTTATCATAAACTCGTTTCCAAAAACTACCCTACCTTCCTTGTCTATAAGCAAATAGCCCTCCCCTACCTGACTAAGAAATTCCTTAAGAAGGCTCATGTGAGTATATAAGGTTTATTATCTTCTCAATCTTTTCCTCTACCTCTTGTTCTGTGCTTGCCACTACGTTTATGTGCCCCATCTTTCTCCTTGGTTTTTTCTCCTTGCCGTACCAGTATAGCTTTGCACCTTCCACAGAAAGTATGCTTGCTATGTCTATATCCTCCAAAGATAGACCCAGAAGGTTTACCATGCCCGATGGTGTTTTCAGCTTTGTGGACCCAAGAGGAAGACCGCATATGGCTCTAAGCAAGTTCTCAAACTGCGATGTGTAGCATCCATCGAGGCTGTAATGTCCTGTGTTGTGAGGTCTCGGTGCAAACTCATTTATAAGAACTCTGCCATCCCAAGTATAGAAAAACTCAACAGCCAGAAGACCCACAAGGTCAAGCTCTTCCATAAGGGAAAGGACTATATGTTCCGCATCCTTTAATTCGTAGCTTCTCGTAAAGTTGTACAAGAGAATACCGTTCTCATGATGGTTTAAGGTTATGGGATAGAGCCTTTTGTTGCCCCTTCTGTCTCTTACTCCTATTATAGAAAATTCAAAGTTGAAGTCTATCAGCCTTTCTACGAGAAATTTCTCGTCCTGAGCGTGGTTATTTAGAGCCTTCTCCACGTCTTCAGGATAGTACAGTCTGTATTGACCTTTTCCGTCGTATCCAAGTCTTTCCGCTTTTACTACGCAGGGTAGTCCAAATTCCCTTACCTTTTGCTTTAAATCCTTCCAGCTTGCAACGGTAAACTCTGGTGTTGGATAGCTCCCCTTCCTGTAAAACTCCTTTTCCCTTATTCTACTCCTTTTTAGCTCCAAGATGTTCAAAGAGGGTGTGGTAAGGTCATAGACCTTTTGAAGAACATCTTCTTCTATGTGTTCAAACTCGTAGGTTATCACGTCAGAATGTCTTATAAAGTCTTCCACTTTATTAGGCGGAAACCATGCGTCCGCAATCTTGCTGGCAGGAGCCCCTGGGTCTGGGTCTAGGACTAAGAACTCAAAGCCCATTTTTCTGCCCTCTAATATGGTCATCCAACCAAGCTGTCCACCACCCAGTAAGCCCACACGCATAAGTTAAAATTATAAATCTTTGGAATGTTTAAAAGTTTTTTGTGGCTTGAAGAGGTCTCCTCAACTCAGCAGGTCATAAGAAGCCTTCCGCATAGGAGCCTTGTGGTAGCCAACAGGCAAACCTCTGGTAGAGGAAGACAGGGAAGACTTTGGCACTCTCAGGAAGGTGGGCTCTACCTTAGCTTTTCTTTGCCAAGGGGCATAAAGGACGAAGGCACTCTACCCCTTGTTGTGGCTTCCTCTGTAGCGGACTGTCTGGAAAGCCTTGGCTTTTTACCAGCAATAAAGTGGGTCAACGATGTATACCTGAGAGGTAAAAAAGTTTGCGGTGTTTTGGTGGAAGGCTTAAAGGATAAAATTCTTGTGGGTATTGGCATAAATCTCAATCAAGAAGGATTTCCACCAGACCTTGAAGCTACATCTCTCAGGCTCATATCAGGAAAAACATACAACAAAGTAGATTTCCTCCTGACGCTCTTGGACTTTCTATCCGCTGGCCTTGACAAGCTGGAAAGGCTAGGCTTTCAAAGCTTTAAAGATTCTATAGAAAACAGGCTTCTTTTTAAGGATGCGGAGGTCATACTTTACATCCCAGAACCCAGAGTAGGTATACTACAGGGAATAGGGGAAGACGGAAGTCTCCTTCTTATGACGCAAGAAGGTCTTAAACGTTTTCAGGTAGGTGATATAACCTTGAGACCTCTATGATGTTATACTTTAAGCCATGCTACGCATAGCCTTACCCAAAGGGAGACTGTTCGAGGAAGCTCAATCCCTTCTACTGGAAAAGGGTATCATAGAGGAAGGCTTTGAAGAAAGCAGGAAGCTAAGCTTGAGGGTAGGGCAGTTTGAATTTTTGCTTGTAAAACCCTTTGATGTGCCTGTATACGTGGAAAACGGCGTAGCGGACCTCGGGATTGTGGGTAAGGATGTGCTGTTGGAGAGAAGACCAGACCTTTACGTGGCGTGTGACCTCAAAATAGGCTTTTGTAAGATAGTGGTGGCCGGGAAGGAAGAAGCTAAGCAAAAATACTTTAACAGTTCTTTTCTTAAAGTGGCCACCAAGTATCCGCGCATAGCTCAGGAGTTTTTCTCAGAAAAAGGTGTAAAATGCAAAATAGTCCCACTTAGCGGGTCTGTGGAGCTTGCACCACTGATAGGACTTTCTGACTTTATTGTGGACCTTGTGCAGACAGGAAGAACTCTGAAAGAGAATAACCTTGTGGTGATAGAAGAAATAACCAGTTCCACAGCCATGCTGGTCTGCAACAGAGCCAGCTACAGAAACATGAGGGAGGAAATCTTAAGCATAGTAAATAAACTTGTTGTATAGGCTTAATGCTCACTTGCAGTCTAGTGGATTTACACTTAGCATACTCAAGCTTAAAAAGCCTAAAACTTAGTATAAAAGGGCTCACCTTTCGGGGAACTTTTGACAGCACTATTTCTAAGGCGAAGGTGGCTAAACTCTATGAAACAATACACCCGTAAGGTATATGTTTGGATTATATT
>JANWWY010000011.1 GCA_025057455.1 Aquificaceae bacterium
GAAGAGGGTTTTAGAGTCAGAGTTGTAAACATGGCAAGCTTTGAAGTCTTTGAAACCCAAGAAGAGGAATACAAAAGAAGAGTTCTTCCACCAGAGGTCAGAAAAAGGGTTGCGGTGGAAGCAGGAAGGGGTTTATGCTGGTACAAGTACGTGGGTCTGGACGGTCTTGTTATAAGCCTTGAAACCTTCGGAAAATCCGCACCCGGTGATGTGCTTATGGACTACTTTGGCTTTACCGCAGAAAAGATATTAAGCAGGGTTTTAGAGTATATCAAAGCGTAGCAATGGTGTTATAATCTTTTGCATGTTCTACGGTTCAATAGTCGCTCTCATCACACCCTTCAAAAATGGGGAGGTTGACTTTAAAGCTTTGGAAAACCTCATAGACTTTCATGTAAACAATCAAACGGATGCCATACTTGTGTGTGGCACAACAGGAGAGTCGCCAACCCTTACCTTCGAGGAGCATGAAAAGGTGGTAGAGCATGCGGTCAAGTATGCAGGAGGCAGGATAAAGGTTATAGCAGGAACTGGTGCCAACGCAACACACGAAGCGATAGAGCTGACCTCCCATGCCAAAAAGGTTGGTGCGGATGCATGCCTTCTTGTGGTGCCTTACTACAACAAGCCTACTCAGGAGGGTCTTTATTGGCACTTTAAAACGGTGGCGGATGAGGTGGACATACCCATAATCCTCTACAACATACCCTCAAGAACGGGCGTAGAGATTTCTCCCGACACCATATATAGGCTCGTCAGCGATTGTCCTAACATTGTAGGTTCTAAAGAGTCAACGCCAAACATGGACAGGATATCAGAGCTGAAAAGGCTTTTAGGTGATAACTTTACCATACTCTCGGGAGATGATTCGCTCACACTGCCCATGATGGCACTGGGTGCCAAAGGTGTTATATCCGTAGCCAACAACGTAATGCCAAGAGAGGTAAAGAGCATGGTAGACTACGCTCTAAAGGGTGATTTCCAGAAGGCAAGGGAGATGCACTACTATCTTTTTGACCTTTTCAAAGTGCTTTTCATAGAGACAAACCCCATACCAGTTAAGACCGCATGCTGGGCTCTCGGCATGTGTGAAAAGGAGTTTAGACTGCCACTTTGTGCCATGAAGCCTGAAAACGAGAGAAAACTCCTTCAAACTCTAAAAGCTTACAACCTGCCAGTGGTAAGAGGCGATGGATAAGATTCTACTTTTCCTAAACTCCGCCTATCTTGGTCTTGGGTCTTTCTTCAGCTTCTATGTGGCACCGACCCTGTTTAGAGTTCTCCAAAAGGAGCAGGCTGGTAGCGTAGTAGAGAGAGTTTTTCCCGTATACTTTAGCCTTGGTCTCGTCGTTTCCGTAATAACTCTTTTGATAGGGCTGAAGCTTGGTAGGCTTATCTTTCTACTTGCACTGGTAAATGCGGTGCTCCATGCCTTTCATCTTTTTTACATACTTCCTACTGCGCATAACCTTAAGCCGGTGGACTACGGTGCCTTTATGAAATGGCATGGCATATCCATGGGTGTAAACTTGCTTAGCCTACTAACTACTCTTGTATTGTGTATCGTCTTGATAAAAAGATGATAGAGCTAAGGCTTTCCATGCTTCCTGTGCCAAAGAGCAACCGATACATACGCAAGAAGGGAGGCAAAGTATTTAAACCACCAAGGGTAAAAAACTGGGAGGTAAGAGCCCTATGGGAGATTAAGGAACAGTACTCGGGTGAGCCCATTGAAGGTAAGATTTCCATATATGTGGAGCTACTCCTGCCCAATCACAGAAGAAGGGACATAGACAATATGTTAAAAAGTCTTTGGGACATATTAGAAAAGGGTGGCGTAATAAAAAACGACAGCCAGATATACGAAGTAAGAACCATAAAGAAGGTGGTAAAGGGACAACAGGGAACGGTTGTAAGACTTGGAGCTTTTAAACATGGCTTTGAAAATTCTTGATAATGCACTTCTCTCGCATAAGATAAACCTCATAAGGAATAAGCATGCATCGTCCGAGGAAATCAGAAGAGCGGTAGAGGATGTTACCGTCATATCCCTATCCCATATGGCTCAGCTTTTTCCCGGAGAGGAAAGGGAGATAGAAACACCCATGGGGAATTATACCTTTGAGTTCATAATGGAAGAAAAAATAGTGTTCGTATGCGTACTCAGGGCTGGCATTCCTATGCTTAACGGTGCTCTAAGGGCACTTCCAAAGGCAAAGGCGGGGTTTGTAGCCATAAAAAGGGATGAAGAAACCCTAATGCCCAAGCTCTACTATTGGAGGCTTCCAGACCTTACCAACAAATTTGTGGTAGTCCTTGACCCCATGCTCGCCACAGGAGGAACCCTTAGCCTAACCATTGACCGATTAAAGGAAGCAAAACCAGAAAGGATTATGTCCCTTAATCTTGTGGCTTCACCAGAAGGCTTAGAAAGACTGCTATCTTCACATCCAGATGTAGACTTCTTCGTCGTAAGGGTAGACAGAGGTTTAAACAAAAAGGGATACATAGTGCCAGGTGTAGGAGACTTAGGAGACAGGCTCTTTAGTGAAGGTCTCTGATGTATTCAGTAGGGTCCAGTGGTATGCCCTCCTTGTTTCTCAGTTCAAACCTGAGGATGCAATCTTCAG
The DNA here is from genome assembly GCA_025057455.1 of Aquificaceae bacterium. Taxonomy (GTDB): domain Bacteria; phylum Aquificota; class Aquificia; order Aquificales; family Aquificaceae; genus Pampinifervens. Next base: position 2,631 of record JANWWY010000011.1, read on the forward strand.
AGTTGTTCTTTCTGCCCAATCTGGCTATTACCTGACCCTTACTAACCCTGTCTCCCCTTTTTACTAAGTTCACTTCGTTATGAGCGTAGAGGGATATAAAGCTTTCGTGTTCCACAATTATCATGTTGCCATAAGCCTGAAGGTCTCCACCGCTGTATATGACCCTACCATCCTCCACGGACCTTATGGGGGTGGAGCAGGGCGCAGATATCTCTATACCCTTTGGTACCTTTGTTATCTTACCTTCTACTGGCAACGGTATGCTTATACCAAGGTTTATGGATGGCGTGCTTACAGTCTTTTCCTTATCTAACCCAGAGAGCACTTGCCTTTCTTCTCTTCTGCTAGTTGGTGTTTCCTGTGGTGTTTTGACGGCCACCTCTCTTTGAGGTATCTTCACCTTAGTGCCAGCCTTTATAAATTTGCCCTTGAGCTCAGGATTTAACCTCTCCAGTTCTTTCAGAGGTACGCCAGTAACCCTTGCCACATCCTTCAGTCTTGCACTTCTCTTAACAACGTATACATCGTGTTTTTCTTCTTTGACTTCCCTGCTTGCCTTTTGGACTGGCACTTTTACCTGTGTCCCAGGATTTAGCCACTTGCCCTTAAGCTCAGGGTTTAGCCTCTCAAGCTCCTTTAGAGATATTCCCGTGGCTTTTGACACATGTTCTAGCTTTCCTCCCTTTCTGACTGTATAAAGCTCGTAGTCTTCTTTTTCCGCAACTGCCTTTCTTTCTGGTGGTAACTTTACCTTGGTGCCTGGCTTAATAAACCTGCCTTTAAGCTCGGGGTTTAACCTCTCTAACTCTTTCAGAGGTACACCTGTGACCTTAGATACATCGCTGAGCCTTCCACCGCGCTTAACAGTGTAAAGGTAAGAGTCTTCTTTGGTTTGTTGCTTTTCCTCTTTTACCCTTGATACAGCCTTGGCTGGTATTTTTATTTTTTGACCCTCAACGAGCTTATCACTTTTTAGGTTGTTAAATTCCCTAAGTTCTCCCGCATCCACACCAAAGCTTTCCGCTATTTTTTGAAGGGTATCCCCCTTTTTCACCTCGTAAATTGCGTACTTTTCCACTTTTCTTGAAGCTTTGACGGGTATGCATATTTTTTGCCCAGCCTTTAACTGATGCTCTTTAAGGCCTTTGTTGGCGGATTTTAGACTCTTTAGGTCTACGCCTTCTCTCCTTGATATCTTCTCGAGCGTATCCCCTTCCTTAACAGTGTAATTTTTACACTCTACCGCAAAGGAAAGACTTACGCTAATACCTAACAGTAAAATCCCTTTCCTCATTTTTTGGCACCTCCTTTAGGACCTCCATGCGGTCTACTTGAGCCGCAGGCGGACCCTTCCACAGTTCTTTTAGAAAGCTCCATACAACTTCCTTATCGCCCTGAACAAAAACCTCTACTCTTCCGTCAGAAAGATTCCTAACCCATCCCGATAATCCGTAGCTATCCGCTAACCTTTTTGTAAAAGCTCTGTAGCCCACTCCCTGCACTATGCCACTTACGTAAACTCTAAGGGCTAACATTTTAAGAATTTTATACCAGAAAAGATAATTTGAAAAGTTTACATGATATGTGGTATTATTAAAAAGTCTCACTCTGTAGGAGGTAGTCTCATGCGAAAAGCTCTTCTGTTGCTTCTCATGTTGTGTTTTTCTACTGCTATGGCTCAAAATTGCAAAGTTTCTGAAGGCACTGCCAGTTGGTACGGGGGAAAGTTTCACGGGAGGAAAACGAGCTCTGGAGAGATGTTTAACAAACATAAATACACAGCCGCATCAAGGGATTACCCCATAGGAACCTATCTTCTGGTGAAAAACCTAAGAAACGGGGAAGATGTAGTAGTCCTCGTAACGGATAGGGGTCCCTGGAAAAAGAGTAGGATAATAGACCTCTCTAAGGCTGCTGCGGAAAAGCTGGGTTTTTTGGAACAGGGCACTACAAGAGTTCAGATTATGCCTCTATTCTGTGTTGTTAAAGAGGATGCAGTGGGCGAGCAAGAGTATGAAGAGATAATAAAAGAACTTCTCAACACTCTGTAAGAGTCCTGTTTACCGCAAGGGTTCCGCACCCACCTAGCCTGTCCCTTCTGAAACGCGTGGATAAGGTTACCCTTATACCGTAGGTTCGCAAAAGCAGGAAAAACCTTTCATACCTGCTATCATCTACATCCTTGTAATCTTCAACCGTTCGATTGTATCTTAGCAAGGTTGCGCTTACACCCAACTCTTTAACAAGCTGCGCAAAAGACTTAATCTCGTCCTCTGAATCGTTAACCCCCTCTAAAAGAAGATAGGCTAAGCTAATGCTCTTCCTCTTCCGGGCAGAAAGTTTATTCAACGCTTCCCTTAGAGTGTTTATGAGTTCCTCTAAACTTCCTGCACTCGGGATGAGCCTTTTTCTTTTATCTTCTTTTACGCTATGAAGGGATATAGTCACGCCTCTATGAGGAAGCTCAATAAGCTCCCTTAGTTTGCTGGTAGGATGCCCCGTTGTGTAAAAGCTTACGCCCAAACCCAAGCTTTTAAAGTGCCAGAAGGCTCTTTCCACATTAGACCAATTCATAAGCGGTTCTCCTATGCCAGCAATGGCTATCTTTTTTATGGGCAATCTATCTTTCAGTATGGTGTATTGTCCAACTATTTCCTCCGCAGTGAGATTTCTGACAAGACCCTTACTACCAGAAAGGCAAAAAGGACAACCCAAAGCACAGCCTACTTGAGTGGAAACGCACAGAGTATCGCCCCTATAAAAGACGGCCTCTACCGTGCTTTTATCAGAAAGCTCAAAGAGAAATAAGTGGTTCAATTCACTGCTCAATTCCCGCGAGAGTTTCATTCTCTATAAACCTCGCACAACAACCACCACAGGTCTTACAATGCTGGATAGCCCTTTCATAACCTTTAGGAAGTACTTCTTGTAGGTTTATCTCCCTTTTGGAGTCTTCTGAAAGTAAGGTAATCCTCCACTTTATGGGGTCTATGTGCATGACCTTGTAGGTTTTGCCTTCAAAGCATATCTCGCTTTCTACTTCTGGAAGTATAGACTTTACAAGATAATTTTCTCTTTCAAACACCAAACAGCACATGAGTCTACCGCATGGACCTGTAAACTTTTGAGGAGAAAGAGGCAGATTTTGTTCCTCTATGTCTTTAAGGGAGACAGATTGAAACTCTTCTTGGAATCTCACGCAACATGGTATATCACCGCATGTCCCCATCCAACCCATCATTTGTACTGCATCTCTGACACCTACCTGTCTCATCTCTATTCTCTTTTTAAAAATCTTGGCAAGGTCCTTAACGAGATTCCTAAAGTCCACTCTCTGGTCAGAGGTGTAGTAGAAAAATATTTTGCCTTTGTCCAAAGGAATGTAGGTCCTTATTAGCTTCATATCAAGCCCATGCTCTGTTATCTTCCTTTTGCATACTTCCATGGCTTCATGCGCTATTTCCTCGTTTTCCTTCATCCTTTTTATGTCTTCTTCCTTTGCCTTTCTAAGGAAAAGGGCTTTGAGTGCTGAAGGCTCCCTTGAAGTGCCTAAGACTTTTACCACTTCTTCACCTTTATCAGAATGCACTACCAGAAGGTCACCCCTGGATACTTCCTCTTCCCATACGCCATCAACCTGCAGAACCTTGTTGGTATCTTGAAAGCGCGCCTTTATATAAGACATTGGCATTACCTCCTCTTAATTGAAAAAGTAAAAGACTTAACCTTAAACCCTTGCTTAAATATTCTAATCCCATTGATACTTTGTCAAGAGCCTGCTTGTCTGCCAAGCTCCTATTTTCCACATACCTCCTGTGTAGTAAAGCTTGCACCACTCTCAAAAGGTCATACTGTCTGTCTTGTTCCCATTTTTCTACTTCAAGAACCTTTTTGTAAAAGGTCAGCACATCCCCTTCCAAAATTGCCCTTGCGGTACTCAGAAGCTCCTTATCCTCCTTTAGTTTCATAGCCATCTTTATGCTACCTTCGGAAAGCTCTAACAGAATATCGTCATTTATGCCCGTTATCTCTTTTAGCTCTTCCTGTGTCAGCGGTGGAACTTCTAAAAGGAAGCTTCTGGATTTTACTGTTGGCAGAATCTTTTGAAGTTTATGGGTAACAAGTAAGAAATGTGTATCTTCTGGAGGTTCCTCCAAAACTTTAAGAAGGGCATTCTGGGCATACTGGTTCATGCTTTCCGCAGGCTTTACAAAAACTACCTTTTTTCTAGAAAGTGCGGGACTAAGATATACAAAATCCTTTACAGCTCTTATTTGGTCTATCTTTATCTCCGCCTTTTCTGGATTAAGATAGATAAAATCTGGATGGTCTCCGCGTAAATACAGATACACGCTTTTACCCCTTTTGTCTTCGCCATAAAACATAAGCTCCTCTATGCTCTTGTGACGAAAACTTTTCATATGCCTGCATGACTCACAACTTCCACAAGGAGGATATTTGTCCTCAAGACACAAAAGTGCCTCCGCAAACTCAAGAGCGAGCTCCCTTTTGCCAATACCTTCTTTGCCGTAAAAGATGATGGAAGAAGGTACTCTGCCTTGATAAAACATACCACTTAAGAACTTCTTTAACCTTTCCCTCATCAGAGCATTAGCTCCTCCACAAATCTTATGTGGTGTTTGCCTTGCTGGAATTCTCTGCTGGAGAGAACCCTTTTGTGCAAATCTAAGTTTGTCTTCAAACCTTGACCGGATATGCGAAACTCCTCTAGGGCTCTTAGGGTTCTTGCTATGGTTTCCTCTCTCGTCTTTCCCCAGCATACAAGCTTGGCAAGAAGTGAATCGTAATAGGGGGGCACCGTGTATCCACAATAAAGATGTGTGTCCACTCTTATACCATAACCACCCGGAAGGTAAAGCTCCTCAACCTTTCCCGGCGATGGTAGGAAGGTGTTGGGGTCTTCCGCATTTATTCTACACTCTATGGCATATCCAACCTTTTGTGGTCTTTCCTTGCTGAGCTTTTCGCCCCTGGCAATCCTTATCTGCCACTCTACGAGGTCTATGCCGTAGACCATTTCTGTAACTGGATGTTCTACCTGTATGCGTCCGTTCATCTCCATAAAGTAAAAGTTTCCATCTTGGTCCAGTAGAAATTCAACCGTTCCCGCACCTTCGTAGCCTATTTCTCTACAAAAGCTAGCCACCAGGCTTTCCATCTGCTTTCTTTTTTCTTCTGTGAGTGCGGAGCTTGGGGCCTCCTCTATGAGCTTTTGATGTCTTCTTTGTATGGAACACTCCCTTTCGCCGAGCGTCAGAACATTACCGTACTTATCGGCCAGTACTTGGATTTCTATGTGTTTGGGGTTTATTATGTACTTTTCTATGTAGAGCCTGCCATCACCAAAGGCTACCTCTGCTTCTTGCATGGCCAGAGGAAACTTTTCTCTTAGCTCTCTGTCGTTGTTAACTACCCTTATACCTCTTCCACCTCCGCCAGCTGCGGCCTTTATAACCACGGGATAGCCTATTTTGCTGGCAACCTCCATAGCTTTTTGAAAATCCACTGGACCATCGCTACCCGGCACAAGGGGGATACCTACCTTTTTTGCCACTTCCTTCGCCTTAACCTTATCCCCTATTAGCTCAAGGGTTTCTGGTGAAGGTCCTATGAAAATCTTTCCGCTTGCCCTGACAATCTCCGCAAATTTGGAATTCTCCGATAGAAAACCGTAGCCTGGATGAACCGCATCTGCGCCAGAGACTTCAATGGCAGACATCACCCTTGGTATATCTAAATAACTCCTTGAAGGTTCCGCAGGTCCTATGCATATACTTTTGTCCGCAAGCTTCGTATGCATACTGTTGGCATCCGCTTCTGAGTATATGGCTACGGTCTTTATACCCATCTCCCTGCAAGTTCTCATAACCCTTATGGCTATTTCGCCCCTATTGGCTATTAGAATGGTTTGCATTGGGAATATTTTACATCCAGAGGCTCTACAATTTTTCTATGTCTAAGAGAATGGTAATCTGTATTACTGGTGCCAGCGGTGCAGTTTATGGATATAGACTTTTGCAAGTTCTTACGTCAATGGATTTTAATATAGACCTTGTTGTGTCCTCTTCAGGCTGGGTTGTTCTCAAGCAAGAGTTAGACGTTACGAAGCACAAAATACTTGAGGAATTTCCGCAGGTAAGAATTATACCGGAGAAGGATATAGCCAGTCCAATAGCCAGTGGCTCAAGACTTATAAATTATAGGGGTGTTTTAGTGACGCCTTGCTCCATGAGCACCTTAGCCCATATAGCCAATGGCACAAACCAAAACCTGATACATAGAGTTTGTGAAGTAGCTCTAAAGGAACGCGTCCCCCTTCTTCTTCTTGTACGTGAGGCTCCTTATTCATTAGTCCATTTAGAAAACATGCTAAAAGTAGCAAGAGCCGGTGCGATTGTTTTGCCAGCAAGTCCAGGTTTTTATCATAGACCAAAAAGCCTTGCGGAGATTATAGACTTTGTAGTAGGAAAGGTTCTGGACAGTTTAAGGATAGAGCATAACCTTTACAGAAGGTGGAAGGAAGAATAAGAGTATACCAAGTCTTACTAAATAAAATGCCTCGTAACCATTTGGCTCACCATTGGATAAACCATCGTAGCTTTAACCCAAAACATGAAATAAATTTCCGCGTTGAGATGCTACTGAACTTGCAAGATGCTTACTACCTTTCCCCTTTAATTTGTTTAGCGTTGATACTTTTAGTAAGCATGCCTTAGGGAGTTTTGCATTTATTTAATCGGATACCCCTATATAGACACTTACCTTATTGGTTTTCTCCTACAAGATTGGCGTATACTCTATGAGTATTCTAAGGTTGACAATTTATAAAACCAGACTAAAATATGTTTATAGAAAACCTTTAAAGGAGGTGAGTGCCATGAGAAGAGGACTTATGCTGTGGAGCCCATTTGCAGAAATTGAACGCATTAGAAGGGAATTTGACAGGTTGTTTGAGGAGCTCATGCCCAAAGAGGAAATTGAGAGAGTGTTCGCTCCTGCTGTGGATGTTTACGAAACAGACAAAGAAGTCGTCATAAAGGTAGAACTTCCCGGCGTCAAGAAGGAAAACGTAGAAGTTTCCATCAGAGACAACTCACTGCACATAAGGGGGGAGAAGAAAGAGGAAAAGGAAGAAAAGACTGAAACGTATCACAGAGTGGAGAGGGTATACGGAAAGTTTGAAAGAGTCATCCCCTTACCCGTAGATGTGAAGGTGGAGGAGGCGAAGGCGGAGTTCAAGGATGGTATTCTGGAAGTGAGAATACCTAAGGCAGAGGGTGCAAAGGAAAAGAAAATAGAGATAGTCTGAACCTAATTGTGGGGGAGCCTCTCAATGGCTGCCCCCAGAGATTTTAGTTTTTCTTCCAATCTTTCGTATCCTCTATCGAGATGATAAATATCTCTGACTATCGTGGTTCCTTCAGCCACAAGCCCCGCAAGGACAAGGCTTGCGGAAGCTCTAAGGTCTGTTGAATACACTTCAGCCCCGTATAGTTTATCTACACCTCTTACTATGGCGGTTCTGTCCCTTACGTGTATGTCTGCCCCCATTCTCTGAAGCTCTGCCACGTGCTGGAAACGATTTTCAAAGATGTTTTCCCTTATCTCTGAAATACCGTCCGCAACACAACAGAGCACCATAAATTGTGCCTGCATGTCTGTAGGAAAGCCAGGATACTCCGCAGTGGATATGCTAAGTGGCTTAGCTTTCTCAAGACCTCTAACCCTTAAACTCCTAAGGTCCAAAAGGTCCACATGAGCTCCCGCTTCCTTTAGTTTTTCTATTATGCTACCTAAATGGTCTACCCTTATGTCTTCTATGATAACATCACCCCCCGTTATAAACCCAGCTACCATCAGGGTACCAGCCTCTATCCTGTCAGGAATAACCCTGTGTTTAAATCCTCTTAAATCCTTAGAGCCTCTTATTATTGCGGTTCTGTCCTCTATATGTATCTCTACACCCATCTTCCTCATTACTTCCACTAAGTCCATCACCTCAGGCTCCAAGGCTATGTTTCTTAAAACACTTCTTTTCTCGCAACCGCTCAAAAGCATTAGAGCGTTTTCCGTGCCTGTTACTGTGATTACTTCAAAGGTGTATTCTACCGGTTTTATTTTCCTTAACTCAAGATTTATATAACCATGTTTTACCTCTATATGGGCACCTGCCTTTTCAAACACCTTAAGGTGCTGGTCTATAGACCTTACACCTATGGAACAACCGCCGGGCATAGAAACAGTAGCCCTTCCAAACCTTGAAAGTAGAGGCCCCATAACCAAAACGGAAGCTCTCATCCTTCTTACCACGCTATCTGGAGCCACATGGTTATCTACAGAGCCCGCATCTACGACTACCTCTCCTTCTCTACGTTCCACATGAGCGCCAAGCTCTTCAAGAAGCTCAAAGGTGGTCGCAGTGTCTAAAAGGTTTGGTACGTTTTCTACTATGCAGACTTCACTGGAAAGAAGGCTCGCTATTAGTATGGGAAGTGAGGCATTTTTTGAACCAGAAACTCTCACCTTACCCCTTAGTGGTCTACCACCCTCTATAAGAAAACTGTTAGAAGTATATGATATGGTGTTTTTCATCTTTCTTGATGATTATCTTTACCACATCACCCTTTCTTGAGTAGTATATCTCCACTCCATCGTCTTCTTCCTTATAGTCTATAGGGTCAAAGGAGTATATAACCACTATTCTTCCTTCCTCTTCCACGACCATGGGGAAATCCTTCATATTCTTACTACCACGCAGGTAAGTGCCTCTTTGACCCCCTCCAAGGAATGAATCTTGTTTATTACCAGCCTTCCAAGTTCGTCTTGGTTTTTGAGCTCTGCAAAGACTATGATGTCGTATGGTCCCGTTACCACGTCAGCCGTTTTGATGCCTTCAAAGGTTGAAAGAGCAAGCATGATGGATGGAATTTCTCTCGGGTCAGCTTTTATGAGCACGTAGGCTTTTATGGAGTACTCACTCTCCATCTCCATCAGCTCGGTAATGGACATAGGATAGCCTTCTCCCTGTGTTTGCATCGTGTACCTCCTGAAGGAATATTTTAACCAACTTTTCCGCAGAAGAAGGCTCTTTTCTTATGGCTTCTACTACGTTGTGTATGAGCTTCCTTATTCTCGGTTCCTTATTTTCCAGCTCTTTCCAATGTTCTTTTAGTTTAACTATCAGCTCTTCTACCACCAAAAGGTCTAACCACTTCATGAATTTGCCAACCTCATCCCATACGATTATTTCCCCCTTCTCCTTTTCTCTGATTCTTTCCCTTAGGTTCTTCTCTGCCACTTCCTGAAGGTCGTCTATATCGTAGAGAAACACTTCGTCCAATTGACCAACCCCTGATTCTACATTCCTTGGAACTGAAATATCTATGATAAACATAGGTTTGTAGTCTCTTCTCTTTATGGCTCTTTTGACCATATCCTGTGTTATTATTGGACTTTTGCTACCTGTGGATACTATAACTATGTCAAAGTCTTGAAGATGGTCTGGAAGTTCTTCAAACCTAAGCACGTGTCCTCCCAGCTCCTTAGAAAGCTCTACAGCTTTTTCGTAAGTTCTGTTGCTTATGAAAATGTGCGCATGGAGCTTTTTCAGGTATTTAGCGGAGAGCTCAGCCATTTCACCCGCACCTACTAAGAGAACCTTGACACCAACCAGCTTTCCAAATATCCTCTTTGCCAACTCAACGGCCACATAGCTAACCGAAACGGCATTTTTGCTTATACCCGTTTCTGACCTTACTCTTTTACCCGTTCTGAGTGCCTTCTCATAAAGTCTATTTAGCACTTTCCCAGTACAGCCTGTCTCTTTAGCTATACGGTAGGCTTCTTTAAACTGTCTTACTATCTGCGTTTCCCCTACAACCATGGAATCAAGCCCACTGGCAACCCTAAACACGTGGGCTATTGCTTTGTCTCCTTCCAGAAAGAAGGAGTTCTTCCTAAGTTTTTGGTCCACACCCTTGAGCTGAAGAAGGTCAAGAACAAGCCTGTTTATAGAATCGTAATCCTCCGCTACACCATATACCTCTACACGGTTGCATGTGGAAAGGATCATCAGCTCTCTTATACCCCTTATAGTTTTTAGAGGTGGTAGAAGGTAGTAGGCATCTTCTTTATTACATGCGAGGAGTTCTCTCTGTTCTACTGGGGCCGTCTTAAAATTAACACCCCATACAAATATGCGATACATCATGTATAAATATATCACACCACTAGAACCATAACCACCGTGTCCTCCATTGCCCGAAAGCCGTGAGGCTCTTCAGGCTCGTAGAGAATGTCCTTGCCCCTCTTTAGCCTTTCTCTCTTGTCTGTGGAACCAACAAAGAATTCAGCCTCTCCTTCCAGCACTATAGCAAGCACCCTTCGAGAAGACCTATGAATGTCTATCTTCTGACCAGACCTAAGTTAAAAAACCATACACTTTAGAGAGCTTTCTTCATGTAGGACTTCTCTTGCGGACACGAAGGGCGAAAACTTAGGTTTGGGCTTTGGTTTTTCAGCCACGTTTATCCTCCAAAGCAAAGTTTTACTGCAAGGTAGACTATTAAAAGGCTCAGGAGTAGGTTTAAAAGGCCGAGCCTCCTTGCCATAGACCTAATAAAAGGGTGAATTTACGGCTATTGGTCCGAAGTAAACGTCATGAGCTAAAGAGACAAACACTACAAAGACAAGGTTTGATAAGCCCAGAAGGTAATACACATTAAAAAGCCCCGTTACGGCAAGCATAGAAAGAGTTCCGAAAGTGCCAAAAAGGCTAAAACGCCTGCCTACTCCCTGAAAGAGCTTGTCCCTTATGGAAAGCTTCCTTACAAGGGGAGAAACCACAAAGACCAGAAAAAGCATGAACTCCTTCTATAGCGTGTCAAAGAAAACCCGAGGGCTATAATTATTCTCTATGCCTGAGTTTCAGAGCGTAAGAGGGTTTCACGACCTTTATGGTGAGGAGTTAAAGAAGTTCAAGCACGTGTCTAACCTTATAAGGGAAAAGCTAAGAGTTTACAACTTTGAAGAAATAATACTTCCCGTAGTGGAATATGCAGAGGTGTTTCAGAGAAGTATAGGGGAGGCTACGGACATAGTGCAGAAGGAGATGTTTACATTCCAAGATAGAAAGGGCAGATGGCTTGCCCTAAGACCCGAGGGCACTGCTGGTGCGGTCAGAGCTTACGTGCAAAATAAACTCTATGCCTTAAAGCCTTATGTAAAGGTTTTCTACGAGGGTCCCATGTTTAGGTACGAACGCCCGCAAGCGGGAAGATACAGACAGTTCCACCAGATAGGTGTGGAGGTTTTTGGTAGCCTTGACCCAGTGGTAGATGCGGAACTTATTCAGCTTGTTTACGAGATACTCTCTGAACTTGGCGTAAACGTGGTAATAGAGATAAACTCCATAGGCTGTAAAGTTTGCAGACCCAGCTACAGGGAAGCCTTGGTTAACTATCTTGAAAGCGTAGAGGGTCACCTGTGTGAAGTATGTTATGACAGGAAGGATAGAAATCCTCTTCGCGTGCTTGACTGTAAGGTACCTACCTGTAAAGAGGCGGTTAAAGAAGCTCCCAAGATGGTGGATTATCTTTGCCAAGAGTGCAAAGACCACTATTCAAAGCTGAAGGATTACTTAAGTCTTCTATCCATACCTTACAGAGAAAATCCATATCTGGTGCGTGGTTTGGATTACTACACAAAGACGGTCTTTGAGGCTGTTTCCACAGACTTGGATATAACGGTAATAGCTGGTGGAAGATATGACTATCTTGTAGAAGAATTAGAAGGTCCACCCACACCCGCAGTAGGTTTCGCGGTCGGTCTTGAGAGGTTGTCCATGCTTCTGAAAGAAATTCCGCCCGAGGAGCCTCTATATTTTGTAGCACCCTTTGGGGATGTTATGGACTACTCTCTTGCGGTAGCTAAGGCTCTACGGTTAGAGGGCAGGAGGGTAGAGCTTTCTTACAGAAAGGGTGGACTAAGAAAACAGTTAGAATTTGCCAACAAGTTGGGGGCGAGGTACGTAGTGATAGTTGGTGATGAAGAGAAGGCGGGGGGTTTTTATACGCTAAAGGATATGGAAACGGGGGAGCAATTCCGTATAGAGTTTAGCCCAGCTATGTAAAGCTAACAAAAACTGTGTAATTTTTCCTGTATCTAAGGTTTAGCTTAAAGCGGTATTTGTCTATTATTCTTTGCACCAGTTCTAATCCTATACCCATACCAGGCCTGTCCCGTTGGCTTGTATCGTTCCTAATTATAAGAGTTCTGGCCTTTGGACATATCTTTATGTGAACAAAGCTGTTAGAATGCCTTAAGGCGTTTCCTACTAGGTTGTACAGCACATCGTCCAAGTCTGTCCTGTCCATACGTACAAACATATCCTTCAAACTCACTTTAAGCCGTTTTTTAGCGAGTTCATCGTCAAAGTACTTTAGCACTTCTTCCACATGCTCCCTGAGATTAAGGTACTCTATGGTAATCGTCTTATCCTCTTTGGCTAAGTTGGTAAAAATGCTAAAATCCCTTTGAGCTTTTGTAAGGCCCTTTTCCATCCTCTTTAAGTTTTCGTCCTCACCGTAGGTCTTTTTCAGAAGAGCCAAAAGCACTTTTTGAGTAGCCATAAAGTTACCAAGGCGATGGGTAAGTGAGAGTATAAGCTGTCTTACCCACCCTTCCTTTTTTTCTAATTTTTTTATATATCCCTCAACAACCGCTTGATACAGAAATACAAGGGTAAGGATGAGTAAAAACTCCAAAAATAGGATTTTCTTCATGAGGCTGTTGAGCCTTTCTTGAAAGTAATCTTCCTTTATGCCTACTTTTATAATGTTGGGCGGGTTTGTGGGGTCTTCAAAAGAATATATCCTGTAGCCGACCTCAGGAGGTTTGATGACTATCTCTTCACTACCTCTGTGTAGGGGATTACACAGATGGTTCATAAAATGAAGATGTGCAAGCCTGTAGAGGTTTTCTTCCTCTATCTTCTTTAGCTCAAAAAATACCACCAGGTTAATCAGGCTAAAGCCAACTATGAGAAGTAAGTAAAGAGAAAAATACAACCAAAACTTTTCAGCCCTCAACCTTGTATCCCCAACCTTTGTGAGAGATTATAAACCCCTCAGGTAAAAGCTTTCTTAGGTTTTTTATGTGAGCGCGGACTACATCATCCCCAACTGGTTCGTCACCCCATACGTAGTTAAGAAGCTCCTGTGTGGTTACGTACCTCCCTCTGTTCTCTACAAGGTATTTAAACATTAGCCACTCTTTTTTGCTAAATTTCACCTCTTTACCATTTACCCATACTTTACATGTTTGTAGGTCAACTTCCACATTATTTATCTTTAACCTCTCTTCCTTCACCACCCTTCTGTGCAGTGCTCTTATTCTTAGGAGAAGCTCCTTTGGTTCAAAGGGTTTGGTAAGGTAGTCGTCAGCTCCAAGGGAGAAACACTTTTCCTTATCCTCAATTCTACCCTTTGCGGTAAGCACAAGAACGGGAGTATAGTCCTTCTTATTTCTCAAGCCCTTGAGTAGCTCCTCCCCGCTTATGTGGGGCATCATAAGGTCTAGAATTATTACATCGTAGCTGGCAACCTCCAACAGGTCAAAAAACTCCCTGCTGTCCTCTATCCAATCTACACAAATGCCTTCCAGCGTAAGGTATTCTTTTAAGGACTCCCCCAGAAGTTTATCATCCTCCACCAGAAGCACTTTCACAAATTTAAATTATAACTTCCACTGCTTCCTTTATATGTTTTACAGGTAGGACCTCCATTTCGTCCATCTGCACATAAGACCCCCTTGGCACAACAGCCTTTTTAAAACCGAACCTTAGACCTTCCTTTAGCCTTTCCTGTGCAAAATGAACGGACCTTACTTCACCAGAAAGCCCAAGTTCGCCATAAACTATGATATCCCCAACGGGTTTATCCTTTACGGAACTTACCACTGCAAGGGCAACTGCCAAATCTGCCGCTGGTTCATCTACTCTAACACCACCCACCACGTTCACAAACACATCTCTATCCCTTGTAAAAATCTTAGCCTCCTTTTCCAAAACCGCCAGAATTAGAGACAGTCTGTTAAGGTCAAAGCCGTGAGTTCTCCTCTGTGGTGTAGTGTATATAGCCTGTATAGTAAGTGCTTGCACCTCAAGGAGAACAGGTTTACTGCCTTCCGTGTGTGGGAAAATCACACTACCGGAAGAGCTTACTCTTTCCTGTAAAAAGAAAGCAGAAGGTTCAGGCACCTCCTCCAACCCTGAGTCGGACATCTTGAAAAAAGCTAAGTTTCCACCCGCACCGAACCTGTTTTTTACCACCTTCACCACCCTGTAAAAGTTGAACCTCTCTCCCTCAAAATACAGAACGGTATCTACCAGATGCTCTAAAACCTTTGGACCTGCTACAGCACCTTCCTTGTTTACCTGACCCACAAGGAAAAGGGGAATTCCTAGTTCTTTGCAGGCTTCCGAGAGCTTAAAGGCACATTCTCTGACTTGGGCTACAGAACCTGGTGAGGACTCAAGGTTTGAACTGTACAAGGTTTGAATGGAGTCAACCACCAACAGGTTAGGTCTCTCCTCATAAAGTGTATCCATTAAAGCTTCCAAATTGGTTTCTGAAAAGGTAAAAAGTCTATTGGATTGTATGCCTAATCTCCTTGCCCTTATGGCTATCTGTGAGGTGGATTCCTCACCGCTTACGTAAAGCACATTCCCGTAGACTTCTGAAAATTTATTGGATATTTGAAGCAGAAGGGTAGATTTACCGATGCCAGGCTCACCAGCCAGCAAAATTACCTGTCCTTTAACGATACCACCACCAAGAGATTGGTCTAAGCCTGTAAATCCAGTGCTTAACCTTTCTAAGCTCTCCTCTTCCCAACTTAGCACTGGCTTTGGCGTCTTTACTACTGGTTTAGCTGCGTGGGTTTTTTGAAGGTGTTTTTCCTCCACCATTGAGTTCCAAGAACCGCAGGAAGGACATTTTCCCAGCCATCTTGGGCTTGAAAAGCCACATTCTTGACAGACAAAAAGACTCTTTTCCCTTTTCATAACCTTAAAAGATAAGCTAACCTAATCATATATAGAGGTCTATTTTCTCTTTGGAAGCAAGGAAAACACTAAAAAATTCCCCTCCTTTTTAATGGGCGATTCCAACTGCCCCACATCAGATAACTCTTCTATTATTCTGTTTGCCAGTTTGTCACCCAACTCAGGATGTAAATGTTCTCTGCCTCTAAACCGTATCCTTATCCTAACCTTATCCCCATCCATGAGAAACTCTCTCATGTGTTTTAGCTTAACCTTCAGGTCATGTTCATCAATTCTCAGTGATAGCATCATATCCTTGACTTCAATAGCATGCTCCCTTTGCTTCTTTTTGGCTTCTTTTTCCTTCTTTTTAAGCTCATACAGAAATTTCCCGTAGTCTAATATTTTGCACACTGGCGGGTTTGCTTGTGGGGCTATCTCCACCAAATCAAGACCCTTCTCGCTAGCTATCCTCAGAGCCTCTTGGATAGGCACTATGCCTATCTGCTTTCCATTTTCGTCAATAAGCCTTACCTCCTTTACTCTTATCTGTCTGTTTACCCTATACTCCTGCAAGACTACCTCCTTAAAGATTTTTCATAAGCACATAAAGGGACAACAAGAAGTTAGAAAAAAGCACAAAGGTTGAGAAGAAAGAAACTCTTCTAAAAAGAACCCTTTTGGGGTTATCGTATTCCACAGAATCAATATCCCCCAATCTCCTTTTATAATTTTTAAGCCAGATAGACGTCATTACATTCAGCGCAAGACCCAACATAAGAAAGAGTGCAAAAAGCTTATCATCCCCTAATATAAGATACAACACAAGTAGTAAAAAAGCAACCTTGTAGAACCTCCACAGAATTCTTCCATAGAATCTACCTGCGAGGTTTTTATTTTCTCTAACCCTTAGTAACACAGGTGCTATCATAAACACTATGGTAAACAGAGAACCACAGTATAGGGCAAGAAATACCTCAGGTTTCATAGCAGTCGTAGTCCCACATTATTAATCCTACGTTTGTGTACAAACTCTCTATCCCGTCTTTACGTTCCATACTCTTCAGTATTAGTATAATACACGCTGGGTGAGAAATTACTCGTGGCATTGTAGCAAACCTCTGAAAAAGCTATAGGCAATAGCATAGAGTTAAGCAAGCAAAGCTACACCCCTACGCCACTTGCTTACAGTATTAAAACTTTGCACTCTTCACCTTCCTTACTCTGTAAGCTTTTGCCTCATGCATGCTACCATAGGTAAACCACAAGGTATACACTACTCCGTAGTAAAGCTCTTCAAACTGCACCCTCAGTGAACGCTGTATAGGTTTTTCTTCTTCTCTGTCCAGAAAACTTTGCCAGAAAATCTTCTTATCTTCTGGGTTCTCGCTCTGTTTGTGTTTGCCACTTGAAAGCTTCAAGGTAAGCACAGTTTGAATTTTCCAAAGCATAAACTGTCTTAGATATGAATAAACTCTTCTCTGTCTTGCTTTTCTGAATATGTGGGAAGTCTGGCGAGTGCGTGAAGTATGAGAGAATGAAGAGTGTCATGATTTGCTGGTCTGAGAGTTTTGGCTTTCTTCTTACTTTGGGCTTCGGCTGTGTAAGATTGTAGAAGGCTTTTATCTGTGATAGAACTTTGTGATACGATGTTAGAAGTTTCAACATTCTGAAATAGGCTTTGGACCAGCCCTATGGAAGGCTTTTTACAATAGCCCTTTCACCTTCCCAATTTCTTCCCTTATAAAAAGTATAATTATAATAGTGCGTAAAATTTTCTTTTTAATCCTTAGTGTGGGTGTATTTCTCTTCTTATTCCTGTTTTTGGTTATTATTCTACTTTCTTTGAATATGCCTCCGGTGGAGGCTCTTAAGACCTGGAAACCACCCGTTGCTACTGTTGTTTACGATGCAAAAGACAGACCCTTTGGAGACGTAGCCATACAAAGAAGATACTATGTACAGCTGAATGATATTCCACCTCATGTGAGAAAAGCCTTTATATCTGCGGAGGATAAAAACTTTTACAAGCATATAGGTGTGGACCCTATTGCGGTGATTAGGGCTATCGTTGCCAACATAAGACATGGCGAGGTTAGACAGGGGGCTTCTACCATAACACAACAGTTGGCAAGAAACCTCTTTTTAACTCCAGATAAGAGCCTAAAAAGAAAGATAAGAGAGGCTCTCTTGGCTCTTAGAATAGAAAGGCATTTTTCAAAAGACCAGATTTTAGAAATGTATTTGAACTACATCTATCTTGGTCAGGGTGCCTACGGTGTGGAAGCTGCCTCAAGGGTATACTTTGGAAAGTCTGTGAAAGAACTTAGCGTGGATGAGGCTGCAATTTTAGCTGGTCTTCCTAAAGCACCCTCAAGGTACAATCCCTTTAGAAGCCCAGAGCTTGTAAAGGAAAGAAGAAACTATGTGCTAAGGCGTATGTACGAGGATGGTTATTTGACTGAGGAAGAATACAATAAGCTAATAGAAAAACCCATAAGAGTAAAGTTGGAAAACAGATTTTACGGTATGGACTACTTCTTAGACTTTCTTAAGGATTATCTCGTAGATAAATACGGCGAAGTAATTCTTGCAGGTGGTTACAAGGTTTACACGACAGTAGACAGGGACCTCCAGGAACATGCAAAGGAAGCCCTAAAAAGGGGTGTAGCTAAGGTAGCCAAGGCAAACGGCATACCCTTTCTGCCAGAAGACCCTTACGAGCTTGCAAAAAGGTACGAGGAGCAGAAACCAGCAGAAAAGCCAGGGGTTTACATAGGAAAGGTTCTGAGCGTAAAGAATGGTGTTTTGATAGTAGAGCTAAAGGAAAAGCAGTTTGAAGTGGAAAGAAGGGGACTTCCCTTGGAAAAGGGAGATTACGTGCTTTTAAGGCTTTATCAAGACAGGAAAGGAAAGGAGCTTAAGGCTGAGATACTTCCAGACCTTCAAGGTGCTCTTGTGAGCTTGGATGTAAAAACTGGAGCGGTAAAGGCCATGGTGGGTGGCTATTCCTATTTAAGAAGTCCTTACAACAGAGCAGTTTATGCAAAAAGACAGCCAGGTTCCGCCATAAAGCCCATTATCTACCTTGCCGCTCTTATGAAGGGCTATACACAAGTAAGCCTTGTGGATGCATCCCCCAGAAGCTTTTATGACCCTTCCACTGGCAAGGACTGGACACCAGACAACTACGAAGGTGTAGATTATGGACAGATAACCTTAAGAACAGCCCTTGCAAAAAGCGTAAACACCGCTACGGTAAACTTGCTTGCGGACATAGGCTTTGACTTGCCAATAGAGATTGGAAGGCTCCTAGGCATAGAACTCAAGCCCTACTACTCTATGGCATTGGGTAGTATAGAGGTCACACCCCTCCAGCTTACTTCCGCCTTTCAGGCTTTTGCCAACATGGGTATTAAGTGCGAACCCTATTTCATAAGAAAGATTGTAACTCCAGATGGGTCTGTGCTTGAGGAGAACCAGCCAAGGTGTGAACAGGTTTTGCCTGCACAGGAAACTCGGGTTTTGGTGGATATGCTAAGAGCTGTGGTCTTGGAGGGAACTGGAGCATCCGCCAGCCTTTTGCAGAGAATAGTTGCAGGAAAAACTGGAACAACTAACGACTATATGGATGCATGGTTTGTGGGCTTTTCACCAGACATAGTGGCCGGTGTATGGGTAGGCTTTGATATAAAGAGAAGCATGGGCAGAGGCATGGCTGGTGCAAAGGTTGCCCTTCCCATCTGGATAGAATATATGTCTGTGGCCAGTTATATGTACCCTTATACGGACTTTCCCATACCTGATGGAGTAGTATTGGTAAACTGCGGTAAACCCATGCTTTTTGTGGTCGGTACAGAAAGTGCATGCAATGCAGAGGAACAAGCACAGCCCGACCAAAATCAAGGGAGTGAGCTTGAGGGCATAGTGGACCCCAAGTATCTGAAGAGGGAAGAAAAACCAAAAATAAAGGAGATACCCTGATGAGGGAGATTCTGCTGGAAAGCACCTTCGTTAGCATAGATGTGGAAGCCACAGGTGTAGACCCGGTAAGGGCTGAGATAATAGAAATTGCCTGTGTAAGGGTAGAGGGTGGTGTAATAACAGACAGATTTTCCACTTTGATAAATCCAGGACATACACTGCCTCAGAAAATAACAAACCTCACGGGTATAACCAATGCCATGCTCGTGGGAAAGCCTACCATGGAAGAGGTCCTACCGAAGTTTCTAAAGTTTGTGGGAGATAGCATAGTAGTGGCACACAGAGTAGAAAAGGATATAGCATTTATAGATAAGTATCACAGAAGTTTATACGGGAAGCGTTTCCGTCCACCACACATATGCACCCTCAACCTGGCAAAGAACGTACTTCCCAACTTGGGAAGGTACTCTCTTTCGGACCTTGCGGGTTACTTTTCCATAGAGTATAGTAGGATTCACAGGGCTATGGATGATGCCCAAACTACCGCTATGGTCTTCTTGGAACTTCTAAAGCTCCTTTGGCACAGGCTTGGTGTTGGTGCATATCTTGAAGTAAAAAAGCTTTCAAAGGGGTAGTAAGTTCTTTATTTTTTCCACAAGTCCAGCCCTCGTTTCCACCCCATCATCCCCTAATTCCTTAGCCAGCTTTTCCAAAATACCTCTTAAACTTGGTCCCACTTCCTTTGGCACTTCAATCCTAAAGGTTATTACCAGGTTTCCCGCCCCTGAAGAGGAAGGAAAGCCCTTTCCAGGTATGGTTTTTGTAGAACCGCATTCGGTGCCAGGTTGTATGAAGATTTCCAATTTTTCCCCACCAAGCCCCTCAACCTTTAAAGTTCCACCGAGGACAGCCATGGGAAAGGAAATAAACCTTTCCATGTGTAAATCCTTCCCCACCTTACGGAATACGGAGTGAGGCTTTAGAACTACCCTCAAATACAGGTCTCCACTCTCTCCACCTCTTTCCCCTGTGTGTCCAAAGCCTACCAGTTTGAGCACTTCACCCTCATCTGTGCCAGGGGGTATGCTTACCTTTATTCTGGCTTTTTTTGCTACTCTTCCCCTTCCACCGCAGGTGGGACATAGGTTCTTTATGATATAACCCCTTCCCTTGCACACAGAACAAGGTCTTGGAAAATTAAAAATACCGCTGACTCTTCTACCAGCCCCTTCACAGGCATGGCACACAATCTTTTCGACTTGACCCTTGTAACCCAAACTCTCGCAGTCTGGACAGTCTATCCACCTTTCATACTCTATTTCCTTTTCACACCCAAAGCCGGCCTCTTCAAGACTAAGTTCAAGCTTTAGCCTTATATCCTGTCCCTTTTTTGCCCTTGGAGCTCTTCTTACTCCCTGCCATATGCTTTCCAGAAAGTCCTGTATGTATTCCATAAAATCTCTGTAGCTTTTCTCATCGCCACTTTGAAGAATACGGTCATACTCGCGCCTTTTTTCGTCATCGGAAAGTATGTGGTATGCCTCGTTTATTTCTCTGAAACGCTCGCTTGCCTGCGGGTCTGGGTTTACATCTGGATGCCATTCTCTGGCTAACCTCCTGTAAGCCTTTTTTATCTCCTCTCTGGTGGCATTTTTGCTCACCTGTAGAATTTGGTAATAGTCCTTTAGAGGCATCCATTAAAATATAAGCAAAGACCAACAGTGTTATGTTAAAATCCTTGGGATGGTTAGCATAGACCTCTCGGATAAAAGAGCTCTTGTAACTGGGTCCACACGCGGTATAGGCAGAGCGGTAGCGGAGCTCTTGGCAAGGGCTAGTGCCAAGGTGGTTATTACAGGTAGGGATGAGCTAAGAGCCCAAGAGGTGGCAAGGGAGATAGGGGCAAACTTAGGCGCTGAAACCGTGGGCTTAGCCCTTGATATGTCTAATGCAGACTCTATAAAACAAGCTTATTCAAAAGTGGAAGGACTATGGGGGGGTGTAGATATATTAGTTAACAACGCAGGCATAACAAGGGATAAGCTTTTCCTTAGGATGTCTTTAGAAGACTGGGAAGAGGTGCTCAGGGTCAACTTGACGGGCACCTTTGTGATTACTTCATTAGCGGTAAAGGGCATGCTAAAGAACCGCTGGGGTAGGATAGTGAACATCTCTTCGGTGGTTGGCTTTACTGGTAATGTGGGGCAGGTAAACTACGCCTCTACCAAGTCTGGACTTCTGGGCTTTACCAAGAGCCTCGCCAAGGAGCTGGCTACCAGGAACATCACCGTAAACATGGTGGCACCGGGCTTTATAGAAACTGACATGACAGCGGTTCTATCGGAAGATTTAAGGCAGGAATACCTGAAAAACATACCCCTTGGCAGGTTCGGAAAACCCGAGGACGTAGCCGGTGCGGTACTGTTTCTCTGTTCTGAATATGCAAGCTACATAACCGGCGAAGTTTTGCATGTAAATGGGGGTATGTACTAATTTTTTCTTATGCCCTTATGTTACATAGCCTTCGGTAGCAACGTAGGAGACAGGCTAAGCTACATATTAAAAGCTTTTGAGCTTCTCAAAAACTTCGGTCAGATAAGGAAGGTATCCACCTTATACGTAAGCCAGGCCTGGGGAAGGACAAACCAACCGGACTTTATAAACGGAGTGTTTGAGTTTGCTACAGACTTTGAGCCTATAAGACTCCTGAAAGCCTTAAAGAATATAGAATCAACCTGCGGTAGAAAACCCAGAGAAAGGTGGGGTCCAAGGGAGATAGACTTAGACATACTCCTCTACGAAGACCACATACTTATGCTGAGCTTCTTAAGGATACCACACCTTTACCTAACCCAGAGAGACTTCTTTCTGTTTCCTCTTCTTGAAATATGCCCGGAGGCGGTACATCCAATCTCTGGACAACCCCTAAAGACCTACATGAAGAGTCTGGAAAATAATCTAAAGCCCTTTGCATGTCTTTTACCACTTTAACTCGCTTCTTTTTGCGTAGGTTTGAGGTTTAGCCTGGAAAAAGTCCGTCTTAGTGTCGTTTATGGTTCTAAACTGGTCTATCCACTTCATGGGGTTGTCTGTGATTTCTGGATACAGAGGCTTATAGCCAATTTGGCTCAGCCTCAAGTTGGACAAGTACTTTATGTATCTGTCAATCAGGTAATCGTTTAGCCCCAGTATTTGATTTTTTGTCACGTACTTACCCCACTCTATCTCCTTTTCGGTGGCAAACCTGAAAAACTCGTATACCCACTTTTCTATCTCTGGCGTAAAGAGGTCTGGCTCCTCTTCCTTTAGTGTAAGTATTATGTTTCTAAATAGGGTTACATGGGTAAGCTCATCCCTGTTTATGTATTTTATCTGTTGGACAGTGTTTCTCATCTTACCCTGCCTTCCGAGGGTGTAGAAAAAGGCAAAGCCAGAATAAAAGTAAAGACTTTCAAGCACGTAGTTGCCAAAGACTGCCTTTATAAAGTTCTCTTCCACCGGATTCTTGATAAACTCGTTGTATAGCTCCGCTATTACCTTGTTCCTTTCCATCAAGACTGGGTCTTGTCTCCAGTAGTTGTATATTTCGTCCGCTACCCTTGGGTCTACCACGCTTTCAAGGACAAATTGGTAAGAGTAGCTGTGAAGTGCCTCTTGAAACTCTTGAGAAGTGAGAGCCATAACCAGCTCTGGGGCTGTTATGTATCTGGCAAACTCCTTGAGCATGTTTACCTGATAAGAGTCCAGAGCTATTAAAAAAGAAAGAACCATCTCGTAGGCTCTTCTTTCGTACTCGGAAAGCTCCTTCTCGTACTGCTTCCTGTCCTCGTGCATGGGCACCTCTTCTGGAATCCAGAAGTTGGTAAAGCCCATGGTTTTATAAAGGTCAAAAGCCCACTGGTATTTGACGCTGTTTAGCTCCATTATGTTGGTGGGGTTACCAAATACAATTCTACGCCTTGACGGTTCTCTATCGCCTTCTGGGTTAAATATTATGGTTCTATTCATCTTCCACCTCCTAAGTGGAACAGCTTTCACACTCTTCTATGTCTGTCATGGACTTGCTTCTTGTATAGTATACTGTCTTTAGACCAAGTTCCCAGGCAAGCTCGTAGAGTCTTGAAAGCGTCGGACCGTCTATCTTCTCTGGGTCTATATATAGGTTCAAAGATTGGGCTTGGTCTATCCACTTTTGCCTTACTGCGGCGGACCTTATGACCCATTCTTGGTCTATGTTGTAGGCACTCTTGTAATGCCAAAAATACTTGTCCACTTCTGGTGGAACCTGAGGGAGTATGCCCGACATGTTTTCCTCCTTGTAAAACTTGGCAAAGATTGGGTCCACCGATGGCGTGGCACCCACTATGAGGGAAGTGGACCCCGTAGGCATGAGAGCAATAAGGTATGCGTTTCTCATGCCATACTTCTTTACCTCCTGAGAAAGTCCTATCCAGTCAAACCCGTTTTTGGAAATCCTTTGGTTTTCCTCCGCAGTTCTCCCAAAGAATATACCCTTACTCCAATCTGAGCCTTCAAAGAGGGGATATTTACCCCTTTCCTTTGCCAGCTCCATGGAACCCTTTATAGCATAGTAAGCTATCATTTCAAAGAGTTTATCCGCAAATTCCAAATGCTCTTCTGACTCCCAAGCAATGTTATGTTTGACAAGGCAGTAGTGGTAGTTGCTAACGCCTATGCCTATAGACCTGTACCTTCTGTTGGTGTGCTGAGCTTCCTTTATGGCGTAAAAGTTCACGCTAATCACATTGTCAAGCATCCTAACAAGAAGGGGAACAACCCTTTCCATGTCTTCCTTTTTGTAAACCCTTCCAAGATTTATCGAACCAAGATTGCATACTACCACATCACCAGAGCGTTTTTTATGCACTATGGTGCCGTCTTCTAATATATGGTCTTCCAAGTGTGTGGTTACTGACATGTTTTGAACTATCTCGTGGCAGAGGTTTGAACTATATACCATACCACAGTGTTTGTTGGGGTTTAGTTTGTTGGCGGTGTCTCTAAAAAATATGTAGGGCTCTCCTGTTTCAAAAACCACGGTCAAAAGCCTTTTCCACAGTTCAAAGGCTGGCACTTCCTTTTTGGCATAGCTTGGCAATTCTCTTTCAAGCTTTTGGTATAGCTCTTCAAACTCTTGCCCGTAGAAGTCTTCTAAGTTTTTCCCGTCCTTTACGTTCTTGCAGTAGTAGGGGTCTAACAATGTCCAGTGACCTCTCTCCTTGAGCCTCTTCATGAAGATATCTGGTATGGATACGGCTGGGTGTATGTCGTGAGCCTTTTTCCTTTCGTCGCCCACGTTGGTCTTTACCTCTAAAAAGTCCAAAATATCTTTGTGCCATATATCTAAGGTTATACTGGCAGAGCCCTTTCTCATACCAAGCTGGTCCACGTAAATCATGACATCGTTTAGTATTTTTACCACCGGTAACACCCCTGAGCTTGCCCCCTTAAATTTCCTTATGGGTGCACCCGTTGCCCTTATCTTGCCAAGGTATATACCCAGACCACCCGCAAACTTGGATATCTGCCCTGCCTTCTGAACATTGTCAAAAATGTCATAAAGGTCGTCATCTACAGTAAGCACAAAGCATGAGCTTAGCTGTGTGTGAGTTCTTCTGGCATTCATGAGGGTGGGTGTAGCCAAGGATATCTCGTGTTTGCTGAGCGTATCGTAGAAAAGCTTGACGTATTTTACCCTTTCTTCCCTTTTCTCGGGTATGGCAAGCGTCATGGCTATGAGCATATACATTTCCTGCGGAAGCTCTATTATCTTTCCCTCTTCGTCTCTGACCAGATACCTGTCTGCTAGAACCTTTATACCCGTGTAGTTAAAAAGAAGGTCTCTGTCTGGGTCTATGTATCTTGCAAGCTCGTTGAACTCTTCCTCTGTGTATTCCTGAAGGAGGTATTCTCCGTATATGCCTCTTTCCGCATAGGTCTTTACGAGCCTGTAGAAGCTTTCTGGATTGTAGGGCTTGTATTTGCCGTTTATCTTGTCCTTTACCTTGTAGCCTCTCAAATGTCCCACATCCTTATAGAGGTCATACAGAAGAAGCCTTGCAGCTACATACTGCCACTGAGGTCTTTCCGGTGATATCTTTTCCGCAGCTGTTCTTATGAGAAGTTCTTGGATTTCTTTGGTGGTTATGCCATCCTTGAACTGTATTTGGGCGTCCAGTTCCAACTCCATTGGGTCCAAGTCAATGTTTTGGAAGGCAAAGCTTATAGCTATTCTGATTTTAGATATATCGAGAGACTCAGCCTTTCCGCTTCTTTTGATAACATACATACCTATCCTCCTTTTTGTGTGTTATGGTAGAGGTTGATAAG
Source organism: Aquificaceae bacterium (assembly GCA_025057455.1). Classification (GTDB taxonomy): domain Bacteria; phylum Aquificota; class Aquificia; order Aquificales; family Aquificaceae; genus Pampinifervens. The sequence continues at coordinate 27,970 of JANWWY010000011.1, forward strand.
TTTAAGACCACGACTTTGGGCTGTCAAACCTCCCAAGACTGAGAAAATGAGGGGTGGCACACCCCTGTCCTAAGTGTCCATTTTTTCAGAAAAAACTTATTCCAATCTTAAATGGGCTATAGCCTCAATGTGGTATGTGTTTGGGAAGTTATCAATCATACGAAGGCTCAAGAGCTTGTACCCACCCTTTATGAACACCTTGAGGTCTCTTGCTAAGGTTGTGGGTTCACAGGAAACATACACCAGCTCTCTTGGTCTGTTTTTTACAATAAGGCTTGCTTCACCCTCCGAAAGTCCTGACCTTGGTGGGTCTAAAAAAACCAGATCAATAACCTCACTTGCGTGCCTTTTAAGTGCTTCTAAACTGCTTGTATGATCAAAGCTTACATTACTCACAGCGTTCATCTTGGCGTTATACTCCGCATCCCTTATGGCTGACCTGTTCTTATCATAAGCCATAAGAAAGTGGCACCTTTGGGCTAAGGGTAGGCTAAAGAAGCCTATACCGCAGTGAAGTTCCAAACCCCTTTCAAACCTTCCTTCTGGTATGGCGTGCTGTACAAACTTATCCCACAAAAGATAGTTAGCCTGCAAGAAAGAGTCTATACTAACCCTATAACGATACTTACCCACCTTTACAAAAGTAAAGTCCCTACCAAGGCTATATACCTTACCTCCTTTATACACACCTACACCCACCACATTTTTTGGGAGAATGGTCTCCATTAACCTTTTTATCTTTTCCTTTTGCGGTAAGTCTTCCACTATCAGTTTCACCAAAAACTCATCCTCATGAGGAGAGTAAACCACGTGCACTTCATCGGTCTTTAACTTCTTGACCATTTCCTTTAAAGAGGGTATCAGATGATTTAAGGAAGGATGTAAGAGCAAGCAATGGTCTATTTCCACAATGTTGTGACTTCTACGCTCAAAAAAGCCTAATTTGTTTTCTTGCACCTTAAACTGTACCCTAACCCTATAGCCGAACTCTTCAGAATGTAAAGTAGGTTCAACCCCGTTTAATTTTATCTTTCCTATTCTTTCGAGGGTTTCAAGAAGCATCTCTTCTTTTACCCTTATTTGGTTCTGGTATTGCATATGTTGAAGCTGACAACCCCCACATCTGCCATAGTAGGGGCAGGGAGCATTCCTTCTTACGGAGGATGGCAGTATTATCCTGCTAGCCCTTGCCAGTGCATAGTCCTTTTTTTCCTTATATACTTCCGCCTCCACCATCTCCCCGGGTAGTGAGTACTCAACCATAAGACTCTTTCCCTCGGCCTGCGCCAAGCCATATCCACCATACAAGAGCTTTTTTATGTAGAGGTTTTTCAAGACTTTCATCTCAGTTTTGACAGAGCCTCAAAATCCTCTTCAGACATAACATCTATGTGCCATCCTGTAAGCTTGTTGGCTAACTTCACGTTTACACCATGTTTACCTATGGCAAGAGAAAGTTTATCCTTGGGAACTGCAACCTCAGCTCTTTTATTTCTCCTGTCTATCCTTATCTTGGAAACGGGTGCCGGTGATAGGCTCTTCTTTATGAGCTCTTCTTCGTCCGCTGTCCACCTTATAACGTCTATTCTCTCGCCTGAGAGCTCCTCTGTTATGGGTGCAATCCTTGAACCTCTCACGCCTACAACAACGCCTACAGGGTCAATCTTTGGGTCTTCCGCATGCACCAGCACTTTTGCCCTTTCTCCCGGCTCTCTTACTATGGCTTTTATGACCACATCACCGCTACCAACCTCTGGCACCTCATGCTCTATAAGCTTTTTAAGAAAACGGGGATGAGTTCTTGACAAGATTATCTCGTATTTTCCCCTCTTTCTCCTCACGCTCAAAAGTAAAGCCTTGAGCCTCATACCGGGTTTGTACTCTTCCTTTCTGATTTGCTCCTTCTTTGGAAGGATGCCCACTACTTTACCCAAGTCTACAAGCACATCACCCTCTTCGGTGACCCTTCTCACAATACCAAAAACTACCTCCCCTTCCCTCTCTAAATACTCAAGATAACCCCTTTCTTCCTCTGCCCTTTCCAGCTCCTTCAAAAACTCCTCCTTTGCTGCATAGGCCGCTATCCTGTTTACATCCTCTGTGGATATATCCAAGGGGAACTTAACCTCCTCACTGTTTTTCCTCCTAACTACGAAGACTTCTATATGGTCTTCTTCCAGATTTACTTCAAGGTTTTCCCTTATTCTCTTATCCTTTTTTATTGCCAGGGCTATAGCATTCTTGAGAGACCTTTCCACAACCCATTCTGGCAGGTTTTTATCCTTTGCCACCTGTTCTATGAGCTTTTTGAGGTTTTTTACCATTTCTCCAACTCCAAGTTTGCCCGTGCTATGAGGGATAGAGGAATGTGATATTCCTTGCCCGTATCTTTTTCCCTCAGTTGTAGTATACCCTCCTTGAGGGACTCTATATAACCCTTTAGCTCTCTTTTACCCTCTACGGCTTCTCTCATTATGAGTCTTACGAGCCTGCCTTGGAAAAATTCAAAGTGGGATGGTTTCGTAAGTTCCCTTGTTAGACCGGGAGAAGAAACTTCCAGCATGTAGGAGACTGGTATGATGTCCTCCACATCCAACAAAGCGCTTACCCTTTTGCTAACTTCCTCACAATCACCTATGGTTATACCACCTTCCTTATCCAGTATTATCCTCAGCACCCAACCTCTCTCAGACCTAAACTCCACATCGAAAAGCTTGTAGCCCATACTCTTAACTATTGGTTCTACCAACATCCTTGCCTTTTCTTCTATTAACTTTTCTTGCAGTTGCATGGTTTTACAATTATAGCACTGGTATAATTCTGATAATCATGGATGTGGAAGCTATAAAAACAGAAATAAGTAGAGTTCTAAGGGGGAAGGAAGAGGTTATAGAATATGCTTTGATATGCCTTTTATCGGGAGGTCATCTACTCCTTGAGGATGTGCCTGGCGTTGGTAAAACCACCTTAGCCCTTACCATGGCAAGGGTATTGGGGCTCTCCTTTTCAAGGGTTCAGTTTACGAGCGACCTTTTGCCCTCTGATATTTTAGGTGTAAGTGTATACGACCAATCGAAGAAGTCTTTCGTTTTCAAGAAGGGACCCATCTTTAACAACTTAGTCTTAGCAGATGAAATAAACAGGGCTACGCCAAAAACGCAGAGTGCACTGCTGGAAGCTATGGCGGAAGGAAAGGTTTCCATAGATGGTATAACCTACGAGCTTCCACAGCCCTTTTTTGTAATAGCAACTCAAAATCCCGTAGAACAACATGGCACATACCCCTTACCCGAATCTCAGCTTGACCGCTTTAGCATGAAGTTAAGCCTGGGATACCCAGACCCGGAGACAGAAGCTCAAATAATAAGGGGAGAGAACCCTCTAGAAAAGGTTGAAAGGCTCAAGTCTCTGATAAAGGTTCAAGAACTAATATCCACCATGGACAGCATAAAGAGGTTCTATGTGTCCCCTGAGGTGGCAAGGCTCGTTGTAGATATTGCACAGGCTACCAGACAACATCCTGGCATTATACTGGGCGTTTCTACGAGGGGATTGATACATCTTATCAACTGTGCTAAGGCGATGGCTTACATTAGGGAAAGGGATTTCGTGGTTCCAGAGGATGTGCTTGAGCTTGCTCCCTACTGCTTGTCTCACAGGATAATTATCAGAGAAGGTGAATCAGCGGTTGCAATAATACAAGAAATAGTAGAAGGCTTAAAAGCCTCATTGAAATTTTAACAATTTTTTCATCAAATGCGATGTATAATATGAATAAAACCTAAAAAGGAGGTGGTAGCATGAAGAAGGTTGCTCTCGCTCTGGTTCTCATATCTGGTGTTGCCATGGCACAAGCAAAGAAGGACAGAAAACCTCTTGACCCCTGTGGCAGCCCTCAGGAAGTTTTTACCAAGTATATGCTGGACAAGTGCTACAAGGGCTATTTTGACGCCATAATGGAAAGCAGAAGGTTGGCGGAGGAAGCAAGCAAAAAAGCGGATGAAGCTAGCAAGAAGGCTGGAGATTTGGAGGGAAGGGTTAAAAAGCTTGAAGGTATAGCGGACGACCATGAAAGGAGAATAAGGGCATTGGAAGGGAGACCAGCTCCTGCACCTGCACCTGCACCAAAGAGGGAGGAAGGAGTTGGTCCATACAAGTGGCAACTTGAAGAGGTGGGTGTGGTTCTCTTTGACTTTAACAAGTTCAACATAAAGGCATCTGAGGCAAAGAAGCTGGACGACATAGTGGAAAAGCTCAAGGGTGAAAGCAAAGAGATTTTGGTGGTGGGTTTTGCGGATACCAGAGGTACAAGCCAGTACAACTTCAACCTGTCCATGTGGAGGGCTCAAATGGTAGCAAGCCACTTGGCAAGGAAGGGAGTGGACATAGGTAAAATAAGGGTTGCATCCTACGGTAAGGAAGTGGCAGACCTAATAAGCCCAAAACATGCACAACAGAGGGCTGTAAGAATCTATCTTGTTAAGTAATCTCTAATCCTTCTGGCACCCTCTTTGAGGGTGCCACCATCCTTTGCAAAGGATATTCTTATGTATTTTTCCGTGTTATTCTTCCCAAAATCTATGCCAGGTGTTACCGCCACTCTTGCCTCTCTTAAAAGCTTCATGGCAAGTTGGTAGCTGTCTTTAGTATATTTGCTTACATCCAACCATACGTAGAAGGCTCCCTCTGGAAATGCATCTATGTTACCCACCCCTTTCAACTCTTTCAGTATTATGTCTCTTCTTTTCTTGTAAATTTCCCTTACCTGAAGGAGGTAAGCGTAGTCAAAAGCTCCTAATGCTGCGTATTGGCTTAATGTAGGTGGGGATATGTAGAGATTTTGCAGTATAAGCTCAGCCTTTCTTACCATGTCTTCGTCTGGCAGTATTGCCCAACCTAGTCTAAAGCCTGGCATACAGAAAGCTTTGGAAAACCCATTTATAACTATAGCCCTTTGACTGAATTCAAGAGCTGTGTGCTCCCTTTTGTCATAGACAAGCCCATGGTATATTTCATCACATATGAGGTAGATATTTCTATCCTCGCAAAACTGGGCAAGAGCCTTTAGGTTCTCTTCTTCGTAGAGGCTACCTGTAGGGTTCGAGGGTGAAGAAATATGCACCGCCTTAAGATTTTTCAAATCCATAAGGTGCTCGGGCTTTATCTGATATTTAGTACTCTTGTCTACCTCTACGAAGAGCGGTTGGATGTCTAAAATGTGGGCAAAGTTCTTATAACATGGATAGGATGGGTCGGATAGAGCTAAAACATCCCATGTATCAAGTAGTAGTGCATATACCATAAGAAAAGCGGAGGAAGTTCCCGTGGTGACCACAACCCTTGATGGGGAAATATCCACACCGTAGTATTCGTAATAATGCCTTGCTATTTCTTCCCTTAGTTCAATAATACCCAAGCTGGGAGTGTAGGAATATTTCTTTTCCCTTATTACTCTTTCCAAAGTCTGCAAAACTCCTGGAGGAGGGTCTATGTCTGGTTCTCCTATTTCCATATGCACCACATCCTCCATTTGGTAAGCTTCCTTTAGAATATCCATAACGAGAAAAGGGCTCACATTATCAAGCCTTCCCATCTTTTATATGCTCCAGAATAAATTTTGCTATGCCAATACCGCCCGCTTGGGCTAACTTTTTGCTTAGATTTTCCAGAAAGCTATCGTAGTATAACCTTGTATCGAAAGATTTATCCTCCAGCATGGGCTTAAAAGCTTCCTTTAGCAATTCCTTTAGCAGGATGGCTTCAAACTCAACTGCGGTACTTTTTTTGTCCTTCTTTATAAGCTCTTGATAGTTTAAGCTATGAACCGCGTATGTGAGTTTTTTGCTTATATCCATTGGTTAAAATTATACTATGCTACTGATATTGCTTCTCTTTTTCCCCTTAACCGTTCTCTCGCAGGTTTTCATAATTTCTAACTATCCCTTGAGGAAGAACAACTTGGAAAAAGTAATAAACATGGATAACTACAAAGAAATAGTTCAGGTAATAAGAAGCGTTGAAGATGTGAAGGATGTTTATTTGATGGAGGAAGAGGACAGAATCTACATATACATAGAACGATACCCTATAGTTAGGAAAGTACACATAAGGGGAAATAGAACAGTGCAGAAAGAAGAAATCCTATCATACCTTGGGCTTTATGATGGTATGCCGTTGCGTGCTCCTGAATTTGACGAAAAGGATGTGGAAGAGAGAATAAAGAGGCTATACAGAGATAGGGGCTTTTTGGATGTCTCTGTGGGTGTAACCATAAAAAGGGATGAAGAAGGTTATTTGGAATTGTTTATCGGAGTGGATGAGGGAAGTGTGTACTTTACCGAAGGGGGCGTATACAAGGGCTCAAGCTATGAGCCTTCCCTTCTTGATTTGAAGATAGGACTTGTAAGAGGAAGAGTCTACAAGGAGACCTTTTTTAGCGAAGGCGTCTTCCCTTTGCAGGATTTCTACAGAAAGGAAGGTTTCTGGGACAGTTTTGTTTATTACGAAGGCGTAGAAAAACTCAAGTTAGAAAAACCCTTTTTTAGAGTGCTTCTGCCCCACGATAGGACCTTAGGTAAAAGGCCGCTTGGCATACTGGGGTCTTTCTTTGAAGGTTTGTCAAACCTATTTAATCATCCACTGTATACCATGAAAGCCTTTGCTGGCAAGGGCTACGTTGCCAGGCCAATTTTTCAGATTATAGAGGGTAATAGGTATCAAGTTTCTTGGGAGGGTGCAGAATTCTTTAAGCCTTACGAGCTAATAAGATTTACCGGACTTGAGGAAAAGGGTGTAGACCCCTTTTCTCTGGAGGAAGCCAAGCAGGAGCTTGTTAGAGCCTACCACAGGAAGGGGTTTTTTGATGTGCAAGTTGAATACAAGGTGGAAGACTATAGAATAAACTTTACAATACAGGAGGGGAAAAGGTACACAATTGTTGGAAACGTATTGGAAGGGGAGTTTTATGACGAGGATAAGCTGGAAGCCTTACTGGATAAAAGGCTGAAGGAGCTTTCTGCAGAGGGTTATACCTTGGCTGAGGGCAAGTTGGAAAAGGAAGTTATGAAGAATCTTAGGGAAGTAAAGGTAAAGCTGGAGATAGAGCCTGGAAAAAGGCAAATACTGAAGGATTTTGTATACAAAGGGGATAACAGAGTAATAAAGGGTATATTTAAAAAGCATAGGGAAAGACTACCCACCATATTCAACACAGACCTCGTAGAGAGCCTTAACTTGGATTTGCAAAGATACTTTCTAAGGGCTGGTTTCATGGAAGGTGATTTTGATATACAGGTAGATATTCAAGAAGACGATAAGAACCTTTACTACACATACATCTATACTGTAAAAGAAGGACCCATATACCAATTAGGTGAGACCATCTATTACGGATATGAAAGGACAAAACTACGTGAACTTTCCTACATGACAGAAAAGGCTAAAAACTACTCAGAAACCATCAACGATAAAACTCTCCACAACATGCTAAACAGTGGTATATTCACCGGTGTTTCCATAGATACTTTTTTGGATAAAGAAAGAAAGTTAGTACACCGTTTGGTGCAAATCTCTGAAGACCAGCGAGGTATTTTTGACCTTTCTCTGGGATACAACACAGAAGAGCTCCTTTCTTTAGAAACCTTCTTAGGCTTAAAGAATCTGTTTGGTGTTGGTGTTACATCTGGGTTTAGATACAGAAAAACGGGAAAGAGGGAACTATACGATTTGAGCTTACAAGATGGCTTCCTTTTTTCCAGCAGGTATTGGTTCAAGTCTAACCTCTTTAGAAGCTACGAAGAGCACAAGAGTTACGAGTTGAACTCTAACGGATATAACCTTCAGTTAGGTTATAGGATAACAACTAACGCTTCAGTGGGACCCGTCATAAGTCTTCTGAAAAACAGGGTTGACGGGCAAAATTACCACCTGAGGAAATATGGACTCTTCTACATAAGAGAGTTTAAGGATGACCCCTTTTCTCCACAGAGATTACACTACAACAGCATAAACCTTAGCCTAGCTGAGGGTGATGCCAGATATACAAAGTTTGACCTGTCCACTTTCTATGTAATACCTGTTAAGAGCGGTTTTAGGCTGAGCTTTAAGGTAGCTGGCGGAGCTGTGTGGGGTGATGCACCCATCTTTGAAAAATTTTTCTTGGGAGGTATTAGAGACCTAAGAGGCTACTCCTTTGAAGAAATAGGTCAACCAAAGGGTGGAAAGTACTATGGCTTTGGTAGATTAGAATTTATATTTTCCCTTAAAGGTCCTTTTATAGGTGTTCTCTTTGGCGATGCTGGTGCGGTGGGTGACAAGTGGAGCTATCTTGCCAAAAATATAAAGGGAGATTTAGGAATGGGGTTTGGCGTAAATACGCCTTTGGGTCCTGTAAGATTGGACTTAGCATTCCCCATAGAGAGAAAATGGTTGGATAGGCATAGAATATACCTATCGGTAGGTTATTATTACTGATTAGGTATCACTACCATATTGATTTTACTGGCTTTTGCGAAATCTCTGTTCCATTTTCTCTCTATAGGACTCTATTTTTTCTTTCCTATGTTGAGGGTTGCTGAAGTATATGAGGCTGAGAAGTAGGGAAATGGTAGCTAAAGATATGAGAATTAGCAAAACGAGGTTTTTTCTCATGTTTTAAGGGGGGCAGAAGCCCCCAAACTCCTTACTGTTTTTTGTGCTGTTTTTCGAGCCACTCATAGTTGTACGGGTCCCAGTCTTCAGGCATGTGGGGTATTTTGTCAAAGTTGTGAGGTGGTGGTGGAGATGGTACAAGCCACTCAAGGGAAGGAGATTGCCAAGGGTTTCCATCCGCCTTCTTACCAAGCTTTGTGGAGAGAATTAAGTTGGCGACAGCTACAAGTATACCAAATCCTAATATCATAGCACCGTAGGTTTGGAGTTCGTGAAGTCTTATCCAGCTGTCTATAGCAGGGTAGTCCGCATACCTCCTTGGCATACCTTCAAGACCAACTATAAACTGAAGGAAGTAAAAGAGGTTTGAACCTATCATAATAAGCACCAGGGCTATCTTTGCCCAGAGCTCGCTGTACATCCTTCCAGTAAACTTAGGATACCAGTAGTGGAATCCACCAAAGGCAGCCAAGGTAAGAGCCATTCCAAGCACATAGTGGAAGTGTGCCACTACAAAATGAGAGTCGTGCACTGCAATATCAAAGGCAGGAAGCCCAAGAGGTATACCAGTAAGCCCGCCTATGAGGAACATAAATATGGCACTTAGAGTATACAGCATTGGTGCGGTAAACCTTATAGAACCCTTATACAGGGTAAAAATCCAGTTGAATATCTTTATACCAGTTGGCACGCCTATAAGCACAGTGGTATAGGAAAAGAGTATTCTTATCCAGTCTGGCACACCGCTGGTAAACATGTGATGTATCCAAACCATAAAGCCCAGAATAGCTATGCCCCATATGGCAAATATCATGGAAGTCTTCCCAAATATCTCCCTTCTGGAAAAAGTGGCTATCATCTCCGATATGAGACCAAAAGCAGGAAGTATCATCACGTAAACAACCGGATGAGAGTAGAACCAGAAGAGATTTTGATAAAGAAGTGGGTCACCACCCCTTGTTGGGTCAAAAAAGGCTGTTTGGAAGTATTTGTCCATGAGAAGCATGGTAACCGCACCGGCAAGGGCGGGAACTCCAAGTATTTGAATTACGTTCATGGCAAGAAAAGAGTGCAAGAAAAGGTTCATTTTCTTAAGGGTTATACCTGGTGCTCTCATGGTTAAGTTGGTAACCACAAGGTTTATGGCACTGGCAAGAGAGGAAGCACCGAGGAGGTGTATGATAAGTGTATAGAAGGCAACAGGACCTGCGTTATCGTTTAGTGAGAAGGGTGGGTAGCCAGTCCACATCATCTTTATGTGGTTGCCAGGAAGAAGTGTAATAATTGCAAGAACACTGGCTGCAAAGAAGAACCAATAGCTCAAAGCATTTAGCCTTGGAAAGGCAACATCTCTCGCACCTATCATAAGAGGAAGAAGGTAGTTACCAAAAGAACTCCATATACCCACAGCCCACCAGAACTGCATGATAACGCCATGAACAGTCAAAGCTTGATTGTAAGTATCTTCAGACATATACTGAAGTCCTGGCTGGTAAAGCTCCATCCTAACGGCGAGGGCGGATAGTCCAGCTATCAGGAAGAAAATTAGGCTTGTAACACCGTACATAATGCCTATCTTCTTGTGGTCCGTGGTAAATATCCACTCTTTTAGCCCTGCACTAAAATAGGGTCTGTAACCGACGGCAGCCATGATGATGCACCTCCTTTAAAGGTTTTGTTTATCTGAAGGGTTATTGCTTTGCACGCCCTGATTCAACCATTTTTCAAATTCTCCTTTCGGCACTACCTTTAACACCGCAGCCATCTTAGAATGTTGTGTTCCACAGTATTCCCTGCAGAATACCCAATAGTCTCCTTGTTGGTTTATCTGGAACCACAGGTGAGTTATCCTACCAGGGACGCAGTCTTCTGTAACCTTCGCTGGATGCACATAAAAGGAGTGTATTACATCCCTTGAGGTGCATAGTACCTTTATGGGCGTGTCCTCGGGTATGTAAGCCTTGAACATGTCGTTTACCTCTTCTGGCTTGAGGTATACATTGGTTTCTGGGTTTACCACGCTGTTGAAGAAGGAGTACACCTTTTTACCGTTGGGATATTCAAATTCCCAACCCCACATAAAAGCGGTTACCTTTATCTCTAAGGCATTTTCTGGAGCATTCCTTTGAATCCTGTAAAAGGCAAAGCTGTGCGTAGCCAAGTATATAACCACTATGGTGGGTATTATAGTCCAGAGTACTTCCAGAGCTTTGCTTTCCTTAACCTCTTGGGCCTTTTCATTTACACCCTTCCTGTAGCGGTATTTAATTAGAAAGTAAGCCGCAGGAAGGAAAACTACCAAATAGATGACTACGGATATGAAAAGCCATATCTCGTACATAGTCTGCCAGTAGTTGGCAGGGTAGGCAAGTATTTCCTTCATTGGTGCACCTCCTTTCTATACCTGTTATAAAAGTATGCAAGGGAAAAGGTCCCTAAGACACCTAGCAATCCAAGCCCTGCAAATATGAGGGTTGGGTCTATTACATACCTGCTCCTCGTATGGTCGTAGCGGTAGCAGGCAAGGATAGCCAGGTCTACAATCTTGTTTATGGATGGCTTTTCCCTCTGAGCATCTATAAAGGCTAAGCTCACATCCTTTTCCCTAAGATAGGGTCCATACAGGTATCTCATTACTTTTCCATCCTGGGATAGGAATACGGTAACATTGGGATGGATGAATATCTTGTCTCTGTCTATGTAGTAGAATTTGTAGCCAATAGACTGTGTCAACTTTCTTATGTCATCTTTTGACGCAAGCCCCACGAGCCAGTTTTCGGGCATTTCCAAAGTGCCAAAATTTTTGAGCATAAACTGCTTCATAGTCTCCACATTATCCCTTTCGTCAAAGGAAAGGACTACATATCTGTAATCTTTGGGTAGTTTTTTTGAGACCTTATATAGGTTCTCTGCAGTTATGGGACACACCGTGTCACAGCTGTAGTAGCCAAGGAGAAGAGCGGTGGGTTTACCCCAGATAAAATCTTTTAGGTCAACCTCGCCTTTCAGAGTTTTCACCCTTATGTTGGCTACATGCCTGCCTATGTATAGGTCTTCTTGAATTTTAACTACGCTCACATCCTGTTCACCGTAATAGCTGGTATACCTGCCATACTCGTAAGGCTCCCGCGCAAAAACAGAGGCCGAAAGTATAAGGGAAAGAAAAAGTAACCTCATGCCAAGCTACCTATAAGGTAAGCACTGCTTGCTACAAGAAGCCACATGATGTCCACGAAGTGCCAGTACATGGTTATGGCCTTTATGTAGGTGTGTCCCTTGTGCTGAGTAGCCTTACCAGTCAGAAGCAGGTATATAGCCACTATCATGGTAAGAAGCCCGACCACTATGTGGGAGGTATGTATGCCAGTAAGCATGTAAAAACCAGTGCCATACATGTTGGAACCCAGGGTAAAGCCACCATGCCATAGGTGAAGCCACTCCATCACGTGTATGACCATAAAGGCAGAGCCAAGGAGCATGGTCACAAACACAAAAAGGGCGGAGAGACCGTTTTTACCCTTCTCAAAAAACTTTTCCGCCAAAGCTATGGTAGCACTGGAAGCCCATAGTATAAAGGTCAAAATCAAAGGTATAGTTAAGTTCATATCCTTCGGTATCCACTGGCTCCATACTTCCGCGTGGGTAACCCTTGCCATGTAGAAGCCAGCAAACATGGTGCCAAATATGACCACCTCGGACACTATGAAGAACATCATAGCGGGCATACCAAGACCCTCTTCATGTCCCTTGGAGAAGAACTCGTTAATCCAGCCCATTACACCCAGCACAAAAAGAACCAGGCTTACACCCCCAAATACAAGGGCTAACATGGGCTTTTGCCACACCATCAGAGCTATGAAGGTCAAGGGGACAAGAAGAACCGCAAGACCTACTGGCAGGGGCCAATAGCTGTACTCGTGTTCCCCCAGATGATGGTGCACCTCGTGCTGTGCCATGCTTTACCTCCTTTATTTAACTCGTTTTCAGAACATCTAAATATAAAAAACCTGTACATGGCCAAGCAAATAAGATTTGCTTATATTACTATAAGAGAAAACGGCTCTTCATAATATGATTTTTCTCAGAGAATCTATGCCATACAAGATAAACAAAAGGCATAAAACCGCCTCGTCCAACACCGTAAGATTGATAGCAAGTTATTTTGGTATGAGTCAATACCAGGCAAGCCTTCATAAATGCTTGCTGAATATTTGGGTAGTGTTGTAGGTATAGCGTCAAAGAATGAGTAAGGATTGCTGTATCCAATAGATGGCTTAACGTCTTCCAACACACCCACACACCCCCGTA
>JANWWY010000012.1 GCA_025057455.1 Aquificaceae bacterium
AATCCCACCGCGTGGGGTTGCGACAGAAGACAATAGACGGAGAGCTATTGAAGGCGTTGCGTTTTAATCCCACCGTGTGGGGTTGCGACTCAGGGGTAGGAATAGCATAGCTAAACTCATGTGTTGTTTTAATCCCACCGTGTGGGGTTGCGACTGGAACTGGAAAAGGTTGCTAATCTACCGTGTGGAGTTGAAAGTCTTGTGATTTGTTTATATACTGGCTTTGAAATTTGGCTTAAAATGTTTTTACTTTTCGCATAACGCGTTGCACCAGCACGGTTGCCCTTACTTGTAGACTTTTCTTCTAAAGAGGTCTTTGGGAGAGATTAGCCTTTCTAAAAACACTTTTCCTTCTAAGTGGTCTATTTCGTGCTGGATTACAACCGCTTCAAAGCCCTCTGTTTCAAACTCCACGAAGTTACCCTTTACGTCAAAAGCCTCAACTTTAATCCAATAATGTCTTTTTACATTGCCCGTATAGTCTGGGACGCTTAAACACCCTTCCCTGCATACCAACTCTCCATCCCACTGAACTATGCGTGGGTTTACGAGCACCATAAGACCGTGACTTAGCTTGTTTTCCTTGTGTTTTGAAATTGATGTATCTACCGCTATTATTCTCTTGTGTACACCCACCTGCGGTGAAGCTATACCAACACAGCCGGGTGATGTTTTCATGGTATAAACTAGGTCTTGAGCAAATTCTTCTATCCACCTGTCAAAATTTACCACTTCAAGGGATGGCATCTTTAACCTTTCATCTGGGTATGTTATAACCTGTAGTTTTTTCATAGTCTTTCTTCCTCTTCCTTTTCAAGGCTTATATCCACGCCCAGCGAGTGCTTTACCTTTTCCAGTTCTCTTGAGAGGAGCTCCTCCATATCCTCCTTTCCTTCTGCCTCTATTATCATCACGTATAGGTTTCCCTTCTTTTCTGTTCTCAGGTCGCTTATGTTAAGTCCGAGTTCTGCAAGTTTTGAGGTGATGCCGTAAACTATCCCTGGCTTGTCAGAGCCAAAGACTACTATCCTGTATATTGCTTCCGCCTGTATAGGTGGAACCTCCTCCAATTCCCTGCAAACCATAAAAAGCTCAAACTCCTGACCTACATCCCTTAGGCTTTGAAGTATTTCCTCCGATGTAATAGACCTTTGAGAACCTACTATGAGCATTATGGTAAATTCACCGTCCAGCCTTGTCATGGATGAGTCTTCTATGTTTAAGCCCAGCTCGTAGAGTGCCTTTGAAACTCCAGCCACTATGCCAGGTCTATCTTTGCCAAATATGGAAAGTATAAAAAACTTCATGCTAAGATTTTAATATGGAAGATCTGGATTTTCATCTTTCTCAAATAGCAAAAATCCTCGGTCTTGCACAGCCGGTTGGCTTCATGCTTTCTTATGAGCTGGGGGATGTATGGATAGATGTTTACCTGGAGAGGGGTTATGAGGGTTGGGCGAGAAGAACTTACACCATAAGTGTCCCCGTACAAAAGGCGGAAAAGCTAAAGGAACTCGTGGAAAGCATAGGAGGAGTGCCAGAAGATGTAATGGCGGACTCCGAAAGGGCATACTTGAGCCTTTCCTATGAGGACTGGGAGTCAGCAAGTCCGATTATAATGAGTTTACTATGAGAGTGGGCTTTATAGGTCTTGGAAGTCTTGGAAAGGCCATAAGCGGAAGGCTCCTTAGCCAGGGCGTTGACCTAATAGTGTGGAACAGAAGCAAAGAAAAGGCATTAGAGCTTGGCGTGCCAGTGGCGGATAGCCCTGCGGAGCTCATAAGGGAGGTGGACAGGGTTTTTGTTATAGTTTTTGACTCTCAGGCTTCTGAAGAGGTTATATTTGGCAAAGATGGTCTAGTTGAGGGGGGCATAGAGGGAAAAACGATTATAGACATGACTACAAACCATTACGCTTATGCCTCCCAAGCCTACGAAGAAATAAAAAAGCTTGGTGGTTATTACCTTGATGCTCCAGTGCTTGGAAGTGTGTTACCTGCTCAAAAGGGTGAGCTTACCATCCTTGTAGGGGGTGAAAGGGAAAAGTTTGAAGAAAACAAGCCACTTTTTGAAAAGTTCTGCAAAAACATATTTTATGTAGGTAAGGCTGGGGATGCCACTAAGCTTAAGCTTATAAACAACATAGTTTTAGGCGGTTTTATGCAGGTTCTTTCTGAAGCTATAGCCATAGGTGAACTTGCGGGTTTTGGAAGGGACCTTCTCATTCAAGTGCTTGAAAGTGGTGCAGGAAAGTCTTACCTTCTTGACGTAAAGAAGAAAAAGCTTTTAGATAGGGACTACTCGGTTCATTTTTCTGTGGACTTAATTCATAAGGACCTACACTATGCGGAGGACATGATAAAGGACCTTGGTGCCTTTAGCTTTTCCTTACAGAATGTAAAGAACGCTTATGGCTTGGCAAGGTATGTAGGATTGGGGGGCAAGGACTTTTCAGTCCTCACCGAGCTGTACAGGCTCATTACCACTCAAAATCCTTCAGATATTTAGACCTTGCGGGATGTCTGAGTTTTCTTATGGCTTTTGTCTCGAGCTGTCGTATGCGTTCCCTGGTAACATTAAACATCTTACCTATCTGTTCAAGTGTATACTCTATGCCGTCAACCAAACCATAGCGATACATGAGTATCTCCCTTTCCTTCTCGCCCAGAGTGCTTAAAACCCTTATAAGCTGTTCTCTGAGAAGTTTTCTCGAAACCTGCTCTTCTGGTGATGGAACGCTTTTGTCTTCTATAAAGTCTCTAAGGTGGGTTTCCTCATCGTCTCCTATGGGTGTTTCTAAGGATACTGGTTCTTGTGATACGCGCATAACCTTCCTTGCTTTTTCTGGGGATATACCCAAGAACTTGGCAATTTCCTCAGCAGTGGGCTCTCTTCCAAGCTCTTGGAAAAGCTTTTTATGAGCCTTGGTTATATCGTTTATGGTTTCAATCATATGGACGGGTATGCGTATGGTTCTTGCTTGGTCCGCTATTGCTCTGGTAATGGCTTGACGTATCCACCATGTGGCGTAGGTGGAGAACTTATAACCCTTCCTGTAGTCGTACTTGTCCACAGCCTTCATAAGTCCTATGTTGCCTTCTTGTATGAGGTCTAAGAAATGAAGACCCCTGTTTACGTACTTTTTTGCTATGGAAACTACAAGTCTCAGGTTACACTTTACCATTACCTGCTTTGCTTGAGTTACCTTGGTTCTTCCCTCTCTTATGATGTGTATGACTCTCTGAAGCTCTTCTGGGAGTATACCCATTTCACGCTTTAGGTCCTCCACTTCTTTCTTTAGAGAAAGATACTCGTCCTTGAGTATTTGAAACCTTGCAAATCCGTAGCCTGACCTTTCCGCCTTTTTCTGAAGGTTTTGGTCTATATCGTATTTTTGAATGAGCTCTTCCACATCGGGATGTACGCTTTCCAGCTTGTTTTTCCTTATTTCAAACTCCTTGAGCTTTCTTGTGTACTTGTTGTAAAGGTTAAGAAGCTCATCCGCAATCCTTTCAAACTTAGAGTGTTTTAATTTCATGTCCTTTAGAATGCGGTTCATCCTTGCGTGCCTTCTTAGGTATTCCTTTTTGTATTCTGGTGTTCCGTAGCTTAAGTATTTTTCTCTCCAGAAAAGGGCTTCCTTGTATGCTTTTGCCAGATCAACACCCTTTTCTATAAAGTACCTTTCTAAGTGTTCATGATTTTCTTCGTATTCTTCAATGGTCTTGCTTTCGTCCAAGGTATCCATCAGGTCGCTTGCCTTTAGCTTGCCGTTGCATACCTCTCCCCAGTCCCTGAGGACTCTGTCTATGAGGAAAGAAGTTCTTAAGAGTCCCCTTCTCATAACTTTCCTTCCCGTTTCTATCTGCTTTGCATACTTTATTTCCTCCTCCCTGCTCAGAAGAGGAATCTTCCCCATATCCTTCAAGTAGAGCCTTACGGGGTCACCATCCTTACCGCTTAGAAGAAGGCTTTCTGTGGATACAGTTATGGTCTCCTCTTTCTCAAGGTCTTCCGTTGCTTCTTCTGATTCAACTATCTTAACTCCCCTTTCCTGTAGAAAGTCCATTATCTCTTCGTATAGTTCTGTGTCTACAAGTTCAGGACCAAGGAGTTCGTTGATTTCGTCGTAGGTCACATAGCCCTTTTCGCTCACATCCATAAGTTTTTTCATTAGTTGCTTGTAAATCATACAGACAACCTCCTTGAGGGGGTTTTAAAGTAAGCTTTTTTAAGGTTTTCCAACTTTTCTCTACTTTTTTTGACTATGTTAAATTCCATAACCTTTTAAAATATATTTACCCTACCCCTAAACTGCAAGTTCAGATTACAGTAAATATGTCCTCAAGTTCTCTTCTTGGTGTTGGGAAGGGTTCTTCCGCAGGATAACCCACTGTAAGTATAGAAACGGGTTTCCAACTGGCTGGTACAGAAAGACAAGCCTTTAGCCCTGCCTCTTCAAAGGCACCAACCCAACACGTGCCAAGACCAAGAGCCACCGCGGAAAGTTGTGCGTAGGCGCAAGCTATTGTAGCGTCCTGAAGACAGTAAAGCTCAGCCCCCCTCTTTCCGTACTTTGAGGCACTCCTCTGTGGATTGGCAAAGAAAACAAAAACAGCGGGTGCCTCCGCTATAAACCATTGGTTTAAAGCCCATCGTGCAACTTCCGTCCTTTTGACCTCATCAAGCACAAGAACCACCTCATAGGCTTGGAGGTTGCCTGCGGAGGGAGCACTCCTTACCGCTTCCATGATTTTTATGAGTTTTTCCCTTTCCACTGGTCTGTTATGATAGCTCCTTACAGACCTTCTTTTTTTTAGTACCTCAAAAAACTCCATCCTTCAAAAGCTCTTCTACCTCTTCATCCTCTACCTGACGAAAGTCCCTGTAAAACATACCCACAGCAAAGCTACCAGATTCAGAGGGATGATAACAGTAGACTTGGTCTGCGTGTTGGTTAAGCCTTTTGATAGCTTCTATAGGACAGACGGGCACAGCAACGATAACCTCCTTTGCTCCCTTTCTCTTTAGGTATTCTACGCCAGCGATAATGGTATAACCCGTGGCAACGCCATCATCCACTATGACTACCACCCTATCCTTTACATCCAGTGGCTTGCCTTTAAGGAATTTTTTTTCCCTTTCCCTTATCTTTCTAAGCTCCTCTTGTGCCACTCGGTTTATGTCTTCCTGGGACAGTCTAAAGTATTCAACAGTCTCACTGTCTAAGTACAGATGTCCGTCAGGGTCTATAGCCCCAAAGGCAAGCTCTGGGTTGGAGGGTACGCCCAGCTTTCTCACTATTAGAAGGCTAAGAGGAGCACTTAGTATTTTGGCAACCTCCTTTGCCACCACCACGCCACCCCTTGGAATCCCCAAAAGGAGGTCTACCCTTTCCACCTTGTCCTTGAGATACTCTCCAAGAAGCCTGCCAGCTTCTACCCTGTCAGAGAATACCATTGTATAATTTTATCTCAACTTATGAGTAAATACAGAAAAGGCAAGATTAAATTGGAACATCACCTTTTAGAGGGGTTGGAGGAATACTTAAAAAGGCTTGCAAACTTTGACTCAGTGGATTCCATAATACCTGGTAGGATAGTGCGTCAGAATAGTGGAAGAGGTTCAAAGGGCTTATTCCTCAAGTACAGAACAAAATCTGGCTACAAGCTACTTTACAAAAATGGCAGTAGCGTGCAAGAAATTTTTGTGGTATGCAGGGACTGCGAAGCCTTTGAGAAGTCCTTTACAGACATCGTGGGCTAATGGTTTAGAATTTTCTTATGAAACTCCTTCTATTTCTTGCCCTTTTTACGTTATCCTTGGCTCAAGAAATTAAAGTTTCTGCCATAGTGAAAGGTAGGGTGGAAAAGCTATATGTAAAGGAAGGGCAAAGAGTAGAAAAGGGTGATGTTTTGGTTTTAATAGACCCTGCCCTCTACAAGGCTGAAAGGGATAGCCTAAAGGCAAAGCTAAACTCTCAAAGAATAACTCTTGAGAAGGTGGAAAGGGACTTTAGAAGATACGAAGAGCTTTTTAACCGTGGACTGCTTTCTAAGAGTGAATATGAAGACTGGAAGAGCAGGTATGAAAAGGAACTGGCTCAGTATGAGTCTATAAAGGCTCAGCTTCAGGGTGTAGAAAGGCTCATAGAGTACTGCACTATAAAGTCTCCTGTAAGAGGTGTGGCTAAAAAGCTGTTAGTAAGAGAAGGTATGTTTGTCAACGGCACCACGATACCCGAAGTGCTTTTAATACTTGAAGAGAAGTAGCTATTTTACCACTTCCCACTCTGTTATGAGATGGTTTCCTCTTTTAAAGTGTGCCCTTAATCTCAGATGCAGGAGGTTTTTCAGGCTTTTGAAGCCTTCACCTCCCACCAATGTGGGCACATTTTCACCCCCCACTATAACGGGAAGATGTATAAGCCTTATTTCGTCTACATATCCCCTCTTTATAAACTCCCAGTTGATGGAGGCACCGCCCTCCACCATAAGGCTCCTTATACCTCTCTCGTAGAGAATGGGCATTAGCTTGTCAAAGTCTACTAAGTCCTCGCCCACTATGAGCACTTCAGCACCCAAGGATTTTATCTTTTCAACCCTTTCCTGAGGTGCTCTTTTTGTGGTTACTATAATGGTGGGTGCATCCTTTGAAAAGATGTTGGCATCTAATGGCACGTTTGCGGTGGAGCATGGTATTACGCGGGTTGGATTTTTGCCTTCCACGTATCTGACGGTAAGGCTTGGGTTATCTGTCCTGACCGTCTCACAACCTACCATTATGCCGTCTACCTTTGCCCTAACCTCATGCAGGTATCTATAGGCTTCTTGGTCCATAAGTGTCATAAGCTCTTTGCTGGAAGCCCCCCTGTAAAGGGTTAGCTTTCCATCCACGCTCACCTCCGAAACTACTATCACATACGGTCTCATTCGTACTCTCTCCCATAATGTCTGTAGAGGTAGAGAATTCTTAGGAGTAAAGAAGATAAGGTAAGGACCGCTATTAGCTTTATGCCAAGCTCTAAGCCTAAGGGGGTGTGGAATCTTTCAAGTATTGCAAACAGTATAAGGGTAAGATGTGTCTCAGGTCTTCCAAAGAAGCCTACACCTTCCAGCGGGTCTTTTATCTTTCCTTTGCTTCTCTCTTGGTAGCCTATCTCCGCATAGACAACAGGCTTTATAAAGGAGTGTAGCATCGAGGCAGTTACCACTGTTATGGCTGTGAGCGGACCTGCGTAGGTGTAGCCAACAGCTCCCAACACAAAGCCATCTACCCATTTATCCGCAAGCCAGTCAAATACGGCACCAAACTTAGAAGCCTTTTCAGAAAGCCTTGCCACCATGCCGTCCGCAAGGTCAAAAAGCCCAGACAGCAAAAGCAGACTGGCAGCGGTAAGAAGCTTACCGTTGTAAAAGGCATAGGCGGAAGCCATACCAAAGGCTAAGGAAAGAAGAGTTATGAAATTGGGAGGAAAATGTAATCTGTAAAGAGCTATGCCCACAGGCATGTAAACCCTTTTGAGAGCTTCTCTCCTTTTTGTGAGGTTCATTTGAGCTCCTTACCCGTTATCCAAGGCATCATCCTTCTTAGCTCTTCTCCAACTTTTTCTATAAGGTGATGTCTGTCTAACTCTAACAGCGCATTAAAGACGGGTCTTCCCGCCTGGTTTTCCAGTATCCACTCCTTTGCAAACTCGCCCTTTTGTATTTCCCTTAGTATTTCCTTCATTAGAGGTTTTACCATCTGGTAAATTCTTTCACCTCTTGTAACATCGCCATACTTTGCGGTGTCCGATATAGAATACCTCATGCCCGCTATACCGTATTGGTATATGAGGTCTACGATGAGTTTTAGTTCGTGCAAACACTCAAAGTAGGCTACCTCTGGCTGATATCCCGCTTCCACGAGGGTTTCAAAACCTGACTTTATAAGGGCGGTCACACCACCGCAAAGAACCGCCTGTTCACCAAAAAGGTCCGTTTCTGTTTCTTCCTTGAAGGTGGTCTCTATAACTCCTGCCCTTGTGGCACCTATAGCCTTTGCGTAGGCTAAAGCCTTATCTTTGCATATGCCAGTAGCATCCTGATATATGGCTATAAGGGCTGGGACACCCTTACCTTCTTCGTACATCCACCTTACCAAGTGACCGGGACCCTTTGGCGCCACCATAAAAACATCCACATCCCTTGGTGGTACAATCTGCTTAAAGTGGATGTTAAACCCATGGGCAAAAGCCAAACTTTTAGAGCTATCCAGAAAGGGTTCTACGCTCTCCTTGTATATCTGAGGCTGTACAGTGTCTGGCGTGAGAAACATTATTATATCAGCCTCTTGAACTGCCCTTTCTGGTGGGAGTACTGTAAAACCGTCCGCTATCGCCTTTGTCTTTGATTTACTGCCTTCATACAGACCTATGACTACCCTTATACCGCTGTCTCTTAGGTTTAGCGCGTGCGCATGCCCTTGGCTTCCGTAGCCAAGTATTGTGACAGTTTTACCCATAAGCGGTTCAAGGCTTGCATCCTGGTCATAGTAGATTCTTGCCATTCCCGTTCCTCCAAAAAGGAATTATACCATTATTTTTCAAACTTAAAGAAGACAGAAAGGCTATCCTTCCCTATCCTGTATCTGTTTATGAGCAGTTTATCTTTAAATTGTTTTGGTATCTTTTCGTAGGTTTCTGTAAGTATAACAATTGGCATAACATCCATACCGAGCTTTTCTCCCTCCAATGTAAAACCAGGCGTTTTTAATACCTCCTGCAGACCGTTCCTTGAGAGGATTTTAAAAAAGACCCATTGTCGTTGACTTTCTCTCTCCTTCTTCGTAGTTGCATCACCTTCAGAAAGCCTGACCTCGGTGCTTTTGTTGAGAAAAAGCACCTTTTTCCTAACAATTATAATAAGCAAGCTATCTTTTATCTCAAAATCAAGGCTGTTGTAGGCTCTTTTTATATCCGATGGTCTAAGCTTGAACTCTAACTCCGCATCAATAAGATTTCCAAAGTTTAGAAGGTCTTCAATAAATATTCCCATGGGTATAAAATATATTCCCAAGGGAGGATTGCATGAACAACTGTAAACTGCACTTTAAGCTTATGAGGGGGCTACCCTTAAAGGACGAGGAAGTAAAACTTCTGGGGGATATCATAAGGGAGGAGCTTAAATTTTTGGTGAGGAACAATATATTGCCTACACCAAAAAATTACGAAAAGTGGTTTACAGTGTTTTGTCTCGTTTTTGAAAATAAGGGCAAAATTCCAAGCGATGCGGAGCTTATAGAAATATACCAGTCCCTTCACACGGGTGAGAGAATAAGCGACATAAAGTTTGATGTGGAAATAACCCTTGAAGTTATTACCAACCTTATAAAAGATTTTCAGGTGCTGTTGAAAGAGCATAAGGAGTATGCAAGCAGGAAGGAAAGGGAGCTTTCCGATATGGAAAGTGAGCTTTCTCAGAGCGAGCTTGCTCCACTGCTTCTTGATATCCTTATGCACATAAAGGATATAAAGGCACAGAACGAAAAGTTCCTTAAGAAAATAGAAGAACAACAACACATTATAGAAGAACTAAGAATGAGATTGGAGCAAGCGGAATCAGAGGCAAATATAGACTATTTAACCAACACTTTTAACAGACGCTCCTTTGAAAGGGCTTTGGCTGAGGCTTTTGAAGAATACAAGAGAAGAAATGCCCTTTTCTCCTTAGTATTGATTGACCTGGACGGTTTTAAGAAAATAAACGACCTTTACGGACATTCCGTAGGTGATGTAGTGCTAAAGCGTGTGGCACATCTTTTTAGACAAAGCTTAAGGGCTAAAGATATACTCGCCAGGTGGGGTGGGGACGAGTTTGCCATACTTATGCCTGGCACAAGAAAGGAGCAAGCTAAGGGAGTTGCAGAGAGGCTGAAAAATAGCTTAGAAGAAATGGAGATAATTGTTAACGATGAAAGGCTTAGGCTGTCCTTTAGTTATGGTGTAGTTGAAGCGGAAGAAAAGTACACCAGCTTGGAAGATATGATAAAGGAAGCGGACGAACTTATGTATCAAAACAAAAGAGGCAAGAACTCATAAAACCTTTTTTATTTCCTTTTTATAAGCCCGGTAGAATATAATCGCTCGTAATGTGGTTTCAAGGCTCATAAATACCCACGGCACTATGGGGTTGGGAATTAACTTTAAAACCAGCATAGAGGGTAATATCCTAAATATCCAGAAGGAAGAGAGGTTTACCACGAGGGGTATGTGGGT
Source organism: Aquificaceae bacterium (assembly GCA_025057455.1). Lineage (GTDB taxonomy): Bacteria > Aquificota > Aquificia > Aquificales > Aquificaceae > Pampinifervens. The sequence goes on from JANWWY010000012.1 coordinate 10,259, forward strand.
TTTCCCCATACCTTTTAAAGAGCCTGAAAAGATGCTTGCATAAGCCATTTGAGGCTGGGAAAGAGCCACTATTATTAGATAATAAGAAGCGTACTGTATAACTTCCTTATCCCTTGTAAATATTAGAGAAAATTGCTCAGGGAAAAGTAGCAGAAAAAAGCCTATAATGCCCATTATGAGGGCTGTGGTGTGTGCGCATAGTCTAACCCCGTAATCAAGACCTCTAAAATTTTTGGCTCCGTAGTTCTGTCCTGAAAGGGTAGTGGATGCTATCATCATACCAAAACCTATCATAAAGGAGGCGCTCTCAACCCTTAGACCAACCTGATGCGCTGCCAACACCTTATCCCCAAACTGTGCCACAAGACCAACAAACACATTAAAGGAAAGACTTGTAAAAGCCCTTTCTAAGGCAGTAGGCAGTCCAATCCTTAGCATCTGAAGGGCTATGCTTTTGTCAAGCCTAAAACTTATAGGAAAGGGTTTTTTGTAGCGTATGTACATAAAAAGGTAAAAAAGCATGCCTGCCAACTCAGAAAGGGCTACACCCCAGCCAGCACCGGCAACCTCAAGTCTTGGAAACCCAAACTTCCCGTATATGAGAAGGTAGGCAGACCCTATGTTTACCAAGTTCATCAGAAGGGCTACCTTGAAGGGTGTTTTTGTGTCCCCGTAGCCGTTATAACCTGCATAAAGAGCATTGGTTGCAAACCCTACAGTGATAAACAAAAAGACAGGCTTTAGATATTCCCTTGCGAGCATTACTACGCTTTGAGAGGCACCGAAGTTGTGCATAAGATAGGACACCAAATCCTCTCCAAAGAAGGTTAAGGGAAGGGCTATGAGCACCGAGAGAAGAATACCCCAAAGTAAGACTGGCGATGGGTCCTTACCAGCACCTACCCTCTGAGCTACCAAAACCGATGTGCCTGTGTAAGCAAGAGCCATAAGGGAGTAGATAAACCATAGCATGCTGGCGGAGTAGCCTACCGCCGCCACTGCGGTGGCCGAAAGCCCAGATACCAGAATTATGGAAAAGGCACTCTCTACAGTGTAAAGAAGGTTTGAGAAAATTATGGGCATAGCCAACCTGAAAACTCTGCTTATAACCTTTAGCTTGCTTTCGGAAGGGTCCAGTATTATTCCGTTATTGGGCATAGGGGCTCATAACCTTCATAGTCTTTTCGTAACCTAGTCTGTATATTTCCTCAGCCTTTAGAAGGCTTAGAGGGGAATAGCTATAGATGCTTGGCTCTATGACCACGTGGCATAGCTCCTTTCTTTTATCCACGTTAGACCTTACAGATAATAAAAAGCTTCTTACCAGAATTTGGAATATGTTCCCTACCTTTTCCATGGAGGTGTTGGGGTTGACATCCACACCCACCAAAAGACCCTCTTGTCCCAAGAGTGGCTCCACTGGTAAGTTGTTGGTTATACCCCCATCCACCAGAAGATAGTTTCCATACTTTATAGGCTCAAAAATTCCAGGAAGGGCACAGCTTCCAAGGATAGGCGGAAAAAGGCTTCCGCTATCAAAGAATAAGGTTTTTCCGCTCTTTATGTCCACGGCTCCGACGAAAAGCTTCCTCTTGAGGTCCTCAAACCTCTCCGCAGAGAGCATGCTTCTTAGATACTTTTCCGCATCCCTAAGAGATATAAGACCCAACCTTGGCACCGTGGGTCTTAAAAATCTAAGCCAGCTCTTTTCTTTTACCACGCGCATCATCTCCTCTGGTGTATATCCATCGCAGTAGAAAGCTCCCACAAGGGCACCAGCACTAACGCCACTGACCGCAGAAATTTCAAAACCGAGCTCCTCTAAAGCTTTTATTACACCTATGTGGGCTATGCCCCGGGCAGCACCCCCAGAAAGAACAAGGTTAACCTTCATAGATTAAAAGAATAGTGCATAAGCAAGCCAAACCGTCATCCATACAAAAACCTTCCCTACTTTTTCCCTTTATGGAAATGCTCTCTTGGGGAACACGCAAGAGCTCTGATAAGCTCTTCCTTATTGACTCCTTGTAGGGTGAGATTCTTGGCTGGTCTGCCACTATTACGCAGTCAAGGTTTACTATTCTATATCCCCTTTGTTCCATCCTCCTTAGGGCTTCTAAGAGAAAAACCTTTGAATCCGCATCCTTCCACCTTGGGTCTTTGTCCGGGAAAAGCTCGCCTATGTCTGGCTCTCCAAGGGCACCCAAAAGGGCATCGGTAATAGCATGAAGTAGAGCATCTCCATCTGAATGACCCTTTAAACCCTTAGGAAATTCTATGCGAACACCCCCCAAGATAAGGGGCTTTCCTTCCTGAAATTCATGAGAATCAAACCCTATGCCTATTCTCAAGTTCATGGGTTTAAAAACTGCATAAAGTAAAAGATAAGCCAACCAGTCACCGCCACGTATATCCAAACAAAGGCTGTAATTGGTGCTATTTTTCTGTGTTTCTCAAACATACCTTTAAAGGCATACCTGAGGGTTATCACAGCCAGAGGAAAGTTCGCTATAGCCAGTGCGGTATGAGACCAGAGTATGAAAAGAAAAAGCCCCTTGTGAGGTCCTTCGTATTTTCCAACGGGCACAAGCCCCTGAGCTTGAAGAACATTTCTTAAAACGTAGAGTAAAACGAAAACAAGAGCAAACACAGAAGCGGTTATCATAGCCTTTCTGTGGGCTTCCCTATTTCCCGCCTTTATGAAGAATATACCCAATACAATAGCTATACCGCTTATGGATATGGCAAGCATGCTAAGTAAAGAGACTATTGTAGTAAGCATAAGTGCTATTATAAGCGAATAAAACATAGATAGTAAAGGCTAGAACAAGTTAGACATAGCAGTTGCTGATGACCCAGCTTAAACAAATGAGGAGTAATAAAATGTAAAAAGTGGAAATTGTACGGTAAACCATAGCCTATAGAAGCCTTCCTTCTTGCCTTATTTTAAAAGCAAAACCAAAGGAGGTGAGAAACATGTTTACAAAACTTTTTCTCAAAAAAGCCCTATTGGGCACCGCAGTTTTTTCCTTTGCCCTTGGGCTTGCCATAGCAGGCATGCACGAAAAGGGTGGGCAGAAGACAGGTGGCAAGCCTAACATAGTCCAAACCGCACAGCAAGCTGGTCAGTTCAAGACCCTTCTTATCGCAGTCAAAGAGGCCGGGCTGGAAGACACTTTAGCCAACAAGTGCTGCTTTACAGTTTTTGCACCTACAGATGAGGCTTTTGCAAAGATACCAAAGGATAGGCTGGATGCCCTTCTGAAGGACAAAGAGGCTCTAAGGAAGGTTTTACTCTACCATGTGGTAGAAGGTAAAGTTTATTCAAAGGACTTAAAAGACGGACAGAAGGTTAAGACAGTTCAGGGTCAGCAAGCTACCATAACACTGAAGGGAGGTGCCAAGATAGACAACGCTAACATAGTAAAGACAGATATAGAAGCATCCAACGGTGTTATACACGTGATAGATACGGTCATTATGCCTAAGTAATGTCTTGCCCCCTCTGGGGGCTTGCATATAATGCTATATGTGAGAGAGTTCAGAAAGCCAAGGCTTGTTGTAAGTGCTTGCCTAAATCTCAAGCCCGTCAGGTATAACGGTCAAGATGTTAGGGATGAGTTCGTTTTAAAACTCTTAGGCTACTGCCAAGTCATAGAAGTTTGTCCAGAGGTTGCTATAGGCTTGGGCGTCCCAAGGGACAAGATAATTGTATACAAAAAGGATAGCCAATACGGTCTTTCGCAACCCTCTACAGGTCTTGAGCTAACGGATAGAATGCACCAGTTTGCCCAGAGCTTTATAGAGAACCTTCCCGAAGTAGACGGCTTTATCCTAAAGAGTAAGTCCCCTTCCTGCGGTGTTTCCAACACAAAGGTTTATAAAGACAAAGAAGGCAAGGAATTTTATTCAAAAGGCAAAGGGCTTTTTGCTATGAAGGTTTTGGAGGAGTTTGAATTGCTTCCCGTAGAGGACGAAGGAAGGCTAAAAAACCAAGAGCTAAGGCACCACTTTCTCGTCAGAGTCTTTGCCATCGCAGACCTGAGGGAAAGTCTTATGAGTATAAAAAAAGTCAACGAGCTTATGCTGTTCCATCAAAGGAACAAATACATGCTCATGGCACATTCTCAGGTGAAGTTAAGGGAAATGGGAAGGCTCGTAGCCAGCGCCAAAGAGGAGAATCTACCGCAAGTCTTAACTCAGTATAGGGAACTTTTTTTAAGGGCCATAAGCAGAAGACCATCAAAGGGTCAGGAAGTAAACACCATACTTCATGCCTTTGGGCATCTCTCAAGCAAGCTAAACAGGGGAGAAAGGGAGCACTTCCTCAAGCTGGTGGAAGACTACAAGAGAGGTGTCTTACAGCGGAGGACTCTTATGGAATTTCTAAAGGCTTATGCCTACAGATTTGAAAGCCAGTACCTTATGGAGCAAACCTTCTTAGAACCTTATCCCGAGAGCTTAAACTGAGCCTAATCCTCATCCAGAATTTCCCCATCTTCAAGGCTATAGTAGGGTCTTTCGTAGGTTGAATAGTAATAGGGAGTGTAGGCTAAAAACTCACCCGCACAGGTATCCACACCTTTGAAGGCTGGTCTTATATTCCAACTTTGTCTGAGGTTTTGTATTTCTTCTTCTGAGAGGTTTTTTAGTTTGGCTATTTCGTAGTCTGAATAGCCCATTTCCTTGGCAACCCTTAGGATCTCTGGGGTAAGTTCTGACTCCTTTAGGACCTTTTCGTAATCCACTATCTGTCTTATATTTTCCAAAAACCACGGGTCTATTTTGCTAAGCTCATATACCTCTTGAACTGAATAACCTTTTCTAAAGGCGGCGGATATGAACCATAGCCTGTTGGGGTTGGGCGTTCTTATGCCCCAGCGCAATTCCTCATCACTCATAGAAGACTTGTCAGGAAAGGCAAGCCCGTAGGTGTCTTGCTCTAAGCTCCTTATGGCTTTCCCAAGGGATTCCTTGAAAGTTCTCCCTATAGCCATAACCTCGCCTACAGACTTCATCATAGTTCCAAGCGTCTTCTCAGCCCTGGGAAACTTGGCAAAGTCAAACCGTGGAATCTTTACTACGACATAATCTATTGAAGGTTCAAAAGAGGCAGGGGTGTGCTTGGTAATGTCGTTTTTCAGCTCGTCAAGGGTGTAGCCTACCGCAAGCTTAGCGGCTACCTTTGCGATGGGGAAGCCAGTAGCCTTTGAGGCAAGAGCGGAAGAGCGTGACACTCTTGGGTTCATCTCTATCACATAAAAGTCTCCGTTTTCAGGGTTTACCGCAAACTGTATGTTGGAACCGCCAGTATCCACACCTATTTCCCTCATTATGGCTATGCAGGCATCTCTCAGTATTTGATACTCTTTGTCTGTGAGCGTCTGGGCTGGTGCTACGGTGATAGAATCTCCCGTGTGCACTCCCATAGGGTCAAAGTTTTCTATACTACAGACTATTATCACATTGTCCTTTGAATCCCTTATGACTTCAAACTCAAACTCCTTCCAACCTATGAGAGACTTGTCAATTAGAACCTGATGTATGGGTGATGTTTTTAGTGCTACTTCTACCTTTTCTTTAAACTCTTCCATGTTGTAAGCTATGGAACCACCAGAGCCACCAAGGGTAAAGGCTGGTCTAAGTATTGCGGGGAAGCCAACTTCCTTAACCTTTTCGAGGGCTTCTTGTAGGGAGGAAACTACAACGCTGGGTGGAACCTTTAGACCTATCCTCTGCATAGACCTTCTGAAAAGGTCTCTGTCCTCACCCTTCTTTATGGCTTCGTAGCTTGCACCTATTAGCCTTACATTGTACCTTTCCAGAATGCCCTCCTCGTGGAGTTTTACCGCAAGGTTGAGGGCAGTCTGACCACCAAGGGTAGGCAGAAGGGCATGGGGGCTTTCCACCCTTATGATTTCTTCTAAAACTTCAAGAGTAAGAGGCTCTACGTATGTCCTGTGGGCAAACTGAGGGTCGGTCATTATGGTGGCTGGGTTTGAGTTGACCAGAACCACCTCGTAACCTTCCTGAAGCAGTGCTTTGCAGGCTTGAGTGCCCGAGTAGTCAAACTCCGCCGCTTGACCTATTACTATGGGTCCTGAGCCTACGATGAGTATCTTTTTTATGTCGGTGCGTCTTGGCATTAAAGCTTATATTTTACAACAAAACAGGCTTACAGCATCCCCTTAAAAGAGTGCAGAACCTAATAAAAAAAAACAGAAGGGGCAAAAGCCCCCAGAAGAGTTTATCGTTAGCAAAGCTTATTCAAGAATGTCTACTGCATTTTCTTTGCAGGGTGTTAATATTTTATTGTTTACCCATGCAGGACAAAATAGTAATAAGGGGTGCCCGTCAGCATAACTTGAAAAACGTAGACCTTGATATTCCCAAAAACAAACTTGTGGTAATTACGGGACCTTCTGGCTCTGGTAAATCCTCCCTTGCCTTTGACACCCTCTACGCAGAGGGTCAAAGAAGGTATGTGGAGTCTCTGTCTTCCTACGCAAGACAATTTTTGGGTGTTATGGAAAAGCCAGAGGTAGACATCATAGAGGGTCTTTCACCTGCCATAGCCATAGACCAAAAGACCACTTCAAAAAATCCAAGGTCTACCGTAGGAACGGTAACAGAAATATACGACTACATGCGCGTGCTTTGGGCAAACATAGGAAAGCCTCACTGTCCAGAGTGCGGAAGGCTTTTGGAGGGCCTCTCCGCCCACGAGATTTTAGAAAAGGTGTGGGAAAAGTACAGAGGGAAGCGTATTGCGGTACTGTCACCCTTGGTAAGAGGGAAGAAGGGTGAGTTTAGAGAGCTCCTAAAAGACCTTGACCGTATGGGCTTTTCCCGTGTGAAAGTGGACGGTCAATACATGAGAATCCCAGAGGTGCCACCCTTGGACAAAAACAAAAAGCACCACATAGACCTCCTTGTGGACAGGTTTACCCTTGAAGAAGAGGAGAGGGCAAGACTTCTAACTGGCATAGAAAAGGCTTTGGAGCTTTCCAAAGGGCTTTTAAAGATTGAGGATGTGGAAGACAACAGAGAAGAGATATTTAGCGAGAGGCTCACCTGCCCAGACCACGGCTTCTCCATAGCGGAACTCTCCCCTAGGCTTTTTTCCTTTAACTCTCCTTATGGAGCATGCCAGACCTGTAAGGGATTAGGTGTCAAGTGGGAAGTGGATACAAGACTTCTTATAGACGAAAAAGAGCCTGCGGTGGATGCCCTTCGCATCACCGACTCTTCTTTCTTTGACTACTTGAGGTATCCTATAATGAACATACTGAGAAAGCTGGGCTATGACCCCCGCACACCGTGGAAGGACCTTCCCACCAGCGTGAAAAACTTTCTCCTATACGGTGGCTCTCTTGAGGGTGGGAACTTTGAGGGTATTGTAAAGCACTTAGAAAGGAGGTTTTTGGAAGAAGAGTCAGAAAAATTAAGGGAGGAGATAAGCGAATTCATAAGGGAGAAGCCTTGCCCCGATTGTGGTGGTTCAAGGCTAAAGCCCGAGGCAATGTCCGTGCTTATAAGCGGCAAAAGCATATGGGACGTGGCACTAATGCCCATTCGAGAGGCAAAGGAATTTTTTGACGGTCTTACGCACCAACTCAGGGGCAAGGAGCTCATAGTTGCGGAGAGGCTCATAAGGGAAATATCCAGCAGGCTTGGTTTTTTAATAAACGTGGGCTTAGACTACTTGGACTTGGCACGCAGTGCTACAACTCTCTCCGGCGGAGAAATGCAAAGAATAAGGCTTGCCACGCAGATAGGCTCTAAGCTTACAGGCGTACTCTACGTGTTGGACGAACCTTCCATAGGTTTACATCCCAGAGACACAGACAAACTCATAAACACCCTCAGGGACCTCAGAGATTTGGGAAACACGGTAATAGTGGTAGAGCACGACCCAGAGACCATTTTAAGTGCGGATTGGGTAATAGACATGGGTCCTGGTGCGGGAAAGGAAGGGGGAAAGGTGGTCTTTCAAGGGACTGTGGAGGAGCTTCTTTCCGACCCTAACTCCCTCACTGGTGCTTACCTTTCTGGTAGGCTCGGCGTGCCCGTGCCTTCTATGAGAAGAAAACCAACAGATAGGTGGCTTAAGATAGTGGGTGCAAGAAAGCACAACCTTAAAAACATCACCGTGGAAATCCCATTAGGTCTTTTTGTGTGCATTACCGGCGTCTCGGGAAGTGGTAAGTCCACGCTTATATACGACATCTTATGGGAATACGCCAGGGGCATTTTCTACGGTGGCAGTGCGGAAGCGGAGGGTTTTGACAGGATAGAGGGTCTTGAAAACCTTGACAAAGTAATAAACATAGACCAGTCCCCAATAGGTAGAACCCCCCGCTCCAACCCGGCTACTTACACTAAAGTTTTTGACCTGATACGGGACTTGTTTGCTCAAACACCGGAGGCAAAGGCGAGGGGATACAGCCCGGGAAGGTTTTCCTTTAACGTAAAAGGCGGAAGGTGCGAAGCCTGTCAGGGTGAAGGCGTCATAAAGGTAGAGATGCACTTTTTACCACCCGTATACGTGACTTGCGATGTTTGTAAAGGTAGAAGGTATAACAGGGAAACCCTTGATGTTCTATACAAGGGGAAAAACATAGCGGATGTTTTAGACATGACGGTGGACGAAGCCTACGAGTTTTTTGAGAACGTACCCACCATAAGGAGGAAGCTAAAGCTCCTAAAGGACATAGGGCTTGGTTATATAAGGTTGGGACAGCCAGCTACCACCCTCTCTGGAGGGGAAGCCCAGAGGATAAAACTATCAAGAGAGCTGTCAAAGAAGGAAACAGGAAGGACCCTATACCTCTTGGATGAACCTACCACGGGTCTTCATGTGGACGATGTAAAAAAGCTTGTTGACATACTCCAAAGATTGGTAGACAAGGGCAACACCGTAGTGGTAATAGAGCATAACTTGGACGTAATAAAGTGTGCGGACTGGATAATAGACTTAGGACCAGAAGGAGGTGAAAAGGGTGGATACGTGGTTGCAGTGGGAACGCCCGAAGAGGTTGCGGAAAACCCCAAATCTTACACAGGCTACTATCTAAAAAGGGTTTTGGAGAAGGGGAAAGCCTCTTTGGTTTTTAACGCACCATGATTCAAGTAGCGGTGATAGGCTCTTCAAAAGCATTGCCAGAGGAGGAAGAATATAAGGTTGCATACCAGCTTGGCAAGGAAATTGCCAAGAGAGGATGGATTGTGGTCTGTGGTGGTCGCACTGGCATCATGGAAGCGGTATGTAAAGGTGCAAAGGAAGAAGGTGGGCTTACTGTAGGCATTTTACCCTCCTACGAAGGCACGGAAGCAAACCCTTACGTAGACATAAAAATAAAGACTGGCATGAGCCATAACAGAAACCCCTTGGTGGTGGCAAGCGGTGATGTGGTAGTAGCAATAGGTGGAAACTGGGGAACTCTTTCAGAAATAGCCTATGCCCTCATACTGGAAAAACCCATAATAGGTTACAAAACTCATTCCGTTGAAGGACTCATTCAAGCAAGAGGTATTGACCAAATTCTTGAGTTTCTTGACACTTTTAGCCGTTGAAAATGCCTATCAAGTGACGATATTTATATGGGAGGACTGCTATGGGACAAGAAATCTTCTTTCTTGAGGACTTGTTATTTAGGAGCACCGCTAAGGAAATAGAGGAAAGGTACGCAGAGGTAGTGCAGATATATGCCCACGACCCCGAGGTGCTTAACATAGCCAAAAGCATAAAAGGTATGTGCGATTACATCATGCAAACCTACAGGGAAATACCTAACCCAGACAGAAAGTTGGACGAAAGCCTATACACCACCCTGTACCATGTGTTGAAGGACCTTAGCGTAACCCTGTACGACCTTTCCATAGCGGAGGGCGAACAGCTATACTACGTGCTGTCCAGCGCATACCAAAAGCTAAACGGTGCCAATAACTTACTTGAAAGGCTGGTCTAACCTAAAAACAACTCGAACGCCGAAAAGCAGGCAGAAAAAAGAGTAGTATAGCCACACAAGGAAAAGGAGAGGAGAGCCTAACACGCTGTACATGGGACTGGCGCTTATCAGCTTCACCATTATTGTTGAGAAAAACTTGTTCAGTAGAAATAGCATGAGTGCTACAAGAATAGAAGATAAGAAAACAGACCGTCTGAGGCGAAAGTAAGAACTATAAATCATTATTATCATGATTAACACAAGCAGGAAGTTAAGAAGCTCCGCAAGCCTCTGAAACATGCCACCAAAGTAGGATTTACTTAGAGTTAAGAGGGTAACCGCAAGGGAAAGAAATCCAGCGTATAGGAGTATCAGGAGTGGCATAAAAACCCAGAAGAAGATTTCCCTCTCCACAGGCTTTTTTCTGTACAGAAAGCCAAAGGCTGTGTTTAAAGACTTGGCAAAGGAAAGGGAAAAGTAATAGGCAAGTATGAAAGACACCAAGGAGCCAGTGGCTCTTCCCTTGTACAATGGCATTAACTTTTCAAAGACTACGCTCGCATAAGAGGGAAGGATGCCTTGTAAATACTCATAGACCCTTGAAGGCTCAAGGAAGGGCAAGTACGTGGAGGCAAAGCCAAGTAGCATAAAGAGAGAACCTATAACCGTCAAAAATTGATAAGTCAAAGAGGCACTGTGATAGCCTAAATCTTCCCTAAAGACATCAAGAAAAACGGAGAGAAAAAGCCTAAGGTGCTTCCGCATCGCATATGGTGTATTCTACAAAACCGTCTAAAGGGCTTCTAAAAAGATAGGTTTGTCCCTCTCTTTTGACTATGTAATTGGGGCTTACTGGCACCTTTCCCTTTCCGCCGGGCAAGTCTACTGCGTAGGTGGGTATACCCATTCCAGAAATCTTTCCCCTTAAGTATTCCATTATCTCAAGACCCTTTTCAAGGCTCGTCCTGAAGTGCACCGCACCCTTTACCGGGTCGCAGTGAAAAAGGTAGACTGGACGCACCTTTATCCTGAGCAGTTCCCTCATGAGCTTTAACACCACCTCTGGATTGTCGTTTACGCCCTTTAAAAGCACAGTCTGGTTGTTAACTGGCACACCGTGCCTAAGCAGACGTTCTACCGCTTCCGCAGATTCTTCGGTAATTTCCCTTGGATGGTTAAAGTGAGTGTTTATCCAGATTGGAGAATGCCTTTCTAAGATACCTAAGAGCTCGTCGTCAAAGAACCTTTGGGGTGCAAGCACGGGAAGCCTGGTGCCTATTCTTATCACCTCCACATGGGACACTTCCCTTATTTTTGAAAGCACATAGTTTAGCTTCTCGTTGCTCACAGACAAAGGCTCACCACCCGAAAGGAGAACCTCCCTTACCTCTTCCCGAGACTTGAGATACTCTACAAACCTATCTATTTCTTCCTTTGTCCTTGCCCTCTCTCCTTCTTGAAATATCCTCTTTCTCATACAATGCCTGCAGTAAACCGCACAAAAGGTAGTAAGGGTAAATAAAACCCTGTCGGGGTAACGGTGGGTAAGCCCCGGAATGCTCCCTTCTTCCTTAAATGGGTCTGGCTCGCCCAAAGCTTGCACCTTTTCATCTACTTCTACCGCTCTTGGCACTGCCTGTAGTCTTATTGGGTCCTGTGGGTCTTCTGGGTCTATGAGAGAGAGGTAATAGGGGGTTATAGCCATGGGATAAAGACTGTAGGTTTTATCTATACCTTCTTCTTCCTCTGGTGTTAGCCTTATGTACCTTTTGAGCTCTTCCTTTGTTTTTATCCTATTCTGAATTTGCCAGTGATAACTACGCCAAAGTTCCGTTTTAACATCTCTAAAGAGACCCCTCATGTCCTAATCCATTATATGGCTTTGTCCTTTTCTGTGATAGCTACAACACTTCCACAATTACGCCAAATTCCTTAAGCTTATCCCTTAACCTTAGCACATCGGAGCTTAGTTTTATCCTTGGGTCTGCATGCAGCAAGGTTCTGTAGCCATTTATGCGTAGGTCAAGTATAAGCTCCTTTCCATCCTCCCTCGTGTATTGCTCTATGATGTTGCGGAGGGTTTTTATGCTTTCTTCTTCTATTTCCTTTGTGAACACAAGCCTTATGTTCCCCGTCTGTTCCTTAAAAAACTCCTCTGTTGTGTAAACTTCTCTAAGCAAGAGTTTCGTCTCTTCTGTTTCCTCGTCCACATCCAAGTCAAATTTACCCACTATTACCTGGTCTTCCTTTATCTTGTCCGCATTCTGTTCGTATATGTCGGGGAAAACTATGACCTCTTGTATTCCTGTTTTATCTACAAGGTTAAAGACTGCCAATCTATTGCCCTTTTGTGTTTTCTTTACTTTTAGGTCCGTAATTACACCCGCAAGGGTATAAGTTCCTGATTGTGCTTCTTCTAAGAGGTCTATGGTGGAAACTTTACCCTTTAAAAGCTTTTCGTAGGGGTCAAGAGGGTGGGAGGATATGTAAAAGCCAAGAACCTCCTTCTCGTACTTGGATAAGTCTTCTTGGATGTTTTCTTCCTTCTGTCCAAATAGACCTTTCATAAAGATGGAAGAGCCATTCTCTAATTTTTGTAGTAGACGAGAGCGGTCCTCACCCATAAAGTCAAAGGCACCAGCCTTTATTAGAGCTTCAAGGGTCTTTTTGTTGACCTTTTTAGAGTCCACGCTACGCACAAAGTCCCCGAGAGAAGTCCATGGTCTTTTTCTACTATCAATTATATGTCTTGCAGTTTCTTCTCCCACGCCTTTTATGCGAGCAAGCCCAAACCTTATAGTTTTTTCGTCTTCAATAATAAAATCTACACCGCTTTTGTTTATGTCTGGTGGTAGGAGCCTAAAGCCCTCGTTTTTTGCATCCTTTAACAGGTTTATAAACTTCTTGTCGTTTTTTTCCGTGGAAAGCTTGACGCAGAAAAACTCCTCTGGGTAGTGAGCCTTAAGGTATGCAGTCCAATAAGACAGATAGCCGTAGGCTACCGAGTGAGACTTGTTAAAGGAGTAGCTTGCAAACTTTTCTATGTCCTCCCACAGCTCCCTTATCTTAGCTTCGTCGTAGCCTCTTTCCACCGCACCGCTTATGAACTTTTCCTTCATTTTAGCCATAAGGTCTGCCTTCTTCTTCCCTATAGCTTTCCTAAGCGTATCTGCCTCGCCGGGTGTAAAGCCAGCAAGCACCTGAGAAGCTTTCATTATTTGCTCTTGGTATACCCACACTCCGTAAGTTTCTTTTAGTACTGGCTCAAGCTCTGGGAAGGGATACTCAACAGATTCTTTGCCATGCTTTCTGTTTATGTAGCTGTCCACGAGACCGCTTTTTAGCGGTCCTGGTCTATAGAGGGCAAGGACTGCCACTATGTCATCAAAGCTGTCAGGCTGCAGTTTTACCAAAAGTCTTTTCATGCCTGCACTTTCCAGCTGGAAGACTCCCGTAGTGTTTCCCTCCCTCAGAAGGTTGTAAACTGCGATATCATCCAAGGGAAGACTAAGGTAGTTTATTTCAACTCCATGTCTTTCCTTTATCAGGTTTCTGGTTTTTTGAAGTTCTGTAAGGGTCTTAAGACCCAAAAAGTCCATCTTTATAAAACCCAGCTCCTCCAACTTGACCATATCAAACTGTGTAGCTACCCCGCCGTCCTTGTCATAGTACAGAGGGAGGAGCTCTTCTAGAGCATTCGGGGCTATAACCACACCGGCAGCATGAAGAGAGGTGTGTCTGGTTAAACCTTCTAACCTAAGGGCAATCTCCACGAGTTTTTTAAGCTCTGGGTCGTTTTCGCACAGCCTTCTAAACCTTGTAGCATTTTCCTCTATATCGGTTCTGTGTTTTCCGTATTTGTTTAAAAGCTCTTCTATGGGCACCAAAAACATTTCTTCGAGAGAAAGCCAGGTACCTTGCACATCACCCTGGGGTATGAGCTTAGCCAAGCTGTCTGCGGTTTGATATGGGATTCCCAAAGCACGGGCTACGTCTCTTAAGGTTTGCTTTGCCTTCATTACATTGTAGGTGATTATCTGAGCTACGTTTGAAGAACCGTATTTGCCTCTTACGTACTCTATTACCTTGTCCCTATTTTCCATGCAAAAGTCCACGTCGATGTCTGGCATGCTGACCCTTTCAGGGTTTAAAAACCTCTCAAAGAGAAGACCGTGCCTAATTGGGTCCACGTCCGTTATACCCAGAGAAAAGGCAAGCAAAGAGCCTGCAGCAGAGCCTCTTCCGGGTCCTACTGGAATACCTTGGGACTTTGCCCAATTTATAAAGTCCTGGACTATGAGAAAATACCCTTCAAAGCCCATACGGGAGACCACGTCCAACTCGTAAAATAGCCTGTCCCAATACTCTTTGCTGTCCTTTGCAATACCCTGCTCTATTCTCTGCCTTAATCCTTTTATCGCCAACTCCTTCAAAAACTCCTGCAAAGGCATGCCGTCAGTGGGGAAGTGGGGCATAAGGTAGCCACCACCCTCCAGAAGGGAAAAACTACCTGCGGTCTTTTCCGCCACCTCAAGTGTATTTAAAAGTGCCCTTTCCCACCCGTCAAACTTGTCCTTGAACTTCTCCCAAACCTCCTCAGGTCTTGCAAAATGAAGACCCTCGTTGACACACTTGAGACCTCCCCCCTGCTGCACTTCCATAAGTGTCTTTTTCATCTGTATTGCCATAAGCACCTGATGGGCTAACCTATCCTCAGGAAGAAGGTAATGAGAGTCGTTGGTAGCTACCAGCTTAACACCTAACCTTTTAGCTATATCTATAAGGGTTCTGTTGGCAACCTCCTGCTCTGGTAGAGAGTTGGACTGAAGCTCAAGGTAAAGGTCATCTCCAAAGAGGTCTAGAAACTTTTTAACCCACTCCTCAGCTTTGCCCTCCTCCCCTATGCTGGCGTAGTAAGTAGGGACACCTTTAAGGCAAGCGGTTATGGCTACAAGCCCCTTGTGATACTGACTGAGAAGCTCATAGTCTATCCTCGGTTTGTAATAAAAACCCTCCTTGTAGGAGAGGGTAGAAAGCTTCATAAGGTTCCTTAACCCTTCGTCATCCTTTGCTATGAGTATAAGGTGGTGGTTTTGCTTGTCGGTTATGTTATCCTCCGAGGCCTTTCCCTTTCTGTCAAAGCGTGAGCCTGTGGTAAAGTAAGCCTCCATGCCTATTATGGGTTTTATGCCCGCAGACTTCATACTTTTGTAAAAGTCCACAATCCCAAAAAGATTTCCGTGGTCCGTAATGGCAACCGCACTGTATCCATAATCTATGGCTTTGCTTGCTAAGTCTTTGACTTTTATAGCACCGTCCAAAAGAGAGTATTGTGTGTGTAGGTGTAAGTGAACAAAATCCTTCATGCACTCTTAGCATAAACTTTGTTGTAAAAGGAAGCAAATTCCTGAATCTTTATGTATGGATGGTGGAGAACATGAGCTTCTAACTATGCCTATGCCTGTGCTTTTTGCTCTGTGGGTACCCTATACATGTCCTGCGTGAGAAGGTCTACGCCCACCTCTAAATTTTCCACCCATTCAATAAAGCGGTTTACCATGTCCTTTCCCTTGAAGATGGCACCATGCTGCGGTACTATCATTTCAATGTCTAACTGCCTTACCATGTTTGCCCAGAAACGAAGCACCTTGTTGCTTACCATATACCTTCTGTGGAATCCTTCCATGTATCTTATGTGTTTGTCAAAGTCCTCAACCACAAAGTAGTCTTGACCAAGGGAAGCACCAAGGTCACCCGAAAACAGAATTTTGGAACACGGGTCATAAACCTGGAAGTTGCCCTCAGAATGTAAAAAGTGTGCAGGTAATATATACAACTCACAATCACCCCCAAGTTTTAGCACGGTCCCGCGGTCATCTATGGGAAAAACCCTGTCCTCCAATTGAGAATCCAGTCCAAAGTGTGGTAGAAAACGCATCCAGAGCTTTGATATATAGGCAACAGCTTTTGTGGTCATGAGCCAGCCGTTTATGGAAGCTACTATGTCTGGGTCTTGGTGGGACAAGAATATGTATTTTATCTGGTTGGGTGGTATGTATATGGATAGGTCGGAGAGAAGCTTGACTTTGTGACCTCCTGGGTCCAAAAGCATGCCTTCACCTTTGTGTATTATAAGCACTTGGTTTGCCTGAACCGCACTAGCTGGAGTGAGTTCCTCGAAGAATACCACCTTGTGGTCTGGCGTGTTAAAAATTAAATTTTTCATACAGCACCTCCAGTATGATATGTATCATGTTTAAGTATAATACAAAAATTCGCATTCTGGGTAAGAAATCAACCTTTTAAAGGCTACTAATCAAACAAATCCCTAAGCTGTTCTTTGGAAAGCCTTTCAAGATATTCGTTTAGATAAAAGTAGTCTGGTTCTCCTTTGATTGCCCTCATTTTTAAAGTAAAGCTTGGGTTATCCACATCCACAACTAAGCCTATACCAAATCTGTAACATAATGACTGAATAGCTTATAGGCACATGCCTGACCGAAAGCTGTTATAAGCTGGGAAGTGTCTGTTTTAATTTCTGCGGATATTATTTCAGGCAGTGGCTGTAGGCGGGCTATAGTAGACAGCCTGTATATGCCAATAACGTCAGGTGTACCCCACTTGTCCCTAAACTGGTTATTGCCTAAGACCAAGGTTCTTGTGCACTCTTGGAGCTCCTCCTTCAAGTATTCTGCAAAGGGCTCGTAGAAATTGTGTTCTTTAACCTTTTTTCAGCGTCAGGAGCTTGCGTTTGATAGTATTTTTCAGGATATAGAAACCCCTATCCGGGTTAAGAACTTTTGAGTTTTCACTCATTACAGAGCGCAGTGAATGGTATTTTTGTTAATGCCTGGTAGTTTCTCGCTCAAGACCCTCACCAAATCGCTGTAGTGAACTCCTTCTTTTTTCTCCTCAAGGGTTTCCCATATCTTTTCGTGAATCTGTTCTTTTTTACTTTCCTGCCTCACCCTACCCATAATACAATTGTATGCAAACCAAACCTGTGAGTTGTTTGAGCTTTGAATGTAAATCCTTTTGTATTACCTTTCCCAAGTGTGTTATGGGCCCAAGTTTTCTATGAGTATTGGTGAGATATGGGGGTATAAAGGGGGTGGTCATTCACTGCTTGAGGGTTTTGCTCTAAATAATAAAACCTGCATTTGGTGGGTGCAAGTTAGCCCTTGCTAAGACTTTAGTTGACGTATAATTTATAAACCATGTTTCAGTTTACGGAAGAACAAATAAAAAGATACGCAAGGCATATAATCCTTCCAGAAGTAGGTGGAAAAGGTCAAGAAAAGCTTTTGCAGTCAAAAGTCCTCGTCATAGGTGCTGGTGGTCTTGGCTCTCCTTCCATATACTACCTTGCGGCCGCAGGCGTTGGCACCATAGGTATTGTGGACTTTGATGTGGTGGACTTTTCCAACTTGCAGAGGCAGATTCTTCATAACACGGAAAGGGTGGGCGTGCCAAAAGTAGAATCTGCCAAAATGACCGTGGAGAAGCTAAACCCCGACGTTAAGGTTATAACGTACAACACCATGATAAACAAGTCCAATGTGATGGACATAATAAAGGATTACGATGTGGTGCTTGATGGGACTGACAACTTTCCCACAAGGTTTCTGATAAACGATGCTTGCTACTTCCTTGGTAAACCCTTGGTCTCTGCCGCCATGCTTAGGTTTGAGGGGCAAATCTCCGTCTTTGACTACAGAAACAAGGAACATTCCCCTTGCTATAGATGTCTTTATCCTGAGCCTCCACCTCCTGGGCTTGTGCCCTCCTGTCAAGAGGCTGGTATATTAGGCTCTATAGGTGGCATAATGGGGTGCATTCAGGCAACGGAGGCTATAAAGCTTCTTCTGGGCATAGGAGAGCCCCTCGTAGGCAAGCTTCTTATAATGGATGCCCTTTCTATGGACTTTAGGAAAGTAAAACTAAGGAAAGACCCAGGCTGTCCTCTATGCGGTGAAAAGCCTACCATAAAAGAGCTTATAGAATACGAGCAAGTTTGTGATGTGCATTTTTAGGGGAGAAAAATGGAACTCGTAGGCATAGAAGATTTTCTCAAGTTAGACATAAGGCTTGCTAAAGTGCTATCCGCAGAAAGAGTGGAAGGCTCTGAAAAGCTTCTAAAGCTCAGGGTTTCCCTTGGTGGGGAAGAGAGGACACTTATGGCGGGCATAGCCAAACATTACAGCCCAGAGGAGCTGGTAGGCAAAAAGATACTCATGCTCGCAAACCTTAAACCAAGAAAGATATTTGGGGTAGAATCTCAAGGAATGGTTTTGGCTCTGTCTGATGGGGAAAACCTATCTCTAATCGTGCCAGACAGAGATGTACAGGAAGGAGCAAAGGCAAGTTAATAAAAATACCAATATACCTTAGAGTTCACATGGGTCATGAAGGGTTTGGGTATAGAATTTTGGCACGTCTTCTGAGGCTGTATTTAAAGGGACAGCAAAGAGGCAAGGCTTGAAAAATTTATGTGTCTTTGGGAGACTAACCTATCCTTGTCTGGTGGAGGCGGCGGGAATCGAACCCGCGTCCGAGAACCTTCGGAACCCAGAGCCTCTACAGGCTTAGCCAGTGTTTTGTTTCTGACCCTAGGGCGTCCACTGGCAAACTCCCTTAGGGTGAGCAGGACCCTGTTTTCGGTTATGGGCACGTCCCGCACTACCCATAACCTACTCCCCTGTCTCTGAGCCCTTCCCACAACCCAGGGGTCAAGCCATGGGAGAGCCGCTGCTTTTAGTTAAGCAGCGAGAGCGAGTTCCCTTTCGGGAAGTGTTTGTTTTGGCTCTTAAGGTTGCCACCCTGCCTGCAACCCTGTCCTACAGTTCCCGTCGAACCCATTCGCCCCCTTGCTCAGGGATTAAAATATAAATAGGCATGAGCAAATTGTCAAGGTCAAAAAAGATAAAGGTTATAAGAAAAAAATTAAAGCTTAGAAAAAAGAAACAAAAACCACTCATAGAGGAATATCAAAGCAAACTAATTGAGTCTCTAAAAGAGATTAGGGTCCCCCTGATTTTACTTCATTTTTCCATGAGCATAGGCACCTTGGGATACATGCTACTATCTGGTGGTAACTTTATAGACTCCGTATACATGACTGTGATAACCATAGGTACCATAGGCTTTGGGGAGATAGTTAAAGGCTCAGAGACACCCATAGGTAGGATATTCACCACATTTTTGGCTTTGATGGGTATAGGCGTGTTTACCACTTCCGTAACAGTTATCGTTAGGCTTTTTCTGGTGGGCGATATACTGAATCTCTTAAAATACATAAGGATGCTAAGGGACATAGAGAAGTTAAAGGAACATGCAATAGTGTGCGGATACAACAAAACCTCAGCATGGTTGGTGGATGCCCTACGCAGAAGAAGGATAGAATTTGTAGTCATAGACTCAAGAGAGGAAGCTTTAAAGTACGTTCAACTTCACAACATAAAGCATTACATAGCGGAAGAACCCTTCAGAAAATCCGCCCTGATGGCTGCAGGTATAAATAAAGCAAAGTACCTTATAGCCAACATGGAAGATGAGGCAAAGAACATAGCGGTCATAGTCACAGCAAGGCTTTTGGAGCCAGACAGAGAAAAGCTCTTTATATACTCTACCGCACCTACTGACGGCATAGCACAAAAGCTGGAGGAACTCGGTGCAAACAAGGTCATAGTTCCAGACAAGCTTATAGCCAACAGAATATTTTCTTACATGCTCCACGAAGCCAGTGGTTTTGTCTCAGACCTTTTTGACCGTATAGCTTACGGTGAAGAAGCGGAGCTCGAGATAGTAGAAGTAAAGGTTAGGGAGGGTAGCACTCTTGCAAGTAAAAAGCTAAAGGACGTGGACCTACGGAGGGTTTACGGCGTTACAGTGGTAGGTATAAGAAGAGCGGATGGCTCTCTTGAGCTCACCGTATCTGGTGATACGCAAGTAGAGGAAGGCGATACGCTGCTGATTTTGGGTAGCCCATCAAACATAAAGAAAGCTATGAGCTTTTACAGGGAGGTTATAAAATGAGGCTTAAAAAGATAATGACAGACTTTTTTATCCTGATGGCTCTTACCACCAACATAAGCTTCATCTTCAGCCCCAACCCTTACGAGCTCGTTATAACGGTGATTGCCAACTTGACTGCCACAATACTAAAGCTTGGAGAGGGTAGGATACTGGCAACGGAGATGACCGCATCAAGCTTGGTGGCAGACCTTCACCTTGTCCCAGCAGCCTTTATATACTTTCTTGGTGACATTCAAGAAGCTGTGAGCTTGGCAATAGGTGCCCTTGCAGCCAACATAATATCCATACTGCTTTCTATAGTAGAGGCTATATTTAGTTACTTATCAGAGGAATAGGCTGTCCATTAATTTCATCTTTTCCCTTTCTATGGCTTCTCCCAGCTGTTTTCCGCTTAATCCTTCAAATTTTTTCGCATCCACCTTAACGTGCCTGAGCTTCTCCATGTAAAGCTTTACTCTTTCCTTCTGATAAAGCATGAGTAGTAGCAGGAGAGCTGTAGGCTTTTTGTTTAAAAGCACGTACACTTCAGAGTTTTTTTGAGCCTTATGCAAGGAAGAGAGCAAAGAATGAAAGTCTTTTTTGATTAGCTGGTAGGTTTCTCTTACCCACGCAGGTGCGCTGATTTCCTTTAAAAGTTTTTCACCTTCCTTTACATCCTTTATCAGCAGGAGGAAAAACACCCAGCCATAGTCAAGGCTTTCCTGAGGAAACTCTATTCTGTGCCAGCTTACTATTCCTCTTAGTTCTTCCAAAAGTGTTTCCAACTCTGGACTAAAGCGAAAGCCTTCTATGAGCTGTTCAAGTATGTGATACTTTTTGTATAGCCTCAGTATATCTAAGAGTTTTTCTTCCCGAAGGGCAAGTCTTAATTCGTTGAGTATTCTGCCTCTCGGAGACTTTTTTAAAAGCTCCAATTCTACTGCCTTTTTTAATAGTTTTTCAGTGCCTTTAGAGAGCTTGAAGCCAAACCTGCCTGCAAACCTCAGCGCCCTGAGAATCCTTACCGGGTCCTCTACAAAACTCATTGGATGCAAAACCCTCAGAATACCATCCTTAAGGTCCCTAAGCCCCCCAAAATAGTCAATTAGCGTGCCAAAATCCTCTGAGTTTATGGAAAGAGCCATGGCGTTTATGGTGAAATCCCTCCTCAGCAGGTCTTCTCTAAGAGTTGCCCATTCTACTACCGGATAGGACCCGGGATGTGGGTAAGTTTCTCTCCTTGTGGTCGCAAGCTCCACCTTATACTCTCCAATCTTCATATGGGCTGTGCCAAACTCTGGAAAAGTGTGTGCATCCACATGCCAAACTTGGGATAGCCTTTTGGCTAATTCTATGGCATTCCCCTCCACCACAAGGTCCAAATCCCAAATCTTTTTCCTCATTAAGAGGTCTCTTACCACACCACCTACCAGATAAACCCTGTAGCCCATGGAGTTAGCTTCTTTCCCTATGCTTAGGAGGAGGGGTTTTATGTTTTCTGGCACATCCAGCTTTTTCTCAGAGGGTTTTAGAGTCTGTATGTGTTTCCTGTAAGCATGCAAGAGGTCAAGCCTTGTAATTACTCCTACGAGGTTTCCATCCTTTACGACGGGTATGAGTTTTTCACCGTACTTAGAGAGAATCTCTTCCGCCTTCCAGAGAAAATCTTCTGGACTAAGCGTATGAAACTCATCCACCATGAAGTCCTTTACCTTGGCAAGCACGCCGTGCTTCTGAGCCTTTAGAAGGTTCTTTTTATAAACCACTCCTACAAGCTTTCCCTCTGAATTGACCACAGGTGCACCCGCAAAATTCCTCTGAGAAAGCTCAAGAAGGGCAAGACTTATATCCATGTCTTCATGAATAACAAAGGGAGGATAGCTCATGGCCTCTTCCACTCTTAAAGGAAGGCTCTCACCTCTTAGGAGTGCTTGGAGTATCTCTTTTAACCTCTCGCTGGAGACCCCTTCTAACTTTACTGCGCTCGCAAACTCATGCCCACCACCACCAAACCTTTGAAGCACATTAGATACGTCTAATTCACCCCTCACAGAACGCCCAAAAAGGTAGGTTTTTCCGCCAGCCTCCGCTATAACAAAAAAGGCTGAAGCATCCTTTATGTCCTTTATTTCGTACAGAAGGCTCAAAAGGTCTGGTCTGTATTCTTCCATTCTAAGTACCGCTATGGTTATACGCTTTCCGTCAAGAAAAAGGTTTTCCAGACTTGTTAGATGTTTTGAAATAAGGTCAATCTCTTCCTTGCTTATACCACCAGAGAGAAATCTTCTGAGAAGCCTAAGGTTTAAACCCATCTTTAGAAGCCAAGAAACAGCTTCCGCATCCCTGTGGGTGGTACCCTCATAGGTAAGCATACCCGTATCCTCGTATATGCCAAGAGCTAAGAGTGTAGCGGATTCTGGGTCTATGGGCATTTTCCGTTCAATAAGCTCCTCCACAAGGAGCGTGGTGCAACTTCCTACCATGTCAACCTTTCCCTTAAAGCTTCTGGGCGCATTGGGGTGATGGTCGTATATGTAGACCTCTCCTATTCTTTTTCCATATCTCTGAAGGTATTCTTCGTAACCGTGAGCGTCTACTAAGACTAAATCAAAGCTATCTGGGATAGTCTCCAGCATGCGAAACTTTTCGGAGAAAAAATTCAAGACCTCGCTGGCTTTTCTGGAAAGGTAGGCAGGCTTTAGAAGATAGGCATCTTCATACAAAAGAAGCACGCCGTAGGCTGAAGAGAGGGCATCTAAATCCGCACCCTCTTCTAAGATTATGAGCTTTTGCATGAGGTTAAAATTATATTGCGGTGGAAAAGGTGCTTATATTTTTATCCGCTGGTCTTTTCCTCGGTGCGAGCTTCGTAGAAGCTACCCGAAGGCTTGCAAAGGGGAGACTCCTATGGCTATACATCATTAGTCTACCCATAAAACTTACTTTGTGGGCCTTTGCCTTCTATCTTTGCTACCTTTTTGGGAGTATCCTTGGATTGTTTTCTGCCATGGGTGGATTTTTAATGGGTTTTGTTGCCATAGTGCTCCGGGAGTTTTTGAAAGATGGAAGACCTGAGAGTGCTTGAGCCTCTTTTTAAGAACACACTCTTTCAATTTTTCCTCTATATGGCGCTCGTTCAACTATTGGCACAGGTATTTCTTGACAGAAGAGTGGCTTTCTGGATTTCCTCATTTAGCACAACCGTAATCTGGCTTAGGTACTTTGACCCCATTACACCCCTAAAGGCATGGGGGCTTATACTTCTTGTGTTTACCTTTTACCTTTTTCCCAAGGCTTTTTTCCACTTTAACCTCTTCCTTTTTCTCAAAGGAAGGAAAAGATGTCCTGAGTGCTACAGCGAGGTTCACTGGAAGGCTAAAAAGTGTCCCTTCTGCGCTCATAGTTTCAAAGGTGCGGAAAAAGCAGGTGAAGAGGAATAAATTATAATTAATTAATCACAGGGGGTATGGCATGGCGATTGTGGACCTCTATAAGTTCTTTAAGAAAGAAGCTTACAAGGTATTCACAGAAGAAAGAGAAAGAAGAAAAAGAGCTCTAAGCCTTAGGCTCCAAATGCAGAAAAAACCCTTTGACAAAGGGAAAAACATACACTAAAATATTAAACCTCGTAGGGGCGGTAGCTCAGTTGGGAGAGCGCCTGCTTGGCGTGTAGGAGGTCGGGGGTTCAAGTCCCCTCCGCTCCACTTTATATCAAATTTTGTTTAAGGTAGACAACAACCACCTTCAAGCTCAACAGTAGAGTAGCCTTTTATATGCCTAAGTCCTTAGCCTGCTCCTCTGTGAGATGTCTGTCCTCTTGAGATTCTCTTTGCACAGATTCGCAACGGTCCAATAGCTCTTTTAGCCTTATGGGAGCTTCTGTAAGAGGTAACGAAGAGTCGTATATTTCCCCCTTAACACCACACTCTTTAAAGGCTTCGTAAAGCATCCTCAGACCCTTTTCAGCCTCTGGTCCATTCCTACGCACAACCCATATCCAGTTAGGGTTTAGCTTACCTTCTTTGTGCAGGTCTCTTATGGCATTAGCCACACCTTCACCCAATGTAACATCTATCCTTGTATTGTTGGCGGTTCCACCGCATACCAGCACTCCCCTTATACCTGGCTTGGAAAGGATAATGCGTGTTATCTTATACATCTTTTCCGCAGGAGGATTTCCGCCTATGTCAGTAAAGTTGGCTGGCTTTAGACCCAACGCATAGGTAGTCTCTATGGTTACCGTGGAACCACCACCTCCAAAGGTCATCATGGCTATGTCCCCATCCACTTCCACGTAAGAGCCAGCTTTTCCTCTGTGGTCATCTCTGTCTATAAGGGATGCCTGTATTTCCCTTTCTGTAGGTGGTCTTTTCATTGCGGTTCTTACACCATATATCTTGGCGGGTGGAATGCTTGCATCGTCATCTATGGTGACTACCGCATCCAACGCTAAAACCCTCTGCTTTCCACCCACATCGCATATAGCCAAGGGGTTTATTTCCAAAAGCCTTGCCTCCGCTTCCCAAAAAGCTCTCCACATGTTGGCTATAACCTCAGAGAGCTCTCTCAAAACACCCATGTACTCCTGAGGAAAGCCTAACTCAAGTAGGTAGTTTCTTACCATATGAGGATAAAGTCCCTTAAGGGGGTCTATTACCCAGCTTTTCACCTTTTCCTGGGGCACCTCTTCTATGTCCATTCCACCCTCAAGGCTTAGGGTCACGACGGGAGACCTCACCTCCGTGGAGTAGGTTATGGAAGCGTATATCTCCTTCAAGATGTTTGCCTTTTCTGTAACCAAAAGCCCAACTGGCATTTCACCGTATACTGGGTAATTTAAGAGAGCTTCAAAGGTCTGTATGGCTTCCTCGGGTGTTTTGCACAGCTTTACCGCACCTGCCTTTCCTCTTTTGCCTACAAGCACCTGAGACTTTATAACGCATTCACCCAATTGGTTGATAAAATTCACTATATCATCACTCAAATGGTCACCAAACATAAACCTTGGGGTAGGTATGCCGTACTTTTTAAATATTTTTTCATAAGCTTCATACTCGTATAAGTTCATCCTCTACCTCCTGTTCAAAAGAGCATGATAAAAATTATATCACTTAAAATGTTGGATGAGAAATTGAGAAGGTGAGAAAACCTACCGTAAAAAGTCTTCTACAACTATAGCCTTCTTCACGTATATTCAGAGAAGCAAGACAGAAAAACTTACGGGCAGAGAGCGTTTGGTTTAGGCGTTTGGTAGAGGGGGCCGAGGTTGCATGGAGATAGAGGATACAGGAAATGTTTTTATAAGATATAATAGACATAGTGGAGGGTTTGAAAGAAAAGTTAAAAAGAATAGAAAAACTCTCTTTAGACCCTTTCAAGCCTGAGCTTTTGGAGGCTGAGCTTGCCAAACTTATTGAGCAAATTCCAAACATGAGCGTAGAAGAGCTTCAGGAGCTTGGCTTATTCCTTGAAAAACTAAAGCACAGGGTTGAGGAAAACTACGAAATATGCTTCGGATGGATGCAGAAAGTGTTAAAGGACGGGTTTAACGTAAAGGCATGAAACTACTTTTAGCATTCATCATCACGTGCTTTGCCTTTTCTATGGATGTAAAAACTATAAACCAACAATCCTATACGCTCATAGACTACATGAAAAGAGTGGAGGAATTCCCCCGTGAGATAGAGGGAAGAAGGGTAAAAGAGTGGATACTAGAAGACAAATTTCCTAGTGGTAGGCTATACATAGGCGATAGGGAGCTAAGGGAAGAGGACATAAAGGAGTTTGTAAAAGGCACAAACCTGGAAGCTCTGGGTGAAAGTGTGAAGGTTCAACATGGCTGGACCCTTAGAAGGACAAATATGCGTATGTATCCTTCGGAGGCCGTTGTACACAAGGGAAATCCAGAGATAGACTACAATCAGTATACGCTCCTTGAGCCCTTTACACCCCTTGCCATACTACACCTTTCAAGGGATGGAGGTTGGCTGTACGTGCATGCTCCCTACATGAGAGGATGGGTAAGAAAGAGGGATGTTTACGTATCTGGCAGAGAAAAACTCTTAGAGGTGCTTCAAAAGCCCTTTTTGGTGGTAACAAAGGGAAGTATAAACATAGGTGGTTTTACCTTTGGTCTTGGGTCGAGAGTGCCATACGTGGAAAAGAGAGGAAAAGAGTACAGGGTTTTGCTACCCAATATGAAATCCATATGGGTGCATGCATGGGATGGGCTTGAAGAAGCCTTTCCAGGTTTTAGTGAGGCTAAGGTGAAGGTTATACTGGAAGACCTTCTTGGCACTCCTTACGATTGGGGTGGAAAGGAAGGAAGGTGGGACTGCTCCTCTCTGGTTCAGGGGCTCTATGCGGTATTCGGTTTAGAATTGCCGAGAAATTCCTCGCAACAAGCCAAGATAGGCAGGGTTGTGGCAACAGGCTTTTCCTCATACGATGAGTTTAAAAGGTTAATCCAAACACTACCGCCCTTTAGAACACTTTTGTTTATGAAGGGTCATGTTATGGTTTATGGTGGTATAGAGGAAGGTGATATAGTAATCTACCATTCGGTTCATAAATTGACCCAAGAGGATGGCACAAGATGGTACATAAAGGCTATAGCCAAGAACTACGTAGAAAGGCACAGACTAAGAAACTTATACAAGTCTATTGTAAGCGTTAATGTTCTGGATTAAAGCTCAAGAATTTGACCTTCCTCTGGTATGCTACACTTCAATCCAAGCTGATTCTTTATGGCATCCGCAAAGATTTTCATCTTTTCTTCTTCACCGTGCATAAGGAAAACATTCCAGGGTTTTCCAACGTAGGATAGCCATTCCAGAAGCCCACTCTGGTCGGCGTGAGATGAAAAGCCGTTTATGGTGTAAACTTTTGCCCTTATGGCTATATCCTCGCCAAAGATTTTTACGCTTTCCGCACCGTCTATAATTTTCCTTCCCAAAGTCCCCTCAGGCTGATATCCTACAAACACCAAGGCACACTCTTCTCTCCATAGGTTGTATTTAAGATGGTGCAAAACTCTGCCACCGTTTAACATCCCAGAACCTGCTATGATGATGGCACCAGAGCCTATAGAGTTAATAGCTTTGGATTCTTCTACCTCTTTTGTATAGTGAAGATTAGGAAGCTCAAAAGGGTTATTCTTTAAGAACACCTCGTAAGCCTCCCTGTCGTAAAACTCTGGATGGGAGCTAAAAAGCCTTGTTATGCTTATTGCCAGAGGACTATCTAAGAATATTTCACACTTTGGAAGTCTTCCCTCTTCGTGGAATTCTCTTAGCACATAGAGAATCTCCTGTGCCCTTTCAAGAGCGTAAGAAGGTATTATGACATTCCCGCCTCTTCCTATGGCATACTCTATAGCTTGAAGGAGCTCCTCTTTGGACTGTTCAAAACTTTTATGGTTTCTGTCTCCGTAAGTGCTTTCTATGAAGACGTAATCAGCAAAAGAGGGGCTTTCTGGGTCACGGACTATGGGTTTATTCTTGTTTCCCAAATCTCCAGAGAAGATAATCCTCTTTTGCTTCTTGTCTTCGTAAACCTCCATCTCTACGAAGGCTGAACCCAGTATATGTCCGGAGTCTCTTAGTCTTATGCTTACACCCTTTGAAAGCTTGTAGTCCTCTCCGTAGGGAAGCCTAACCTTGAAAAACTCCATAGATTCCAGCACATCGTATTCTTCGTACAATGGTGGTGCTGGAGTTTTTCCAAGTCTGAGGAGTTTTCTCTGAAGGGTTTTGTAGTTTTCGTACATTACCTTGCTGGCGTCAAGAAGCATAAGCCTCGCCAGTTTTGCGGTAGGTTCTGTGGATATGATTTTGCCCCTAAAGCCCTCTTTTACCAAAAGGGGTATCCTACCGCAGTGGTCTATGTGAGCATGTGTGAGAATTAGATAGTCTATTTCCCTCGGGTTAAAGGGAAAAGGTTGATAATTCTTGTCCTCTTCTTTCCCCTGGAACATACCGCAGTCTACGAGTATTTTTACATCTCTTGCCTCTACGTAAAAACAACTACCAGTGACGGTCTTGGCTGCGCCGTAGGGTATAACCTTCATGCTATGGTTTTGTGGTAGAGCTTTGCCACTTGGTGAGCTAAGGCGTTCATCCTCCTTATGTATCTTGCCCTTTCTTGAACGGATATTACACCCCTTGCATCCAACAGGTTAAAAGTATGGGAACATTTCAGAAGGTAGTCGTAAGCTGGAAGGACAAGTCCTTCATCCAAAAGCCTTTTTGTTTCCCTTTCGTACATTTCATAAAGTTTAAAGAGCATCTCTTGGTCCGCCCTTTCAAAATTGTAGACGCTCCACTGGTATTCAGAAACCTTAAAGACCTCACCGTAGGTGAGCCATTGGTTCCACTTTATGTCAAAAACGCTATCCACATCTTGGAGGTACATGGCTATCCTTTCGAGCCCGTAGGTTATCTCTACGGATATCTCCTCCAGGTCAATACCGCCCGCCTGCTGAAAGTAGGTAAACTGGGTTATCTCCATGCCATCTAACCACACCTCCCACCCAAGACCCCAAGCACCTAAGGTTGGAGATTCCCAGTCGTCCTCTACGAACCTAATGTCGTGTTCTATTGGGTTGATACCAAGTGCCTTTAGACTGTCAAGATAAATCTCCTGTGGGTTATCGGGTGCAGGCTTAAGGATAACCTGAAACTGGAAGTAGTGCTGAAGCCTGTTGGGATTTTCTCCGTATCTGCCGTCCTTTGGTCTTCTGGAAGGCTCCACGTAGGCTACGTTCCAAGGCTTTTTACCAAGAACTTTTAGAAAGGTAGCCGGGTTCATAGTCCCCGCACCAGTCTCTATGTCGTAAGGTTGCCATATGGCACAACCCCTTTCCGCCCAGAACTTTTGCAAGGTTATTATAATGTCCTGAAAGTACATGACGGATATTTTAACTCATTAGATTATAGCCGTTGTCTCCTAACTCTTTGCAAAAGGTTATGGGCAAGCCTCGTAGGTTCTGGCACTCTGTAAAGGGATGTTTTCAAAACCAGCTCTATGGCAGTCTTTAGACTTATCCTGTGTCCTACGGATACAAACATAGGCTCTGTGTGGTCTTTTGTTCTTAATACCGCTCCTACCACAGCCCCTCTGTAGGTAAGGTAGCTGTAGCTTCCCCTTTTGACTTCTGGCTCTTTGTAGTATCCAAAAAGTTTGGTCTTTGCCACGCCTACGCTCACAGAATTGGTCTCTATGCCAAAGTGAGAAGCTATACCGCAACCCCTCGGATGTGCAACCCCCTGACCGTCTATAAAAAAAACGTCTGGCTTTAACTCCGCCTCTTCGTAGAGCTTTAGCATTAAAGGGAGCTCTCTGAAGGCAAGAAAGGTAGGAACGTAAGGAAAGTCCACTACGCCTTCTACTACTTTATGATAGACCACCTTTAGGTCCGCAAGCCTTAC
>JANWWY010000013.1 GCA_025057455.1 Aquificaceae bacterium
GAGGTCTGCCTTCTGGAAGGTAGAAATCCTGCTCGTGTTTGCAAACCATGAGGAAAGTATAAATCCCTGCCTCTAGAGGGGCAATGAGTAAGCTCACCCAAGGGAGTCATCTATCCATCTTAGATAATCCACATTTCCTGCCACTATGGGAAGGGCTATTATCTCTGGGACAGTGTAAGGATGGACTTCCTTCACCCTTCTTAGGAGCTCCTCAAATTTTTTGGCAGAGGTTTTTACCACCAGAAGACCCTCCCTGTCTCTTTCTATGTTGCCCTTCCACCAGTATATGGAGTTAACCTCTGGAACTACGTTCACACAAGCACCCAGCTTATTTTCTATGATAAATTCCGCAAGGTGTTGAGCCTTATCCACCGGCACGGTTATAAGCACCACGTAGTAGCCAAGCATGATTTATATTTTAGCACTAAAGCAGTTTTTCCAGCTCTCGCCTTACCTCTTGCATAATATCCTCGTAGCTTTTCCCCTCGGGTATTACGGTTTTGCCGAAAATGACTTCAATCTTTGTCGGTTTTGGAAATTTATCGCGCAAGGACATGGACTCGTAAGTCCCCTTTATGGCTACCGGCACCACTGGAACAGACAGCTCCTTGCTAAGTATGGCAAAGCCCTTCTTAAAAGGAAGCAGTTTCCCATCCCTTGTTCTTGCACCTTCTGGAAAGATGACTACTACCTTCCCCAATCTGAGGGCCCAGGCAGTCTTCTGAAGGGATTCCCTCAGTTTCTTGTCAAGGTTTACCGTTATCACATGGGCAATCTTCCCAAAAAGAGAGGTCAGGGGATTTCTGAAATACTCTTCAGCTCCAAGGAAGTAAGTTTTCTGGGCTATGGAAGAGGGAAGGGCTGAAGCAAGAACAAAGCCATCCAAATAGCTGGCATGATTGGGTGCAAGTATGAAAGGTTCTTTGGGAAGGTTTTCGTATCCCTTTACCTCTAAGCGGTTGTATAGGGTGAAAAAAATCTTCAGGAGCCACCTGCCTGCCTGAAAGAGAGGGTTATACTGAGGGAGCTCATAGGGCTTTGAGGAAAGAAGAATTTCCTTCCAGTTAATCTCCCAATATTCCGCCTTCTCCTTGCCTTCAACTACTAGCTTTACCAACTCCTGTACGAGGGGATATTTTATGAGGTCTTCCTCACTCAGTTTTACACCAAAGGTCGACTCAAGAAAGCTCAAAAGTTCCACCTTACCTAAAGAATCCAGTTCTAAGTCAAGCTCAACATGGTGATAACCTCTCACGTGTTTTTGGGTTAACCTTTCAAGGTAAGACCTAACCATATGACCTTCCTGGGTGTTCATTATGGGGTCTTCTTCTTTCCTTTCCAGGCCAAACTCGGCGGATTGGTATATTTGAGGAAGCAAAAACCTTTTTATTTTTCCTAATCTTGTCTTGGGAAGCTCCTCCTTTATAACTCTAAAGCCCGTTATCCTCTTCCACTCTGGCAATCTTTGATTTACTTTGTCTATAACTTGCCACCTTACAAACTCCTCTATGTTTAAAACGCCCCTCTCCCTCAGCTTATCAAAGTCCGGCAGAACAAGAGCCTTTAAAGACCCTTCTACTTCCAAGATAGCTATTTCCTTTAGCCCCCATGTTTCCTTTAAAATGAGCGACTCCAGCTCTTCTGGGTTTACCTTCTTACCACCAGAAAGAACGATGATTTCCTTCTTCCTGCCCGTTATGTAAAGGTAACCATCTTCGTCCAAGTAGCCCAGGTCTCCCGTCATAAGCCAACCATCCTTGAAGGCTTTTTTTGTTTCCTCTGGCTTTTTGTAATAGCCTTGCATTACGTTCACACCCCTTACGAGCACCTCCCCATCCTCAGCAATCTTTACGTAAACCTCTTCTATGGGAAGCCCCACTGAGCCAAGCTTTGGTCTGTTGGGTGGATTGAAGGAGACTATAGGGGAAGTCTC
This sequence comes from Aquificaceae bacterium, assembly GCA_025057455.1. GTDB lineage: Bacteria > Aquificota > Aquificia > Aquificales > Aquificaceae > Pampinifervens. The sequence goes on from JANWWY010000013.1 coordinate 1,934, forward strand.
TGTTAGTCCATAGCCCTCAAGAATCGTAAAACCAAGACGGTTAAGGTCTGTGGCAACTTCAAGGGGCAATTTAGCCCCACCGCTTACGAGAAACTTGAGCTTTCCCCCAAAAGCCTTGTGAACTTTAATAAAGGCTAACCTTCTTAAACCCATACCCATGTAAGGCGATAGGGCAAAGAGCACTCTTCCTATAGGATTTGACCTAATACCTTCCATAATTTTGTGATGTAGGAGCTGGTATAACCTTGGAACACCCACCAGTATTGTTATTCCATGTTCTCTCAAAGCCTTTAACAGTTCTTCAGAGCTTAGTCTTTCCAGAAAGACTACGGTTGCACCAAGATAAAGGGGAACCAAAAGGGTAACCATAAGAGGATAGGAGTGATGAAAGGGCAAAAGGGCTAAGGTTGTATCATTCTTGCCTGCCACACCCACTTTTTCTATGGCCCTTATGTTGGAAAGAAGGTTTTTGAAGCTTAGCATAACACCCTTGGGTGGACCTGTAGTGCCAGAGGTGTAGAGAATTAGGGCTGTTTCATCGAGCCTTCTACTCATAGATTTGCCATAGGGTTTTGGAAGAATAAGCTTGTCAAAGTTGTAAGTTACTGGAGCCTTTCCCAATTTCTCAAGGGCTTTTCTTAGAGTGTTCTCCGTTGTATCAGAGCAGAAAATTATGTTTGGTTCTGTCTCACCTATTATGTAACTTAGCTCCCCCTCTGAAGACATGAAATCTACAGGCACAACTATGCCCCCCCTCTGCCACGTGCCATAAAAGGCGTATACCCATTCTGGTCTGTTCTCTGCGCATATTAAAACCCTCTCACCTGGCAGGATGTCTACAAGGCTGGCAAAACTGGAGACATTTTCTATAAGCTCTCTGTAGCTTACCTTTGTGTTTTCCTTAATTAAAGCCAGCTTTCGGTAATCCTCTATCTCTGGTAGGATTACCCCCTCCTCCAGAAGAAGCTTCATAGGAAAATTTTACTCTTCTTTCTCCTTTTCCTCTTTCTTGTACGATGGTTGATAATGGGATATGGCTTCTTTTGTGAAGGTTATCCTTGTATTGGCATCCACCTTAAGGGTTACCGTATCATCTCCTATTTCTACCACCGTTCCCCATATACCCCCGCTGGTTACTACTCTGTCGCCCTTCTTTAGATTTGCCAGAAACTCTTGATGTTTTTTCCTTGCCTTGCTTTGCGGTCTTATAAGAAGGAAGTAAAACAAAGCAAAGAGTGCAAGAAAGAATACAAGCTGAAAAAGTAGAGCCCCTAATGGACTTCCTCCTTGTGTGTTCTGCTGAGCAAAGGCTATGTCTATCATGGTCTCCTATTATAGCACAGGTTCAAAGCTTATAGGCTTGCCTTCCTGGTCTCTTATTTCAAAAAGTAAACCGCATCCCTCTTGAGAATTCCCTACCCTTCCCAAAGGCTGACCCCTTTTTACTCTCTCTCCCCTTTTTACCAAAGTACTCTCGGTCTTTGCGTAAACGTATACCAATCCACCTTCACCTTCTACCATAACCACCCACCCATAGCCCCTAATGTCATCCCCAGAATAAAGAACCTTTCCATCGCTTACTGACCTAAAAAACTCCCCGCAGGAAGTGGTTATGTAGTAACCTCTTTCAGTTTTTGTAAACTTACCCTTGACCGGCAGTTGTACCCTAAGACTTTCTCTTGGCTGAGATGGTGTTTCTTCTTTTCGTGTCTCAACAACTGTGGACGGTTTTGTTTCCCTGTGTGTTTTTTTTGTTTCTTGAGCTGGTCTCTTGTCCCTTATTTCTATATGCACTATGCCACAGCTACTAAAGAAGATAAACAAAAGTAGCATCAAAGGTTTCATTTTCAATAAGATTATACGCCTCTGGAATAGCCTCAACAAGGTCAAGAGCCTTTAAACTTTCTCTGTGTCTTTTCCTCTCTGCAACTTCACCCGCAAGACCGTGCAAGAAGACACCCAACTTGAGGGCTTCTTCTGTGGGCATAGCTCTTCCCATAAGAGCCAACAGCACTCCAGACAGCACGTCGCCCATACCACCCTTTGCCATAGCCGGCGTTCCTCTCACAGAGAGAAATACCTTGCCTTCTGGCGTTGCTATGGCAGTCCTTGAAGATTTCAGTACTAAGTAGCAGTTGTATTTTACGGAAAACTCAAGAGCCACATCTGTAAGGTTTTCCCTTATGCAATCCTTGTCAAGCCCCGTAAGCCTTTGAAATTCACCCACATGTGGTGTAAGCACGGTAGTGTGCCTTCTTTCCTTCAAAATGCTCAAGTCAAGTCCTGAAAGATTGTTTATGGCATCCGCATCCAAAAGCAAGGGTTTTTCCAAGCCAAGTAAGAGCTCTTGAACAATCTCTTTACCCTCCTCGTACCAATCCATGCCCATGCCTACCGCAACCGCTGAGAACCTTCCCTGCATTTGAAGAACCTGCTTTGCACTTTCTTTAGAGAGCCTCTCCTTACCTTTTAGCGGTATGCTCATTTCCTCCACAAGGCTTGTTTCAAAGACGAAGTTTAGACCCTCTGGGACACCTACGCTCACAAGACCAGCTCCCGCTGTTGTAGAGGCTTTGGCACTCATGATGACTGCGCCCGTCTTTCCGATACTTCCACCCACAATTAAAACGTGTCCCATCGTGCCCTTGTGAACATCTGCAGGTCTGTCTGGGATTTTTACTCTGGTTATGACCTCCCTCCCTACCTTCTCCGCAAGCCACTGAGGTATGCCTATGTTTGCCACGTAGAGCTTACCACACTTTTTACTGGCAGGATGCAAAAGGTGGCAGAGCTTTGGAAACTGAAAGGTTACCGTCAGGCAAGCCTTCACAGAAGGCTCGAAGGCTTTTCCCGTATCGGCGGATAGACCAGATGGTAAATCCACAGAAACTACAGGAACGCCTGAGCTATTCATAAGCTCTATCCAGTATGCAGTCTCGCCCTTTGCTGGTGGCTCAAACCCAGTGCCAAACAAAGCATCTACAATAAGGTCAAAGGCTTTAACGTCTACATTTTTCAGTGGCTCAAGTCCAAGATTTTTTAGGATATTGAGCTGAGTCCTTGCATCTCCCTTTAGCTCTTCACCCAACGCCAGAAAATAACCAACTTCATACCCCATGAGATGCAAGTGCCTTGCCACCACAAGACCGTCCCCACCGTTGTTTCCCTTCCCTGCCACTACCAAAACCTTTCTTGCTCGGGGAAACTCTCTTCTTATAACCTCCACCACCGAAAGCCCTGCCTTTTCCATAAGAAGTAAGGACGGTATGCCAAGCTCTTCTATGGCTGTTTTGTCTATACTTTGCATTTCTAAGGCGGTGAGAACCTTCATGGTTTTAGATTTTAAGGTAATTGGTATTCTTCAGATGGACATTCTTTATCTCAACCAACATTGAATCAGCGAGCACCTTGTCTGTCATCAAAAGACACAAAGACACTTTATAACCTTATAATAATATTCATTAAAAACTCAAAAAGGAGGCTCGCCATGGAACAGAAAGCACCAGACCTGGTTATAATCCTGCTAACTGGGAAGGAAAATCCAAAGAGGCTACCCTCTGCCTTTTTCCTTGCCTCTACTGCGGCGGCGGAGGACATGAATGTGGTGGTATACTTTACTGGACCTGCCACCGAGCTTCTCAAGAAGGGTGTGGCGGACAGCATATACCCTATGGAGGGTGGACAACCTCTCTCCTACTTTATCAAGCTTGCCCTTGATAATGGCGTTCAGATGGTAGCCTGCAAGCAATCTCTGGACCTTAACAACATGAAGGAGGAAGACCTTGCCTACAATTTCCCAGTGCTAACACCCACTCAGGCACTTCCGACACTGGGAATGGCTGGAAGAGTTCTAACTTGGTAAAAGGCTCAAAGCCCTCTCAAATATAAAGTAAGGGTCTATATGTAGGCATGGGTAGGGGTAATCCCCTATCCTGCATTTTCCCTTTCCGTGCAGGTCGCAAGGTTGGCAGTAAAGACCCTTTAACATGTATATGCCTTCCTCTTCCTTCAGTGCAAAACCGAGTGTGGGATGAGTACCGCCGTAAACTTGAACAGCCTTTGTCCCTACAGCCCTAGCCACATGCAAGAGTCCAGAATCGTTACCGAGGAATAGCATTCCACCCTTTATGACCGCCATAACATCCATTAAAGATAGCTGACCGCAGAAGTTTATACCCTTCCAATCCTCCGACAGCTTTCTGTCTGTTTGGTCCCCCACATAAACAACCTTATAGCCTATGCTAAGAAAAAGTTCCGCCAGCTTATCAAAGTAAGGGTATCTCTTTTTTTGGTATCTTGCACCCGGTGCTATGCATATGTATCTCTCACCAAGTTTTTCTTTCCAGCTTTTTACTCTGTCTTCGCTCAGCACAATCTTGGGCCTTCCCTCCTTGTAGCCTATTGTGGAAAGGTAAGCATCTATTACGCTATAGGGTTTTCTAAAGGCTTTAAAATATATGGCAAGTCTTCTTCTTATGGACTGCTTTCTGTAAACTTTCCAGCTACCGCCTAAAAGAAGTCTGAGCAAGAAGGTTTTTAGGTTTTTGTGTAGGTCAACGTATAGGTCAAAGTGCTTGAAGGCTTTGAGGTTTTCTTCCTTAAAAAGCTCTTCTTTTCTTATCTGAAAGACCTTCAGTCTTGGGTCTTCTGAAAAAACCTCGCCGTAAGGAAAAAAGGTAAGAAGATGAGGTCTGTAGCCAAGTTCTATTAGTGGGTCTATAAGGCAAGATGTTAAGACCACATCACCGAAGGAAGAGAGCCTTACTATCAATGCCCTTTTTTCAGCCACCGCTCACAGGGGGTATAATGGCTACTCTGTCATTCTGCCCTATAAAGTAGTCTTCGTCCACATATTCCTCGTTTACCGCAAACCTGACAACCTTTAGAATAGGCTCAAGTTCCGGATATTTCCTTATGAGAAGGTCTCTTAGCTGGGAAACAGTTCCACTAAACTCTATATCTTCCTCGCTCTTTTTTAGTTTTTCCCTTACCATAGCAAAGTATAGAAGTTTCATGTTTAATAATCTAATGCCTGAAGTGTCTTGTGCCAGTAAACACCATAGCCATCTGGTGCTGGTTTACCGCTTCTATAACTTCCTTGTCCCTTATGGAACCGCCGGGTTGTATTATGGCCCTTATGCCAGCCTCCTTTGCTATGTCTACACTGTCTCTGAAAGGAAGGAAAGCTTCTGAAGCTACAACACTCCCCTCGGTGTCAAACCCGAACCTTTTAGCCCGCGATATGGCACACCTGAGACTGTCAACCCTTGATACGTTCCCAGAGCCTATGCCCATGGTTTTACCATCCTTTGCTATAACTACGGCGTTTGATTTTACGTATTTGCAAACCTTCCAAGCAAAAAATAGGTCTCTTAGCTCTTCTTCTGTGGGTTTTCTCTCGGATACAACCTCAAGCTTTTGGTAGTCTATCGTGTCCTCATCCTGAAGAAGAAAGCCACCGCTTACCTTCTTTATGTCAAAGGAAGTGGAAAAGCCCATAGCCTTAACAAGCCTTAGGTTTTTCTTCTTTGAAAATACTTCCAAGGCATCCTCCGAAAAGTCTGGGGCTACGACCACCTCAAGGAATACATCCAATAGCCTTGAGGCTAACTCTCTCTCCACTCTGTCGTTGAAGGCTACTATGCCACCAAAGGCGGATTCCGGGTCTGCGTTGTATGCCCTTTCAAAGGCTTCCAAAAGGTCTCTGCCTAAAGCTACACCGCAAGGATTGTTGTGCTTTACTATTACACAGGCAGGCTCGTTAAACTCGCTTACGAGCCTAAAGGCTGAATCGCTATCAAGGTAGTTGTTAAAGGACATCTCTTTGCCCTGCAGAACTTTTGAAGATACTATACCCAGGTCTTCAAGGGGGTTTTGGAACATCCAGCCTCTCTGATGGGGGTTTTCTCCGTATCTTAAAGAGCCTATCAACTTCATGGGAATTGCGGAGTGTTTAAAAACATGCTCTATTTCAAACAACTTCATTAGAACCCCTGATACAAGAGCATCATAGTAAGCGGTAAGAGAGAAGGCTTTCACCGCCAGAAACTTCCTATCTTCAAGGCTTAGGCTGTCCTCTTCTATTTTCTTCGCTACCCATCCGTAATCTTCTGGGTCCACCACCACCGCAACTCTGTAAAAGTTCTTGGCGGAAGCCCTTATAAGGGTTGGACCGCCTATGTCTATGAATTCCATAAGCTCCCTTTCTGTGAGGTCTTCCCTTAGCTTTTCTTCAAAGGGGTAGAGGTTTACCACTACAAGGTCTATGGGCTCTATGTGGAGCTTTTTTATGTCTTCCGCATCCTCTTTAACCCAATCTCTGAAGAGTATTCCACCGTGCACCACAGGATGAAGGGTCTTCACCCTTCCATCCAGTATTTCTGGAAAGCCTGTGAGCTCCTCCACAAGCTTGACCTTGTAACCCAAGTCCTTTATAAACTTTGCTGTCCCACCGGTGGATATAATGTCGTAGCCTTTTTTTTCTAAAGCTTTCAGTAGAGGCTCCAAACCTTGCTTGTAGTATACGGATATAAGTGCCTTCATGAAAATAAGATTTTATCACTTCCGTAGAGTATGGCATAAAGCAAAACTCCGCCTATTTCTACTATTATGGACCTACAACAAAAAATAAGGCTAATGTCAAGGCTTGCCAACTTTGAAAAGGACAGCGAAAAAGATTTTGAAAGTTGCATATTTAACGCCTCAACGCCTAAGGGAAAGGTGCCAATCCTAAAGCTTATGCAAACTACCATGTGCGACAAAAACTGCGTTTACTGTGCTTTTAGAAGGGATAGGGAAGAAACCGTAAGGATGGCACTAAAGCCTGAGGATGTGGCAAGGGGCTTTATGGAGCTATACAAGGTTGGAAAAGTAAAGGGTTTGTTCCTATCCTCTGGCATCTTTGGAAATCCAGATTTTACCATGGAGAGGATGATAGACTCCGTAAGAATACTCAGAGAAAAGCACCACTTTAGGGGTTATGTACACCTTAAAATCATGCCTGGTGCCTCCCTGCAGGCGGTGGAGGAGGCTGTAAAGCTAGCCGATAGGGTATCCATCAACTTGGAAACATCAAAGGAAGAAAGATTGAAAGGCATAGCCAAGGGCAAAAGCATCCTTCACGACATGCTACCAAAAATAGAATACGTAGACAGGCTTATAAGGGAGCATAGGGGCAAAAGTCAGATAAGTCAAATGATGGTGGGTGTGGGGGACGAGAAAGATGACGAAATTATAAGGGCTGTGGATTATCTAAACAGGCGTTTTAAGCTTAGCAGGATATACTTCAGTGCCTTCTTTCCAGTAAAAGGAACACCCCTTGAAAACAAACCTGCGGAAAACCCCATAAGAGAACACAGGCTATATCAGGTAGACTTTCTCATTAGGGAATACCGCTTTTCTTACGAAGATTTAAAGCCTATCTTGAAAGATGGAAACCTTCCCCTCGATACTGACCCAAAGACCGCATGGGCAGAGGCGAATCCTCATCTTTTCCCCGTAGAGATAAACACCGCTGACTATGAGACCCTCATAAGGGTGCCTGGCATAGGAAAAGAGACCGCAAAGGATATAATAAGAAGAAGGAGGGAAAATAGAATAAGCTCACCCTTAGACCTAAAGGGTATAAAAAACCTTTCAAGGATTTTAAAGTATGTCCTGCTAAACGGTAAGAGCTTTTACCAAAAAGAGCTCAGCTTCTGAGGATGTAAGAGTAATCTTCTCTTTCCCTTATGACTCTGTAAAAGCCTTTTTCTACGAGCACCTCGCAAGCTCTAGGTCTTAGGTTGTAGTGGGACGACATGGCAAAGCCGTATGCTCCAGCGGACAGCACCGCAAGGTATTCACCCCTTTCCACCAAGAGCATTTCTCTGTCAAGGGCTAAAAAATCTCCAGTTTCGCACACAGGACCTACAACATCTGTCTTTATGTAAGGTCTTTCCTTTTTCTCCACGGGAACTATGTGATGATAGGCTTCATACATGGCAGGTCTTACAAGGTCGTTCATGCCTGCATCTACTATGATAAAGTGTTTATGTCCCTTGTCCTTTAGAAACTGCACCTGTGTGAGAAGCACTCCTCCGTTGCCCACTATGGACCTGCCAGGCTCAAGTATGAGCTTTGCCTCTACGTTGTTAACCACTGGAAGGATAGCCTCCGCAAGGTCTGCAGGCTCTGGGTTTGACTGTTCTGGCTTGTACTTTATGCCCAAGCCACCACCGAGGTCCAAGTACTGGATTTCAAAGCCTGCCCTTGTAAGGTCATGGTAGAGCTCTACCACCTTCTGAGCCGCCTCTATGTAGGGGGATACATCCAGTATTTGAGAACCAATATGGCAGTGTATGCCGATTACCTGCAAGTTTTTGAGCTTCCCTGCGTATTCGTATTCCTTCTTTGCCGTTTTTATGTCCACGCCAAACTTGCTTTTTTTCATGCCCGTTGATATGTAGTGATGAGTTTTTGGGTCTACGTCTGGGTTTACCCTTATGGCAATACGGGCTTTTTTTCCAAGCTTGCCCGCAATGTCGTTGAGAACGTCCAATTCCATAAAGGATTCCACGTTGAACATCAGGATATCTGACTCTATGGCGTATTCCAGCTCTCTTATCGTCTTGCCTACGCCTGCATAGACTATCTTTGAAGGTTCAACACCTGCCTTCAGGCTCGCATAGAGCTCACCCCCAGACACTATGTCCGCACCGGCACCCTCTTCCTTGGCAATGGCTATTATGTGTGGGTTGAAGTTGGCCTTGACCGCATAGCATATGAGGGCATCCGGAAAGGCTTTTTTGTAAGCCCTTAGCCTGTCCCTTATGTAGCTGGCACTGTAGACGTAAAGGGGCGTGCCAAACTCCTCTGCCAGAGCCTTTAGAGAAACACCATCAAGATAAAGGTTTCCATCCTTGTATTCTAAGTAGGGATTGTACTCTGCAAGCATGGCTTTTTATTATAACAGAGCTCTTAACCTTTTATTGCCCTATCAGGGTAGGCCAAACCTGGATAAGACCTTAAAAATCTTCCCTTACTGTCAAAAAAGTATGTAGAAGGCAAAAAGGTTATGCTAAAGTAGTCGTTAAAACGCACTGGAGTATCAACAAGCGTTATAAAGCCCTCCGCACTTATGTTTAGCTTTCTGTAGCTTTCTTCCACTTCTTGAGGCTCCATTCCAACCGCATAGGAGATAAAGAGATAGTCTTTATGCTCTTTTGAGAGTCTTTCTAGCTCCTTAAGGTCTCTGACATGACCTGCACAGGTTCTGCTCCAAACGTATATAACCAAAGGCCTACCCTTAAACTCAGATAGGTAAACAGTCCTATTATCAAGAGTTTTTACTGGCACCTTGGGAAGCCTATCACCCGAGCACGAAACCGCAAAAAGCAAAAGCAAGAGTAAAACTTTAAACACGTGCAAGTATTTTCTCTTTGAAGTCTGAAAGAGTGGGTTTGATGTGCACAGTTTCCTTAAGGTGGTTGTCCAGCACTTCCATGGTCTTGTATCCATTTCCTGTGATGTAGGCTACGACTATCTCGTCCTTTTTAAAGACGCCCTTCTGTGCCAGTTTTTTGAGGACTGCTATAGTGGTTCCCCCTGCGGTTTCCGTAAAGATGCCCTCAGTTTCCGCTAAAAGCTTTATGCCTTCAATAATCTCTTGGTCTGTGGCTGTTTCCCAGTCGCCTTTGCTCTCCTTTGTAACCTGAAGCGCATATATACCGTCCGCTGGGTTTCCTATGGCTATAGACTTAGCTATGGTGTTAGGTCTTACGGGTTTTATAAAGTCCCTTCCCTCCTTCCATGCCTGGGCTATGGGAGAACATCCTTCAGCTTGTGCCCCGTAAACCCTCGTTTGCATACCGTCTATAAGCCCTACCGCTACCATTTCCTTAAGACCTTTCCATATTTTTGTTATAAGAGACCCTGAGGCGGCTGGTGCTATCACTGCGTCGGGTGCTCTCCAGCCCAGCTGTTCTACCACCTCAAAGGCAAGTGTTTTAGAGCCTTCCGCATAGTAGGGTCTTATGTTTATGTTTACGAAAGCCCACTGTAGCTCGCTGGCTATTTCAGAGCATAGCCTGTTTACATCGTCGTAGGTTCCCTCCACTGCTACCACGGTGGGTGCAAACACGAGACTTCCGTATATCTTCTGTGACTCAAGGTTGGCTGGTATGAAAACAAAGCAGTTAAGACCTGCCTGAGCTGCATGGCTTGCTACCGAGTTGGCGAGGTTTCCCGTGGAGGCACAAGCCACCGTATCAAACCCAAACTCTATAGCTTTGGAAATGGCCACAGAAACCACCCTGTCCTTGAAGGAGAGAGTAGGATGGTTTACCGAATCGTCCTTTATGTATAGGTTTTCAAGACCTAAAAACTTGCCCAAGTTTTCCGCCTTTTTAAGGGGTGTAAATCCCGCACTGGCACCAACCCTAGTTTCCTCAACAGGTAGAAGGTCTATGTACCTCCAGAGGCTTTTGGGACCTTCTTCAATTTTACGCCTGCTTATGCTTTTCTTTATATGCTCGTAGTCATACCTCACTTCCAGAGGTCCAAAGCAGTATTCGCAAACGTGTATGGGCTCAATCGGGTATTCTCTTCCGCACTCTCTGCATTTCAGTCCTAGGGTTTTTGCCATGCCAACTACCTCCGCAGGGTATAGAAGGCTTAAGATTATAATATACAAATTTAGGAGATGAGCATGAAAAACAGTGAACTTTTTCAGAGAGCAAGAAACCTTATGCCCGGTGGTGTTAGCTCTCCCGTTAGAGCCTTCAAGGCAGTAGGGGGAGAACCCATAATAATCTCAAGAGCGGAAGGTAGCAGAATATGGGATGTGGAGGGGAAAGAATACATAGACTTTCTCATGTCGTGGGGACCCCTCATACTGGGACATTCTCATCCGAAAGTGGTAGAGGCTATTCAACAGCAGGCACAGAAGGGACTTTCTTACGGTCTTACCAACGAGCACGAGATAACCCTTGCGGAGCTCGTGGTATCCGCCATGCCATCGGTAGAGATGGTAAGGTTTGTCTCCTCCGGCACAGAAGCCACCATGTCCGCAATAAGGCTTGCAAGGGGCTACACGGGGAGGAAGTATGTGGTCAAGTTTGAAGGCTGTTATCACGGACATGCGGACTCACTCCTTGTGAGTGCGGGTTCTGGTGTTGCCACTCTTGGCATACCAGGTACACCTGGAGTGCCAGAGGAAGTGGCGAGTTTGACTTTCGTGGTTCCCTACAATGACCTTGAGTCCTTGGAAGAGGTGTTTAAAAAATACGGGGAGGAAATAGCCTGCGTCATAGTGGAGCCAGTGGCGGGGAATATGGGCGTAGTCCTGCCTAAGCCTGGCTTTCTTGAGGGTATAAGGAACATAACAAGAAGATACGGAGCTCTGGTTATATGCGACGAAGTAATTACCAACTTTAGGCTTTCTAAGGGGGGTGCTCAGGCTCTCCTTGGAAGAGACCCAGACATTACATGCATGGGGAAAATAATAGGTGGTGGTATGCCGCTGGGTGCCTATGGGGGAAGCAAGGAAATAATGACAAAGGTAGCACCAGAAGGACCTATTTATCAAGCGGGAACACTCTCGGGAAACCCTCTATCAATGGTGGCAGGCATTGCAACGCTGACAGAGCTCTTTGCATTAGACCCGTATCAAAGGCTAGAAGAACTCACAAAGAGGCTCACATCTGGCATAGGGGAGATTCTCTCAAGAAAGGGCATTCCCCATCGTATAAATCATATAGCTTCCATGTTTACCGTGTTTTTCACAGAGGAAGAAGTTTACGACTACAGGAGCGCAAAGAGGTCAAACTTGGAGCTTTTTGCAAAGTTCTTTAGAGCTCTGCTGAGAGAGGGAGTTTTGATACCACCTTCGCAGTTTGAAGCGTGGTTTTTAAGCACCGCCCACACAGAGGAGGACATAGACTTAGCTTTAGAGAAAATAGAAAGGGCTGTTAGTTCACTTTAAAAGTTCTGAGTAGACATAGTAGTTGTACAGAACTCTCTTTACATAGTCTCTTGTCTCCGTTATTGGGATGAGCTCTATAAAAAGGTAGTCATCCGAGTGGTTTTGCCAGTTTTTTACCCTTGTGGGTCCTGCGTTGTAACCAGCAAGGGTTCTAACTATGTTCCCATTGAACTGGTCTAAAAGGTATCTCAGGTAAGCGGTGCCTAAAAGTATGTTGGTTTCAGGGTCGTAGATGTTTTTGAGCCTTATGCCTTCCCTTTTTGCCATGTACTGGGCTGTGCTGTCAATAAGTTGCATAAGACCCCTTGCCTTTGCCACAGATACAGCGTAAGGGTCAAACAGGCTTTCCTGTCTCATGACTGCGTATATCATTGCTGGCTCTATGGCGTAGGTCTGGGAAGCCTTTTCCACAGCTTCTCTGTAGGGTTTGGGAAAAGCTACCGCATTGTAGACAAAACTACCATACCCATACCTTCTTACCGCAAGCCTTACCGCAAGAAAAGGGTCAAAGCGAGAAATGGAGAGGATATCTGAGGAAGACATGTTGCTGAGCCTTTTAAAAGCTTCTAATCGTGCATACTCTGGAAAACCAGCAGACCACACAGCCCTTATGACTGCTGCGGTTTTTGGTAAGCTCTCATCTTCCATTACAGCCCTTATAGCTTTGCTTGCCACAGGAAGCCCGAGCATTGAGCTTGCTACCGCATGGTAAAACCCATTACCGTTGGAAGCCTTTACCAAATACTCACCCGCCCTTTCCTTATCTATATGCAGTAGGGTCTTGTATGCCCAAAAGTAGCTTGTGGACCTTTCCTCTGCATTTCTCGCATAGTTTACAGAACTTAGAAAATAGTCCAGAGCCCTCGTATAATCTCCCAAACTGTATAGGGATAGTCCTATGTTGAACTCTCTTCTGTATGAAGGCTCCATGCGTTGAAAGTATGCCACCGCCTCGTTATAACTTCCCCTGTTTAGGCTATGCCTGCCCATCCTGAAAAGGGCATCAGACTGTAGGTCCTTCTCCTTAAGGAGGGATAGCATTTCTTCAGCCTTTTCCTTCATGCCCATTTCAAAATAGATAACCGCCAGTTCCGCTCTTGCTCTGCTGTCCGCACATTTCTCAAAAATTTCAACAGACCTTTCCCTCTCTCTTAAAGCCCTGTAAGCCCTTCCCAAAGTCCAACACACCTGCTGGAATGGCAAGGGTTCAAGTAGCGCCACAACTTCCGTGTAATACCTCTTCCTAAAAAGCTCTTCCGAAGCTTCTAAGGACTCTTCAACAGACAGTTTAACCTTGGGTATAAATTCTCTAAAAAGAACCGGCGATTTTAAAAAGCCTTCTCTCGGGTCAAGTTCCAAATCCTTCCAGAGCTTTAGAAGCTCCTCCTTGAGTTCTTCTCTTAGATTTTTAGGGTTTACTTCTCTGAGAAGTTGCCGGGCTTTATCAAGCCTTTGCCTTGATACTTCCCCTTTTGCCAAAAGAACCAGCAAGTCATCTCTGAAAACCGCATCCGGGTATTCTTTTATTATTCTGTAGGCTATGTCAACATCGCCCGTTTGTCTGTACCTTATAAAAAGCTCGTACTCTTGAGGTAGCTGAGCTTTAGCTAACAAAAAGCTTAGTAAGAGCAGGACTACCAGCATTTAAGTTATGTAGGTGATTATTAAAAGCACAAGAAGACCCAAAAGCAAATTTACCGCTATCAAGTTGGGGATTTGAGAAAGTTTGTCCCTTCTGTAAAGGAAAAAATAGATATAGGCAAAGATTATGGTCATGAGAGCAAAGAGGAAAAGTTTTGCGTGGAAAAGCGGGTTTTGGGAAAAGTCTTTCCTGTAGCCGTGCCAAAGACCCATACCCGTTATAAAAAGAATCAAAATAGCCAACCACACCGCTGGGAAGAACCTGGAAAAAACTCCCTTAAGAACCCTACTTCTCTGGTCCTCTTGTGGCAAAGCCTTCACAGCCGGCTTTAGAAACAAGAGGCTGTATATCATGCCACCTATCCATAGGATAGCAAAGAGAAGATGAAAGAAGAGCAGACTTTTAATCACTGCTCCCCTCCTTTTTAAGCTTTACAACACGAACCTTACCATGAGCAACATCCTCTATGGCCTGAAAGGTCTTCTTTATAAGCTCCCCCTTGGTTTTATCTCTGATGAATATATCTTCCCCGCGCTCTAAAAGCTGTTTTACCCTCTTCGTGGCTGCATGCACCAGTTCATACCGGGAAGATACCTTTTTAAGGGCTTCCTCTATGCTTGGTCTTCTACTCATGATTTACCTCCTCTGCACTAAATATTATAAAAGTATAACCCTGTACTCTTCCCTTCTATCCAGGGACTTTAGGGCTGGTGGAAGTTTTGAAAGCTCTTCCATGAAGAGCTCTCTTATTTCCTTCAATGTTGGTAAACTTTTTACCGCATTACCCTTCTTGCACACCAGCTCTACGAGTCCACCCTCCCTGTATGGCACCACCTCATCGTAGGACATAAGACCGTTCTCGTAATGTCTTATGACTTGTCTTTTGTAAGGAAAGGTTTTTTTACCTGGGCTTAATTTAAACTTTGGTTTACCCTCGTATTCCACGAGCTTGTAGGCTATGTCGAGGTAAGGCTCGTCGGATGAGGTTAAAAGCTTTGTCCCAACACCAAAGATGTCTATGGGAGCACCCTCTGATAGCCACCTTTGAATGTCCTCCTCGTCTACACCACCGCTCACGACGATTTTCACATCTTTGAAGCCCTCCCTTTCAAATATTTCCTTTACCTCCCTACTAAGGCTTTTCACATCACCGCTGTCAATACGCACACCTACGACCTTTATGCCTTCTTTGATTAGTTTTAGAGCTTTTTTTGCCCCCTCAAGGGTATCGTAGGTATCTATGAGAAATACGGTCCTGTTGGGGAAGCTCTTCGCAAAGGCTCTGAAAGCTTCTTCTTCCTCTTCAAAGACCATCACAAAGGAGTGAGCCATTGTTCCAAAGACGGGGATGTTGTACTTCATGCCCGCCATCAGATTTGAGGTGCCGGCAAAACCCCCAATATAGCAGGCACGAGCTCCGTAAAGACCCGCATCAAGACCGTGAGCTCTTCTTAGTCCAAAATCCACAAGGGTTTTGCCCTTCGAGGCTATGTAGCATCTTGCGGACTTTGAGGCAAGGAGTGTGTTGTAGTGTATGATGTTTATAACCAAGGTTTCCAGTATCTGAACATCGGGCAAAGGACCCTCAACCTGAATTATTGGCTCGTTATGAAATATAATTCTCCCTTCTGGTATAGCATAGAGGTCAGCGTTGAACCTGTATTCTTTCAGGTAATCCAAAAACCAATCCTTGAAAATTCCCAAGGATTTTATGTACTTGATCTCCTGGTCTTGAAACTTAAAATCTTCCAAAGCCTCAAGAAGGGGTTCAAGACCGCAGGAAACCAAAAAGTTCCTTCTGTGTGGCATTTTTCTTACAAAGAGACTAAAAACAGCCCTGCCAGTTTTGCCCTCCTCCAAGTATGCCTGTGCCATGGTAAGTTCATACAGGTCAGTGAACAGAGCCTTGGAAGGCATGTTAGTATTTTACGCAAATTCTAAGAACTTTAGGGTTTGAGGGTTAAGCTTATCCCTGTTTTCCCACGCCCAATTTTGAAGCTCCCATAGGTTCACCATAAGGTCAAACCTCCCAGCGCTCGCATTGTATTCCCTCACAAACTGCACTATTTTTACCGCTTCTTCTTCCGATAGTCCTCTATGAGCCTTTTCACTTATGTATCTTTCAATCCAAAACTTAACATTTTCATCCCTTATGGAAAGCCCGAGACTGTCAGCCTTCCTCAGAAGGTTCCAAACCGTATGTATGGGCTCTACCTCTTTCAAGAGCAGATAGAGTTTTAACTTTATGTGTGCCTCAACCCTTGACCTTATGAGCTGGCTGCCTTCAAAGGGCTTTCCCCGTGCATGAAGGAGTAAATCCTCCAAAAGAAGCTCGTAATTTTCAGTATATTCAATCTCTTGTTCTAAGTATTGCAAAGCCCAACGGTCCAAAAGCCAGCTAAGTAAGGGTTGTGGCATGCTATCCGCATTAAACTCTCTCAGGTCTTCTACGCTCTCAAACTCCTCCTCTGTTTGAACATCCTTTATCCAAACCTTCCAGGGCTCAAAGCCCTCCACTCTGTACTGATAACTTCCCAGCTGTCCCCTTTGGGGTATGGCATCGGAGAGTTCCAAAACCACTATAGATGTTGCCAGATTTTTCTGAGAGAAAACCTGCGGAAGCACCAATTTATGCCATACGCCCGCACCATTACCGTAAATTTGTAAATTGCTGGGTGCTTCCGATAATACACTCAAAAACTTCTCTTCAATATTTCCGTCTCCCAAAAGGTCAATGGCCCTTTTTGCAAAGAGGAGGTTTTTAACTGCCTCTATGCCCGATACGTCCGCAAAAAACCAACCATCGGAAGAGAAGGCAAAACTTACATACTTGTAAGCATACAGATGTTTTAGGAGGACTTTTCTATCCTCTGAGCTTAAGGTTTTTTTTGCATTCCGTTTTATGTAGTCTTCTACAGACCCATCCATCAAAATGTCCACAAAATCAAACAGTGCCTTCTTCTGGTCATGGGTAAACTCCGCAAGGACATCAAAAAGCCTTTCCTTTACCGCAGACCTTAAGA
This sequence comes from Aquificaceae bacterium, assembly GCA_025057455.1. Taxonomy (GTDB): domain Bacteria; phylum Aquificota; class Aquificia; order Aquificales; family Aquificaceae; genus Pampinifervens. The sequence continues at coordinate 18,561 of JANWWY010000013.1, forward strand.
ACTCTAAGGACTCTCTCATAGGATCTCTCCATTTCTGATGCCAGCCGGGCATTCCTCCCGTAGAACAACCACAGTCTGACCTCCATCTTTCTATACCGTGCGCACAGCTCCAAGAGGTAAACTCGTTTATCTGTGTTTCTCTTTCGGGTTTTATTAGTTCATAAACATCTTCCAAGGTTTTTATGTTGGGATGGTTTTCAAGCAGGTATGCAAGCCCCATCTCACCAAACTTTTTATGGTGACCGAAGGTCTCCCCGTCCACCGCTATAAGCGTCAAGCCCTTTCTATCTTTGGTTCTTCTTATTACTTCCTCCATGTTGTTTATTAGTTCTCCAAAGGCCATACCGTGGGAAAGCTCGCCATCGTAGACGAATATGTCAATGTGTCCCTCAGGAAGGTGGTACCTCAGATAGGTGCCCTTCGATTTAACCTGGTGGGGTGCCAATATCACATACTTTATGCCATGCTTTACGAGTAAGGATAGGGTTTTTGTGTCTACCGCCAGCTCAGGAAGCCAAAAGCCCCTCGGCTTTCTTCCAAACACCTTCTCAAAAGCCCTTATACCCCAAACTATTTGCACTTCCCTGTCTTCTTCTGGGTCAAGGGGTAGTATGGTGTGGTTAAAACCACTGGCTAAGGCGTTTTTTGCGTGTTCTCTGACTCTTTCCACAAACCAAGGCTTTTCTTTCAAAAGCCAAGACAGTAAACTGTAGGTAAAGTTGAAGGATATTTTTCCGTAGTTATTAACTACCTTAAACAACTTTCCGTCTTTTACATAATGAGCATAAAGGTTAGGGAGGTATGACTCTCTGAAAATTCTCTCGTTCCAGTTTTCGAAGGGGTAGGCGGAGGGTTCTATGGGCACAAGCCCCAGGTAAGGGTTTTCTCTTGGTGGTTGATGAAAATGACAGTGTATGCATAGAAAGTTCATGCTTCTACGAAAACTCCCATCTTTTCATATTTTCTAATTCTTTCCTCAACCAGCTGTTCCGCATCCTTACTGAGAAGTTGACGAAGGTGTTTACGTAGAAAGCATTTAAGTATCCTCGCACTCCTTCGGTGGTCCCAGTGGGAAGCCCCCAGAGGTTCTGGAACTATTTCATCAATAACACCAAGCTTTAGAAGGTCCTTAGCCGTTAGCTTGAGTGCCCGCGAAGCCTCCTTGAGCTTACTTTGGTCCTTCCACAGTATAGCCGCACAACCCTCGGGGGATATTACTGAGTATATGGCATTTTCCAGCATGAGGACCCTGTTGGCAACTCCCAAGGCTAAGGCACCACCAGAGCCCCCCTCCCCTATAACAACCGCTATGGTAGGTACTCTCAGGTAGCTAAACACATACAGACTCTGTGCAATGGCTTCTGACTGTCCCCTCTCTTCCGCACCAATTCCAGGGTAAGCCCCCGGCGTATCTATAAAAGTAATCACGGGCATACGGTAGCTTTCTGCGAGTTTTGCCACTCTTATGGCTTTTCTGTAGCCCTCTGGATGTGGCATGCCAAAGTTTCTTTCCATCTTCTCCTTTGTTGTCCTACCCTTTTCCTGTCCTATTACCGCAACGGGCATATGGTCCAAGTAAGCAAAACCGGCCACTATGGACTTGTCATCACCGAAGTATCTGTCTCCATGCAATTCAATGAAATTTTTAAAGATGAGGCTTACATAATCAAGTGTATGAGGTCTGTGGGGGTGCCTTGCTAATAGGACCTTCTCCCAAGCGTCCAATCTTGAATATATCTCTTTTGCCTTTTTCCTGAACTCTCTCTGAAGTTTTCTTAAATCCCTTTCCTTTTCCTTATCTCCAAGAGCGTACAGTCTTTTAAACTGTTGCACTTTCTGATTTAGCTCTTGGAGCTCTTTTTCAAAGTCCAAGTACATCTGGAAGATTATACCATGGTAGGCGCGGGCGGATTCGAACCGCCGACCTCTGGCGTGTCGGGCCAGCGCTCTGCCAGCTGAGCTACGCGCCTTTGTCTTATAATTATAACATGCTGTTTGTTCTTTCCGCACCTTCTGGAGCTGGAAAAACTACTGTAGCCCAGCGCCTGCTTAAAACCTGCCCAAAGCTCAAGAGAATAGTTACAGTGACAACAAGACCTAAAAGGGAAGGAGAAGTCCAAGGTGTTGACTATATTTTTATGAATCGTGAGGAATTTGAAGTAAAAGTAAGGGAAAACTACTTCTTGGAATATTCTGAGGTTTATGGCAACTACTACGGCACACCTGCAGACCAGGTGGAAAACAACGAAAGAGAAGATTTAGACTCCCTTTTGGTAATAGATGTGCAAGGTGCAAAGAAGGTAAAAGACTCCTACGGTGAATGCCTTCTCCTCTTTTTGATGCCTCCCAGCCTTGAAGAGCTAAGAAGAAGGCTTCTAAGCAGAGGATACGGCATGGAAAACCTTGAACAGAGATTAAAAAAGGCTGAGGAAGAGATAGCCTGTGCCAGATATTTTGATTACATAATAGTCAATGAGTTTATAGACAAAACAGTAGAGGCTATTCACACCATAGTAATTGCTCAGAGATACAGAAAGGACATTTTCATGAGAAAACCCACCGTAAACGATAAAAAAGTATTAGAGCTTATTCAAAGGGGTGTATGCTCTGCGTTTACGTAATCTTCATCTACAATTCGTTAGCCTCTCATAATATGAGTATATGAATCGCTATCAGACATAGCACTTTGAACCTCTACTTCCGGTCGTATAATTATAAACATGAAGCACTTGATTTTGTTATTTCTTATTCTCGGTTTTGCCTTAGGTCAGGAACTGTACACGGAATTTATAAAGTCGCAGATAAAGGAGATTCCTCTCAACAAAGCCATAGTGCTAGGAAAGGGGAAAAGAGAGCTCATAACCTTTATAAACCCAGACTGTGGACACTGCAGGAAGGAGTGGCAGGCTCTCAAGCCACATCTTGATAAGGTAAAGGTTTACGTATTTCTACTTCCCTTCAGAAGTTTTCCAGAAAGCTTTGCCAAGTCCAACTATATAGCATGCTCAAGGGATAAGCTAAAAGCCCTTGATGAGGTTCTCTCTGGCAAGTTTGATGGGAATCCTCCTCAGGTAAAGGATTGTCCTCTCGTGCAAGAACATATAAGGGTGGCGGAAAAGCTAAATGTACAAAGCACACCCTACAACATAATTCTTGGAAAATACAAAGTAATAGAAGGCTACAGTCCTGCCCTCTTGGAACATCTCGGCATAAGATGATTGTGGTAGTTATGGGTCTCTCTGGTTCAGGTAAATCCTTTCTCGCAAGCATTCTAAAGGAAGAGTTTGGCTTTGAATGGGTCAGAAGCGACAGCATCAGGAAAGAATTGGCTGGCATCGCAGAAAGTCAGAAAACTAAAGTAGGTTATGGAGAGGGTATATATTCTCCCGAGTGGACAAAGAAGGTTTACGAAGAGATGCTCAAAAGAGCGGAATCAATGGCAAGGGAAGGCAAGGATGTGGTGTTGGATGCAACTTTCATAGAAGAGTGGCAGAGAAACATGGTAAAGGGTAAATTTCCGGAGGCTGTTTTCCTTTTAGCCCATGCGGAAGAGGAAGAGATTCTGAGAAGGTTAAAGGAAAGAAAAGACATATCAGACGCAGGCGTGGAGGTTTACCTTAAACAAAAAGAGAGGTTTACACCTCCAGACTACGCCCGCACGATAAACACCCAAAGAAGCAAAGATGAGCTTAAGGTTGTCCTGTTGGAAGTCCTGCAGGAACACGGATGGACATGCAAGCGAGGGATGCATCAATAGGGTCCCCCTGCAACTTACAGTCTGGGTTTATACCTTTTTCTGTGGTTATGGTTTCTCCGTTGGGTAGCTTCATTTCAAAGGTAACAAGCCTTAACATATTGCCACAGGCATCAAAGCTGTACATATTACTCCCCACATACTTACCTACAGTATTTTCACCTACCACTACCGCCTTGGAGTAGTATCTTAGAAGAGATGTAATCAACTCAGCGGCGGAGGCTGTATGCTTATTTACTATCACCACTATAGGCTTGTTAAAGCCTTCACGGTTTTTAAAGGGATAAACGCCCAAGTTTCTACCCCTTCCTTCAAGGTAGAACATGACTCCGTCGCCACCTATGAGCATATCCGCTATACCCTTTGCTACAGAAATAAGACCTCCGCCATTATCTCTTAGGTCTATGAGGAGCACTTCTACATTCTCAGCTTTGAAAAGCTCCATAGCTTCCCTAAAACCCTGCAATGCTGGATTGGTAAAGTTGGTCAGCTTAACATAACCTATGGTTCTGTTGCCATTCCTTATGACCCTAACCTCTTCAACGGCTGGCACATGAAATTCACCCTTTTTTACGTCAACTCTCATAAATAAGCCATCTCTTATAAGCTCTATCCTTAGATATGCTCCATGTCCTGCTTCCCTTATTACTTTTCTCCACTGATTTTTGTCGGTTACATCCTGAATTGCCACTATCAAGTCCCCTTCTCTTATGCCATACATTTCCGCTGGTGAGTCCTTGAAAACTTTTGTCACATACCCCTTTTCGTCCCACCTTATGCCCAAACCTACCATCTTAGAACTAGAGTACCAAAGTCTGTCCTCTTCTTGTTTTGTAATGGCTGTCCATCTGTCCCCTATTTTCCTAAGCTGTTCCAATAGCTCTTTTTCATCCTTCCAGCTTATGTCCTTTATCCTGTCCCACCACAGGTAATGCCTTTCCAGCAGAGCTTGAAGCCTTGAAAGAGCCTCCTCCCTCGGGCAGTCTTCTGCTCCAAGAGCTATTTGAAAGAGTAGCAGCACAAAAAAGAGTGGTACACTCATGTTAGTTCAGTTTTACGAATATATTTCTGTTGACAAAATATTCAAGGGTATTAACTTATAAACACCCAATTACTCTTCAGGAGGCATGGCATGTACTATGTGGCAGAGGTAATCAACGAGGAGTGCAGTAAGTATAACTGTAAGCAGTGCACTCTCTTTTGTCCAGAGCCAAACACCCTTATGTACACAGATGATGAACACCACGCCTATGTAATACAGGAAAGGTGCAAGGGCTGTGCCCTATGTGTTTATGTATGTTCCACGTTACTTAAAAGAAACGCCATACACATGGTAATGCCAGAAGTGCATGCGGAGAAGTAGAAAACTTTATAAGGAGGTAAGGTATGGCAACATTAGGACCCAGTGCTTTTTCACCCTACCCAGTAGCTGTATATGAAAGTGTTCTTAACCCACCGCCTGGGAAGGCACTTCTAATAAATGAGATAGTGGACGAAGAAATAGCGATGAGAGAAGCTGCCAAAGCAATGCTTACAAGGCCCAACCCTACCATATTTCCAGGACCACAAGTGCTGTACGCTTGGAACGAAGAAGCTAAGGAAAAGGCAAAACTGGTCAGGAAAATGGCGGAAGTGCTAAATGCAAAAATCATCCCCATGTACGACTACAGACCTAAGTACCCCAAAATAAATCCTGCTGTAGAAATAAACCCCAACCATCCAAACTTAACCATATGGCATAACAAGATTAAAGCCTGTATCTTTGTAGGTGTTCACTGTCATTATGCCAATGTGGCTCTCAAAATAATAAGAGCGGAAACGGACTGCTTTACTATAGCCATGTGTGGTATGGCAGGTCACGAAGATGCTATGATAACTCTAAGAGACCAGCATGTGGAAGAGATGGAAAAGTTCATAAAAATCGCAGAAGAAGTCAAGAGGGAACTTGGGAAATGACAAAGGTAGTGTTTTCTGACTGAAATCATGCTTATTAGGGCGTGTTTCTATACATTTATAGAAAACTTTTAAGGAGGTTGCCATGCAAACTATTACGGAAGCTGTAATATACAATAGGGCAGGGCAAAGGATTGTATCGCCCGATTACTTGCTTTTTGAAGCACCAAGGACAAAACACTTCATGACAGGTTCAGAGGCAGTCAAAGAAGCGGTTAAAAGGGCTTCTGTTGATGCTTCCGTATCCTATCCCATAACCCCACAGTCAGAAGCTGCACACCTGATAGGAGAGCTGTGGGTAGAAGGATATGTGGGAGTTTACTTTAGAGGCGAATCTGAGTTTGGTGTTATGTCTGAAATAGCTGGGTGTGCTCTGGCAGGAGCTAGGACGATAACTACCACATCAGGTCCTGGAACTCTGAGAGCTTTTGAAAACTTTCCCATGTGGGCCGGCACAAGGATACCAGTCCAGCTTGTCCTTATGGCAAGGGGTGTTAATTCTCCTCTTTCCATACAGCCCGACAACCTTGAGGTAGGCTTTTTGCTGGATACAGGATGTATGATATGGTATGCGGAGAATGCTCAAGACCTTTTTGATATGATACTGGCAGGTTTTGTGGTAGCAGAACAGCCTGACGTGCACGTGCCCGTCATAACCGTAGTGGATGGTTTCTTCGTTTCACACACAAGAGAAGCCATAATGCTACCGCCTGACGATATAGCACTTCCGCCCTACAACCCCTACAAGGCACCCATGCCCGTTATAGACGCTGAGGTTCCACCAGGAAGATTTTTAAGAGACCCCTTTGTGATGAAGTCCAATTACATATCCTATGCTACTCACGCCAGCTGGCAATGGGAGGTAAGGTCCGCCATAGAGAGGTCAAGACCCTATGCAAAGCGTTATCTTAGAGGACTTATAGAGGAGTTTGGAGACCCTACCGCAGACCTTGTGTTTGTTGCCTGCGGGACAGCCGCAGCCCAGGCAAAAGAAGCGGTTAGACTCTTAGAGGACGAAGGCATAAAGTCTAGGGTGGTAAAGCTAAAAACCATAAGACCCTTCCCAGTAGAAGAGCTAAAGCAGGCTGTGAAAGGTGCAAAGTACATATTTGTGCCAGAGTTTAACGTGGTAGGATGGCTTGAGCGTGAGGTAAGGAGGTATCTCTATGGATATTCTGATGCGGAAGTAATAGGTGCGCCCAGGGTTGCCGGTGGTATGACCATGCCTGCGGAAGTAATAGTTAGAGAGGTTTTAAACCTGACAGGAAAGGAGGTGAAGCATGTCATATAAAATATACGAGATAAACGAAGAATTTTTGGATGTTATGCCCCAAGAAATAAAAGACCTTCAGTTTAGAGCCACGTGGGGCAATCCCAAAAGGGGTGTGATGGACCTACCCTACTCCAAGGAACTTATAGAGGAACACTCCCTCTGCGCTGGTTGCCCAGAATCCATGGCACTCAGATACATACTGGCTTCTTTGCCCAATCCTGAAGATACCATCATAGTAAACTCCACAGGATGCACATCTTTGGTGTTCCCGCACATAGCACTTCATACGGTGCACTCCTTGTTTGGAAATCAAAATGCGGTAGCTTCTGGAATAAAGAGAGTGCTTGAGTGGAGATTTCCCGACAAGGTCAAAGATGTGGTGGTGCTTGCAGGTGACGGTGCTACGGTGGACATAGGCTTGGACTGCACCCTTCAGTCCTTCTTTAGACAAGAAAAGATAACCACCATATGCTTTGACAACGAAGTTTATGCCAACACGGGTGGTCAGGAAAGCGGTCTCACGGTAAAAGGGCATGTGTTCAAGATGGCTCCCAAAGGCAAGCAGTGGGACAAAGTTCCCTTCTGGCAAATAGCCATAGATTCTGGATGCCATTACGTAGCAAGACTAACGGTGTCCTCCCCGAAGAAGGTAGAAACGGTCATAAAGAAGGCCATATACGTGGCAAGAGAGGTTGGTCCCACCTATGTACATCTTTATACACCCTGCATCTTAGAAATAGGTCTCAATTCTGACGATGGTTTGGATGAGATGAGGCAAAGAGATAAGGAAAGGTTTGCTTTCTTTGAATACATGACGCCTCAGGCTCAGGAAGTTATAGAGCGTAAGAAAGAGGAGGGTCTGTTATGAAAAGGAGAAGGGTTAACATACGTATGCCCGCTTTGGGTGGTCAGGGTGCTGTAACCGCAGCCCACATAATAGCTACCGCAGCCGACTACGAGGGCTACCATGCTGTTTCTAATCCCTTCTTTGGTGCGGAAAAGAGGATGGCACCAGCGGAGAGCTACGCCCGCATAGGTATGGAACCTATATACGATAGGGGTGAGGTTGTCTATCCAGATGTGATAATGGTGTTTCATCCTCAAGTCATAACAATGGGTAAATCCTACACCATGCCCTTCTACTCAGGGATAAAGAGAAAGGGTCTTATTATCATAAACACTGAAGAAGACCTCCTTACGGAAGAAGACAAGGAAAGGTTGGAAAGCTTGGAAGTAAAAGTGTTTAACTTTCCCGCCACCAAGTTTGCCATAGACATAGCCGGCACCGAGCTTTCCACCAACATGGCTATGATAGGTGCCCTCTTTGGTGCTATAGGTGCCGTGGGTGTAGAGGCAATAGAGGAAGGTATAAAGTCAAGGTTTCTGAAAAAGTTTGTGGCCTCCGGTGGAACAGCTTCCCTTGACTCCGCACTTGAGAGAAAGTTTAAGAAAAAATTGGAGCTGATAGAGAAAAACCTCAACACCGCAAAGGCTGCTTATGAACTTGCTAAAAGGTGGGCCCAGGAACAGGGGCTGGAATCTTTCCTTCCACCACCGCCTAAAAAGGTGGCTGTTTGAAACCCTTGGGGGCTTTGCCCCCTTGAATTGTATGTATTGCTCTCCGTTAATTTAGTCTTACAGCCACACCTCTTGATGCTAAATAAGCCTTTAACTCTGGTATGCTGACTTCCCTAAAGTGAAACAGGGAAGCGGCAAGACAAGCATCAGCCTTCCCCAAGACAAAGCATTCATAAAAATGCTCCATTTTACCCGCACCACCGGAGGCTATAACAGGAATCCTAACCACTTCCGCTATAGACCTAGTCAGCTCAAGGTCATAACCTAACTTTGTACCGTCCCTATCCATGGAGGTTAGAAGGATTTCTCCTGCACCGAGGCTCTCAACCTTCTTTGCCCACTCTATTACATCCATGCCAGTGGCCGTCCTGCCACCGTGTATGTAAACCTCCCAGCTATTACCCTTTCTTCTTGCGTCTATGGCAACGACTATGCACTGGGACCCAAACCTTTTAGCACCCTCGTATATTAGTTGTGGATTTTTTACAGCTGCTGTGTTTATGGAAACCTTGTCCGCACCAGCTTCAAGTAGTTTTCTCATATCTTCAAGATTAGAGATACCACCACCAACGGTAAAGGGCATAAAGACCTCCTCCGCTACGTGCCTGACAACATCAAGGGTAATCTTCCTATCTTCTGCGGATGCGGTTATGTCGAGGAAAACCAGCTCGTCAGCACCCTGCTCTTCATAAACTTTGGCTACTTCAACAGGGTCACCTGCATCCACAAGGTCTAAAAACCTTACGCCCTTTACAACCCTTCCCTTGTCAACGTCCAAGCAAGGTATTATCCTCTTTGCCAGCATTAGTAAACCCTTCCCAATTTTTTGTACAGTTCTCCAAGGTACACTCTATAATAGAGGGTCCTTCCGTGGGGGCAAGACTCCTTATTCTTGAGTTGAACCCACCCTCTAAGGAGTTCCCTTGCAGTTTGCACGCTCAACCTTTCACCTGCTTTTATGGAAACCTTGCAAGCTTTGTCCTCATTCAATCCTTTAAACTCATAGTTGTAACTTTCTGAAAGTAGGTGCTGGTCAAAAAAGTATAAATAATCGCCATACTTGGCCACGATGACAGTGTTATCTATTATACCAATAAACTCGGGCTCTAAGGAGTACTCAGGCTTTTCCTGAGCCAGAGTTGGTAGCGAATGTTTGTGCCTTAGGTTAAAGGCTTTTTTAAGTAGCTCTCTTACCCTTCCTTCCAAATGAATTTTTACCTCGGTCTTTTTAGGATGAACGTTTACATCCACCAAATAGGGGGGTATTTGAAGATGGCAGACGGTTATTCCACCGTATGTTTTTAGATGCTCTATTAACTTTTTGTTTTGAACAGGTCTTCCGTTTACAAACAGGTAAGATTCCCTTTTTCCCTTTTCAAGTGATAGAATAAGCTCCACTCTGACAGGAGGGTCTTCAAGGGATATATATTCCATCTTTTGCCGTAAGACATCCTCAGACCTATCTCTTAGGTCCTTTGCAGGTTTTATGTTGAACACCTCTCTGCCCTCGGCCTCCAAACGAAAGGCTATGTGAGGATTGGCAAGGGCAAGCTCTTTGAAAACCCTGTAAATCCTTCTCCTCTCCTTATCCTCACTACCCAAAAAAGACCTTCTTACTGGCACGTTGTAGAAAAGGTCGTAAACTTCAACCTGCGTGCCTACAGGCATGCCTACCTCTCTTTGTGCTATCACTTTGCCCCCTTCTATCCTTAATTCTCTTCCAGTTTCCTCCTGGTAAAAGCGTGACCTGATAACCATTCTACTGACGAGGGAAATTGCATGGAGAGCCTCGCCCCTGTAGCCGTATGTGTTTAGGTTTTGAAGGTCTTCCAGTGTCCTTATTTTACTGGTGGCACCGCTCATTATAGCCTTCGGAAGGTCTTCTGATGGTATACCGTAGCCATTATCCTTTACGCATATGTATCTTTTTCCCCCCTTTAGTATTTCCACTTCAATCCTTGTAGCATTGGCATCAATAGAGTTTTCCAAGAGTTCCTTTAGGCATTCCGCCGGTCCATCTATAACTTCACCAGAGGATATGTGACTCTTAACCTCTTCTGGGAGCAGATTTATACGCATGAGAATATAAGATACACTTATTTACGGACTAAGCACCTTTAATTGCATTTCATCCCAGTATTTGGCAATTTAATAAGAAGGAGGTGGAAAAAATGATTAAACACATGTTTTATCTTTTTGTTCTCATAATGTTTTCCTTTGCACAGGAGGAAGAAATCCTTATCAAAACACCTCTTACCAAAAGGCTTGAAGACTTTAACGTAAGCATAGGTGTGGTAAGCATTGAAGAGCTAAAGAAAACCTTTCCAAGAGCTTATGCCCTTCTGGAGAAACATAACGGCGTACCCAGCAAGCACGACACCCATCATTTGGCTGTAGCCATATGGAAAAAGGAAGGCAATAGGATAGTATACCTCTCAGAGTTCAAAGTGGAAGCGGAGGTAAGGTCACCCATATTAAGGGCTCAAAGAAGAGAACTGCATAAGTATCCCCATCAACATGGGGATAACTTTGGTGGCTGGTTCCAAATGGGAGAAAAAGGGCTCTATTCCATAAACCTATACATAAAAAATGACAAGGGTAAAACCTGGAAGATAAACTACGATTACATGCTTCAGTAGTCCCTTTGGGACTTACCTGAAAGCTGAGATTTCTCAGTGTGGGAAACCGCCTCTGCGATAGCTTTAAATATAGGAGGGAATTATGGCAAACAGACTGCTAAAAGCAAAAAGTCCCTATCTTCAAAAGTCTGCCCATCAACCCGTAGACTGGTATGAATGGTCCGATGAAGCCTTCCAAAAAGCAAGGGAGGAGGACAAGCCAATACTTCTCTCTATAGGTGGCGTGTGGTGTCATTGGTGTCATGTGATGGCTCACGAGAGCTTTGAAAATCCAGAGATAGCACGTATCATAAACGAAAATTTTATAGCCATAAAGGTTGACAGGGACGAAAGGCCTGATGTGGACAGAAGATATCAGGAGGTGGTTATAGCCCTTACGGGTTCTGGTGGATGGCCCCTTACCGTCTTTCTTACGCCAGATGGTAAAGCCTTTTTTGGCGGAACCTACTTTCCACCCGATGACCGCTGGGGTAGACCAGGCTTTAAGAGCCTTCTTCTAAGAATATCAAAACTCTGGAAAGAGGAAAGGCACAGAGTGCTAAAGTCTGCGGAAAGCATATATGAGAGCCTTATAAACTACAGCAAACAAAACTTCAAAGACCCAATAGAAGAGGTTCTTCTTCAAAAAGGTATATCTACGCTTCTTGCGAGTATAGACTATCAATTTGGTGGCGTTGGCTCTGCACCTAAGTTCCATCACGCAAAGGCCTTTGAGCTTTTGATTATCCACGACTATTTTAATCCCTCTGACATTCTCAAAAAGGCTGTAATCCTTTCTCTGGACGCTATGGCTAAGGGTGGTGTATACGACCATATTCTTGGGGGCTTTTTTAGGTATTCCACCGATGAGAAGTGGCACATTCCACACTTTGAGAAGATGCTCTACGACAATGCGGAGCTTCTCAGCCTTTATTCCATAGCCTACAAAACACTGGGCAAAAACCTCTACAAAAAAACTGCAGAAGGAATACTGAGGTACTACAAAACGTACGGTTATGACCCAGATGGTGGCTTTTACGCATCTCAGGATGCGGACATAGGTATGCTGGACGAAGGTGGATACTACACCTTTACAGAAAAGGAAATAGAAGGACTTCTTAGTCCAGAGGAGCTAAGGGTATTTGCACTGCATTTTGGTTTTGCTAGCATGCCACATGAACCCGCTAAAAAGGTGCTCTACATAAACATGGAAGAAGAAGAGGTGGCAAAGGCTACGGGCATGTCGCCAGAAGAGGTGGAAAAGCTGTTAGAGAGTGGAAAAAATAAGCTACTGCACTACAGGCAGGAGAGGGAAATGCCTTACATAGATAAAACCATATACACCAACTGGAACGCTCTTATGATTTCAGGTCTTTGCGATTATTGGAAGGTATTTAAAGACGAAGAAGCTCTTCGTATGGCTCTAAAGACTGCTGAGAGGCTTTTAAGGGACCATTACAAGGATGGAGTAGTCTACCATAAGGAGGGTATAGAAGGTTATTCTGAGGACTACATTTTCTTAGCCAGAGCTCTTTTGGACCTCTTTGAAGTCACCCAAGATAGGACATACCTTGAAACCTCACGGGATATTATGAAAAGGGCTATAGAGTTCTTCTGGGACCATACGGATTGGGGTTTTTACGATTCTGCCAAGGGGGGTGAGGGTCTTCTTTCTGTTAGGTTGAAAAACCTTCAGGATACGCCTACTCAGTCTTCCAACGGGTCCGCAGCCTACACGCTTTTACTTCTGGGTGCTCTCACGGATGATACAGACTTTATAAATTATGGCGAGAAGACCCTTCAAGCCTTTTCAAGGTTTGTAAAAGATGTACCCATGGTCTCTCATTCCTATCTCGTGAGCCTGTATGCCTATCTTAAGGGTATATACAAGGTGGAAACAAGGGATTTCTTCCAAGAGGCACTCCACCTTTTCAGACCCTTTAAGTTTGTCGTAAAGTCAGATGTTGATGGTCTCTTGGTGTGCGAAGGTCAAACCTGTCAAAAGTATGAAAACATTAATCAAATCTTAACATAAGGGGATTATTTTTATTATTAAAGGAGGTAAGTCATGAAGGTTGTGAACGTAAAGGATAGAAAGGTAGCCAGCAAACTTACAGAAAGGCTCCTAAAAAAGGGACTCGTGGTAGCTCAGGTAGAAAGAGGAGAGGACCTTAAAAAGGAACTTCCAAAGAAGGCTGATGTGGTAATCGTGCTTTCACAGTCAGAGGGTGTATCCGAAGCTCTTGACTAATTCTGGTCTTTTCTTCCAATCTGGCTTTACCCTCACAAAAAGCTCTAAGTAAACTTTCCTGCCAGTTATGAGTTCAAGCTCCTCCCTTGCCATCTTTCCTATAGCCTTTATCATACGACCGCCCTTTCCTATGATTATGGGTTTGTAGTTTTCCCTATCCACTATTATGTCAGCCTTTACCACCAGCACGTTGGGGTCATGGACTCCTTCCGAGACCTCTGTGACCATTACAGCCACTCCCTGCGGAATTTCCTGATGAACCTTAAGAAGCACTTTTTCTCTTATTATCTCTGCAGCCATAAGCCTAAAAGGTAGGTCTGTGACCATATTTTCTGGAAATAGAGGTTCACCCTCTGGTAGGTACTTTAGTAAAGTTTTAATGAGCTCCTCCACGTTGTAGCCCTTTAGTGCACTTATGGGGATTATTTCTTTGATTTGAGGGTATTCCTTTGACAACTCCTCAGCCATGGGAAGGAGGTTTTCTACACCTCCCACCCTGTCCACCTTGTTTATTATTAAGAATATCACCTTGTCTTTTGCGTAGGGTTTTATGTATCTTTCGAAGACCTGTCTGTCATCCTCTCTGAAACCATCCTCCGCATCTATCATAAAGAGTATTACGTCTGCATCGCTCAGAGAACTGCTTGCCATCTCCACCATAGCTTCTCCCAGCGCATCTTTGGGTTTGTATATGCCGGGTGTATCGAGGAACACTATTTGGGCTTGACCTGGTATGTTCTTCACTCCCAAGACCCTTATACGCGTGGTTCCAGGTTTTGGTGAGATGATGGATATTTTACTTCCCAGTATTTGGTTTAGTAGTGTGGACTTACCCACGTTGGGCTTTCCCACTATGGCAACATACCCTACTTTCATCACCTCCTATTATAAGCCAACCTCCGCAAAGACCACTATCAAAAGCCCAAGAAAAATAACAGCATAAGGTGTCCCTCTTCTGTATTGGTTCACATGCAACCTTTTTGCCAACATTCCGCCAGCAAAAAGCCCAAGCAGGAGACCAAGGGACCCAAAAACTATAAAATTCCAATCAACGAGGGATACCTCTAAACTTTGGTAAAAGAAAAGTCTGAAGAGAATGTTAAAGGTAAAGTATGTGTTTAGCATCAATCTTATGGAGTGTGGGTCCGTTATGTGTTGACTGAGAAAAACAAGGGGTGGAGGACCACCCATGCCCACAAGACCAGCAAAAAGACCTCCCAGGAAACCTACAGGCACACCCATATGCCTGCTAAGCCCTATTTTAATCCATCCCCTGCTTACGCCGAGGTCATAAAGACCGAGGAATACTATAAAAAAACCTATGACAAAGTTCAGGGTTCTTTTATCCATAATGTCAAGGAGGTAGGCACCTATAAATATACCAGGCAAGGACCCAAGGAGAAGAGAAAAGAGAAGATAAAGGTTTAATTTTCCCTTTCTGTTCTGATATAAAAGCCCAAGAGTTCCAAGGAGGTTAAACACTGCCGAGGAAACTATTACCATTTTAGGGTCGTAAAAGAGGGATAAAACGCCTACTATAAATATGCCCGCACCAAAACCCGTAACTGATTGAAAAAACCATGCAAAAAAGACTACGAAGAAAGGAATCATTTACCAAATAAAGACTTAATCCAGTTTATTAAGCCCCCAAACCTTCTTTTAAACTCCATGCTTAGGTTTTCTATCCACTCGCCTACTTTACCGGAAACTCTTGAAAGGGTAGACTTGTCCCTTATTTGGTCCCCGTATAGGAACTCTTTTAAAACTTCGTTTGTTTCTTCCAGGGTCCTTATAAGTCTTATTAATTCCTCTTTATTATGTAGGTTTGTTCTGTTTATTGCTTCTTCCAGGCTTCTAAGAATGCCTTCAATAGCACTGTCAAAGCTTACATTCCTTGCCTGTGCGTCCGTTGGAAATTGGCTGAGAAGCTCCACCAGTTTAGACTTAAGTCTAAACCTGTAATCGGAAAGAAGGGAAGGAAAGGGCTCCTTAGAGCCCAAGTCCTTAGTAAACTCCTGGACAATAAGGACAACCCTTTCTTCTATGCTGTATATCTTATCCATCAGTCTGTCTCCGTGTGGTGTTCTTCTCCCGTTGGTGCCTTTTTGCCCTCTTCAAGCTCGTAAAACCTGCCTTCTAACTTCTTGAGTATTTTGGGAAGGGTGGTATATTCCATCTCTTCCGATGGTAGCCTATGGGGTTCAAATATGCCCTGACGCCTAAGTATGTCAGCTATCAGCTGTGCTTGACGCCTTGCTTCATCGTAGGCTGGGTCGTCAAAGAGGTCTCTTGGACCTATGAGTTTACCGTTGGCTATCTGATAGCCCGCGGCTATAACCCGTGGGGGTCCGTCAAACCTTGAAGGCGTTGCATTCCTGAAGGATACGGGCATTAGTGGTCCGTTGTGGGAACCCCTCATCCAACCCTCCACTATCCAAGGCCTTGCAAAGGGCTCAAGTATTTCACCTATGGCTGGAAAGCCCGACTGAGCCCTTACAATCATCACCGGGTCATCTTTACCCACATACTTACCCGCTATAAGAGACAGCCTTTGGGTCGAGGCTACCGCAGCAATCTCGCCGTCAGAGTTTCTCCACACGCTTTTTACCGCATACCTTTCCACGCTTCCTATAAGAGCCAAAAGGTCATAAAGCTCTGCAGGGGTTGAGAGCTTTACCGCTTTGCCGGTGAAAGTATCCAGCACCTCAAAGGTAAAGCCATCGTGCATCTTTGGGTCTATTACAAGCCCGGCACATACCATAGGGTCTGCGAACATCTCATAAAGAGGCAGACTCCATGCACTGGGCGCTGTCTTGTCTGCAAAGAAAACTATTACGGGTTCAGAGGGTCTTTCCTCAAATTCCATCTCTGCCACTCCAGGACCCATGCCTTTTACGTTGCCCGAGAAGGTATCAGAAAGAAGGTCCTGACCTGCACCGTAGAGCTTTAACTTCTTTGCTACCTGAGTTCCCTCTTCAAAGGCTCTCCAGGCTATGCCGTGAACCAGCTCGCTGTCAACACCATGCTCGTGAGTCATCACCAAGGCTATATCATCACCGCACACGAGAATGTCACAGTCAATAAGGTTTCCGTTTTCCACTTCCCTTACACCTATCTCTTTTACCTTTTCCACCACTTCTGGATGTGCGCAAGAGTGTCCCACATACCCTCCAATATCAGCCTTAATTACACTCAAGGTAAGCTTCATGACTACCTCCTCGCTTTTTTCTTGCCTTATATTATAACATTTTGATGAGAATCTTTATAGTGGAAAGCCCCACTAAGGCAAAGACTATATCAAGGTATCTTGGAAAGGGTTGGACGGTAAAAGCTACCTTAGGGCATATAAAGGAGCTTCCAGTGGACAGCCTTGGCGTTGATGAGGATACGCTTAGTCCTACCTTTGTATGGGTGAAGGGCAAAAAGAAGCTCTTTGATGAGATAAAAAGGATAGCTCAGAGGTCTGAGAGCATATACATAGGCACAGACCCAGACAGAGAAGGGGAAGCCATAGCCTATTTTGTCTACAAAGAACTGGAAAGGCTAAAAAAGCCCATAAGCAGGGTAGTCTTCTACGAGATTACGCCAGAAAGCATAAGGGAGGCTGTTACCAGACCGGGAAATATAAACATGAACTTAGTCAAAGCTCAATTTGCTCGCAGAGTGCTGGATAGACTCATAGGCTACAAGTTGTCCCCTTACCTTTGGAAGGCTCTGGGTAAGAATACTCTCTCTGTTGGAAGGGTTCAGTCGCCAGCCCTAAGACTTATAGTGGAAAGAGAAAGGGAAATATTGGCCTTTAGAAAAAGGGACTACTACTACATAAGGGCTTTCTTTGAAAAAGATGGGATAGAGTTTTCCGCTGTGTGGGACTACAGGTTTGAAAAGCCTGACAATGCAAAGCCCTACCTTGAAAAGCTAAAGGATGCATTTTTTGAAGTAAAAGACTACGAACATAGAAAGGAAAAAAGGGAACCACCAAAGCCTTTTATCACCTCAAGCCTTCAACAAACCGCCAACCAAAGGCTAAAGCTAAGCGTGGATAAGGTGCAGAAAATTTCTCAAAGCCTTTATGAAGAAGGATACATTACTTACCCAAGAACCGACAGCCACAGGATGAATCCCAAAAAAGCCCAAGAGTTTATGAGCCACATTGAAAAAAACTACGGCAAGGAATACGTAGGCAAGCTTAGAACCTTCAAAGAAAAAGCTATAGCCCAGGGTGCTCACGAGTGTATAAGACCCACAAGTCCAAGCGTGCCACCTCTAAAGGGCGTGGAGCTGGAACTCTACCTTCTTATTTTCCAGAGAACCCTTGCAAGCCTTTCAAGCCCGGCGGTGCTTCTCAAGAAGAAAGCTTTACTCTTGCCCCTGCATGAGGAAAAGAAAGGTGAGGAGATGGTCTTTGTTGCAAAGGCTACGGAGCTACTTTTTGATGGGTATCTTAGAATATATCCAGAAGATTTAGAGCTTAACGAGCTACCCCTTTTAAGAGAAGGAGAGATTTTAAAGCCCAAAAAGATTGTCCTCGAAAAAAGACAAACCCAACCACCACCTCGCTACACAGAGGGAACATTGGTCAAAAAACTGGAGGACCTTGGAATAGGAAGACCTTCCACCTATGCCACCATAGTAAAGACCCTGAAAGACCGTGGTTATATAGTGGAAGAGAAAGGCTATCTTAAGCCTACGGAGTTGGCTTTTCATGTGGTAGATTTTATAAAGGATAGATTTCCAAAGGTTATTGAATACCAATTTACCCGTCGGATGGAGGAGGGATTGGACCAAGTGGAAGAAGGGCACAGAGAGTGGAAGGAGGTGGTTAGAGAATTCTTTTCAGAAGTGGAGGCAGGACTATAATTTTCCAGTATGGACACCCTTCTTGATAAGTTTAAAGGCGTTCTTTTGGGTTGTGCCCTTGGGGATGCAATAGGTAAGTCCCTTGAGGACGTGCCGCAGTACGAAGCCCTGGAGTTTTACGGAGGTTTTTTGAGAGGTTTTTCAGAACCTCATCCCATGAGCCCTTCTGTAGGTTTAAAACCCTATCAGACTACAGACGAAACCACTATAAGCCTTTTGCTTGCGGAGAGTATAGTGGAGAAGAAGGGATTGGACCCATACCACTTTTTTGAAAAACTAAGAAAGTGGGCAGAGAGGGAAGAAACACATCGTTATCCTGACCCAGCACTCATTACAGCTATAGACCTTATATCCTCTGGTGTTAAGCTTGAGGATGTTGGTCTTATATCCTCTTCCGTGGAAGGTGTTCTAAGATGCACTATCACAGGGCTTTTCCACTACTACAATCCGTACCTTGCAGTGGAAGCAGGAAGGCTTGTAAGCTTGATAACCCACAGGAGCAAGGAAATTTACGATGCCAGTGCGGTGGTCTCTGCCTTAGTATCCTATCTACTCCTTGAAAGCTTTAACCTTGAGCATCCACAAGAAAAGCTCATGTTATTGGAGCATCTCAAAAAATTCATAAAATACGAAAGAAACAGGCAATACTTAGACAGAGTTGAAGAGCTACTTAGTAGGAATGCGGATGCTGAAGAAGCCATTAGTTTGTTGGGCAACTCCACTTTTGTCTTTGAAGCCTTGCCCCTGTCTATTTTCCTGTTCCTACGCTACGCGGATGAGCCAATGGAGGCCTTTTGGATGGCAATTAACGCCTGCGGTGCGGTAGGTGGTGACACAGATGCCATAGGCTACCTCGTAGGCTCTTTTGTGGGTGCTTACGCAGGAATGTGGGTTTTTCCTTATGAACTCCTTGAAAATCTTGAAAACTACCAGTATTATATTTCTTTGGCTGAAAAACTTTACGATACCACTGTGGAATTCTTAGAAAGGAGGAGATAAGAATGGCTTACAAGCTTCAGGAGGCTTTTCTAAACACCGCAAGGAAAAGAAGGGTGAAGGTAACCGTGTACCTCATAAACGGTGTGAGACTTCAAGGAAGGATTAGGTCTTTTGACCTTTACACAATTTTAATGGAAGATGGGCGTCAGCAGACTCTCGTGTACAAGCACGCCATAACTACCATAATACCCGCAGAGAAGATGGAAATAGAGTTTGAAGAAGAAGGAATACCCGGGGCTGTATAGCCCCACATTTTAAAACATCCCTGGTGGTTTACCCTTAGAAACAATCAGCCTCTCCACTGGCTGACCACCCTTGAGGTGGCTTTGAACTATCTCGTCCACATCTGATGTTTTTACATTTCCATACCAAACACCTTCAGGATAGACCACTATGGTGGGACCAAGCCCGCAAGGTCCAAGACAGCCCGTTGGAGTTACCGCAGTACTCATAAACAGCTCTGGGTCCATCTGAAGCTTTTCCATAAGCTTCATGTATATGTCCCTTCCGCCCTTTTCCGCACAGGAACCCATGGGATGACCTGGGGGTCTCTGGTTTACGCACACAAAAACATGCTTGAACTCCATAAAACAACCTCCTTTGAAAGTTTTGGAAGAATTCTACCAGAAGATTCTTAGCTTTTGTATGAGCCTAATCAATTAGAAGAAGGGGAGGAAGAGCCTCCCCACAAAGCCTTAAAACTTCCAGTTGAGGCCTACGGATACTGCGTTCTGTGCGTTCTGTGCCTCTACTATAAAAGCACCAGATGGGTCTGTAGCCTTTACCTTCTTGTTGAAAGCATGCTTGTAGGCAAGGTCTACGCTGAAGCTTTTTGTGAACTCGTATCCAAGTCCGAGGGTTACGTGATGTTCCGTGATGGCAGGAAAGCCTACGAGGTA
>JANWWY010000014.1 GCA_025057455.1 Aquificaceae bacterium
AAGAATCTCTATGTAATATACCCAAGACCTCATAGCCTTCCTATAAGATAGTTCCAGATTAGGAGAATGGGTGGGAATATTATCCTTCCCAACACACCCGTAAAGAGTAGAAGGGTTATGGCAAGAAAGCCAAACATTTCAAACCTGTAAAAAAGTTCCCAGTATTTCACGGAGAAAAAGCTCATAACAGCCCTACTTCCGTCAAGGGGAGGTATGGGTATAGCGTTGAAGAAGGCAAGCACGAGGTTTACAAGTACCGACTTTGCGGAGAATAGGGCAAGGGGTAAAAGCACGCTCTCTCCCAGAAAGTCTAAATAGCCCTGGGTTATAAGCCTATACAGGAGAGCAAAAAGGAGAGCAAGAAAAAAATTCATGCCTATACCAGCAATAGACACAAAAAAAGTGCCAACTCTTAGGTTTCTAAATCGCAGAGGGTTTATGGGAACTGGCTTAGCCCATCCAAAGAGTATAGGAGAACCTACCAGTATCAAAAGCCCGGGCAAAAGTATAGTGCCCAGTGGGTCTATATGAGGTATAGGGTTTAGCGTCAGCCTACCAAATTCCTTTGCGGTAGAATCACCCATTTTGTAAGCCATCCAGCCGTGGGCATACTCGTGGAGTATAACCGCCATCATTATAGCTGGTATGGCAACTATAGCTTCTTGAAGGTCCATCAATACTTCCTCTCAGCAGGCTGATGATGGGTTATTCTTACATCTATGTAATCTAACTTAAGAGTGTCCCCTTCCTGTCTAACTATGGTGTGCTTTAAAAAGTTCTCGTCATCTCTTTCAGGATAGTCTTCTCTGTAGTGTCCCCCTCTGGATTCTTTCCTGTGTAGTGCACAAAAGGCTACAGCCCTTGCAAGGTGTAGCATGTTCCTGAGTTCAATAAGCTCCACGAGGTTTGTGTTAAAGACCTTGCTTTTGTCCACGAGTGGAATTCTTTCCCACCTTTGCAAAAGCTCAGAGAGTTCTTCAAAGGCGGACTGCAAGGAAGTTTCATCCCTGAATATACCCATCTTTTCCCACGTTATCTCGCCCATTCTTCTTCTTATGTGAGCCAACTTTTCGTTGCCCTCCCTTTTTACAAGATGCTCTACGAATTCCAAGCCCTTTTTCTCTTCCCCATCCGTGAGTTCTAAAAAGTCCACCTGCTTTACGTACTCCCTTGCGGATATTCCGCAGAATTTGCCAAAAACCAAGAGCTCTATGAGTGAGTTGCCCCCCAACCTGTTAGCGCCGTGGACAGAAACACAGGCACATTCACCCACAGCGTACAAACCTTCCATGGGTGTGGAGGAAGTCATGTAGTTTTCCACATGCACGCCACCCATGCAATAGTGAGCTGTGGGTCTTATGGGAACTGGGTCGTAAACTGGGTCCACGCCTTCAAAATCTATGGCAAGCTGACGCACTTGAGGAAGCCTTTCTTTTATCTTTTCTTCACCTAAGTGTCTAAGGTCCAGAAGCACGTAGGCAGAAGTGCCTTCGCCAAAGCCTCTACCTTCTCTTATTTCGTACTCTATAGCCCTTGAGACCATATCCCTTGGTGCAAGCTCCATTTTTTCTGGTGCATACCTTGCCATAAAACGCTCGCCTAGCTTGTTTATAAGATAACCACCTTCCCCTCTACAGGCTTCTGAAAGGAGAATGCCCGTCTTGGCAAGACCGGTGGGATGAAACTGTATAAACTCTACGTCTTTAAGAGGAAGACCATTTAAAAGGGCAACCGCTACACCGTCCCCAGTGTTGCCTATGGCATTTGTGCTTCTTTGCCAGTATATGCGCGCAAAGCCCCCCGTAGCCAATATTACCGCCTTTGCCTTAAGGTTTATCACTTCACCGTTTTTTATGTCATAAAGCACAACACCCTTTACCCTTTGTCCGTTGTGAAGAAGGTCAAGGAGGAAAAATTCGTTGAAAAAGTCTACGTTGTCCCTTGCTAAGGCTTGTTCAAAAAGAGTGTGCAAAAGCACGTGACCAGTCCTGTCTGCGGAATAGACAGTCCTCGGGAAAGAGGCACCACCAAAAGGTCTCTGAGCTATCCTCCCATCTTCCATTCTGGAAAAGGGCACACCCCAACGGTCAAGCTCGTAGACCACTTCAGGAGCATGCTTGCACATAAAATAAACCGCATCTTGGTCTGCCAAAAAGTCAGAACCCTTTATAGTGTCAAAGGCGTGAGCCTCTGGACTGTCTTGGGGCACCGCATTGCCCAGCGCTGCATTCAGACCTCCCTGCGCCGCACCCGTGTGCGAGCGCGTAGGATAAACCTTAGAGACAACCGCTACTCTGACGGATGGGTCTCTTGCGCACTCAATAGCGGCTCGGAGACCTGCACCACCTGCACCTACTACCACCACATCGTAAGCTCTCATGGCTTTCAATTTTAACTCAAATTATTCTAAGCACATAAAAGGTAAGCACAAGACAAACAAAAAGTATGACGATTCCATATACCTTATACAGAACAACGTTCGTCCTGTAATAACCCTTGTCCACCTTTGCTATAGTGCGATAGAAGTTAAAACCCCCAAGCAACAGCGTTAGAATTCCTATGCCCATCACGAAAAGACCTATGCCAAAAAGTTTTTGATGGTCTGCACTTATTTGCATTTTAAAAACTCTCTCCAACTGGACAAGGAAAAACTCAAACTTTTCTATTACAAAGCCGAAGACTATAAGGGCTATGGCTGTCCTGACCCAAGCAAGAAAGGTTCTCTCCGCCGCCATGTATATTCTAGGGTCTGTCACTTCCTTTGGATGCACCGCTATACCTCCTTCTATGTATTTTATGTCCTTGTGAAATAGAAGTAGTCCAGATACCATAAGAAAAAGACCAAAGAGGGCTGAGCCCTTTGCTACCCAATCAAGCAACAGAGAAACATGAATTCTTTGAGTGAGCTGTGCCAAGGTTTCAAACTTTCTCAGAAAGACACCAAAGGAAAGGCTATACAGGGAAAGTCTCACGTATCCAAGGTATGTTCTCTCAAGGGACATGTATATGCGAGCATCTCTCGCAGAAGGAAGCCTACCCTTCAAAGGTAGCATTGCAAACTAAAGAAAGAGTTTTTCAGGTAAGGGTGGTAGTCTTCTTAACTTTTTCTCTATTATATCCTCCGAATACTTCTCAAGGTAGTAGACTATGGTTTCCACCCTTATCTTTACACTACCCGCAGGCTTTGTTTCATCCAGCTCGCCAAACTTAAAAAAGAGAGTGCCAGAGCCTTCTACGATTTTTTGCACCGGTGTAAAGGTAGGCTGGTCCATACCACACTCGTAGGAGGAAAGCCTTATAACGCCTGTTATCCAAGGAAGCCTCGTAGCAAACTTTGCACCCCATATAATCTCGTTGGTGTTAGAGCTATAAGAAGAAGTCCATACGTCCGATATATCAAAGGGGCTTTTTATTATGCCTTCTCTAATCTCTTTACCAAAAAGCCAGTCCAAAAGCCAGTCATCTAAAGGCAGATAGTTGTACCATAGCACGGGATAGCCGTAAACTTGGAACTCTCCATCTATTTCGTGACCTATGCCTGGGTCCATGTGGTAGGGTCTTGCGAGAACAAGTATTGCTGGTCTGTTATTTTTTGCACACCATCGCACTACCTCAAGACTTTTTTCCCTCATCCTTTTTTCAAAGCTCTCCAAAGCCTTAAAGCCCTCTTTGACAGCTCTTCCAGTTTCCTCAAGAGTAAGACCAGGGATTACCTCCTTTAAAGAAGTCCACAGATACTTAGGGAGCAACTCCGCCTCTGCAAAGGGGACGAAGGGAGAGACCATTTTAATACCCCTTTCCTCAAACACGTTCCCTTCTCTTAGAAAACCCGCCTTTATGTTTTCCACACTCATAAAAACCCTCGTGCAGGATAGTGTGTCCATAACGTGACCCTTAAGGAAAGAGGGAAGGGAGTATATCATGGGTAGAAATAAGAGGTTTATGTCCTTGTAAAGTAGCTCTCCTATGTGTCCTGCTAATGCCTTTACAGGAAAACAGGAATCCATGGTTATTCTTCCTTTTCCGTAAGTCCTGTACTGCTCTTCGGAAGTTTCGGAGCTGAAAACAACCTTCCCTACGCCTAAGGCGTTGAAAAAGCCCACCCAAAACTGGTGAGTTCCCCACACGTTTAGAAAACGGGGTATGCCCACCTTAATGGACCTTCTGGACTCTTGTCCTAAAGGCTTCCTTCTTAACAAAGTCAGCGATGTTAGGAAATTCATGCTTTACCCTCTCCATTTTTTCCTTTACCGCTTTCAGCTCCCTTTCGTCCTCCACAAGCCCCTTGGGGCAGGCATTGTTCACTATAAGCCTTACCCATCCTGCCTCCAAAGGCACCTTGCTCCAGGGTCTTCCTTCACCTTCACCTATGTAAACGTCTATAAAACTCCTTTGGCAGTTTACAGGACACCAGCTACATACCGTATCCTTTGAAGTTATAGACCTGTAGGTTAGTTTTTCCACCGCTTCAAAACCTCTAAAGTTAGTTCTTTGGTGCCTTTTATAGTGCTCAAGAGCCACGAGGGCTGCGCCTATGGCACCCGCCTCACCCGAGTAGGGATGCACATAAACCTCCGCATCTGGCACTTTTGACTTTATAAAGTCCAACTGAGACTTTACCACCGCAAGGTTTCTGTGCGTTCCGCCTTGCAGTATAAACTTTCTTCCTACCTGAGAGAGGTTGTTTATGTTGCCCGCATAGACCCACACGTTAAGGGGAAGCACGTAACAGAGACCAGCGAGTATTTCCTCCGCCTTCCAGCCCTTTCTCTGTTGGTTTACTATGTCGCTTTGTAGGAAGACTCCGCACCCCATGGTAAAGTTGGGCATAGCCTTTGCGGAAAAGGCCTTGTCCGCAATTTCCGAAAGGGGTATGTTAAACCTCTCTGCCACACCTTGCAAAAAGGCACCGTTGCCAGAAGAGCACTGAGAGTTTAATCTAAAGTCCACCACAGAACCCTGTCTGATAATCATTACCTTCACATCCACACCACCCACATCGCATATGCAGTCCGCATCTGGGAAAAAGTGAAGACCTGCGGTAGCATGAGCTACAGTTTCCACTACTGCCACATCCGCACCCAGTACATCTTTTAGTAAGTCCTTACCGTAGCCTGTTAGACCAAGGGCTAAAACCCTACCGTTTCCTAAATATTCTCTTATCTGCCTGAAGATTTGCTTTGCGTCCTCGATGGGATTGCCTTTGCTTAGAGTGTAGCAGGAAAACACGATTTCCTTCTCAGGGGTTATGCAGACAGCCTTTGCGGTGGTTGAGCCAAAATCACAACCTATGACCACCTCATCTACCTTCTTGGGCACTATCTTGTTCTCTACCACGTAGCTGTATTTTCTCTTGAACTCCTCCAGCTCTTCCAAAGAGCTCACCAGTCCACACTTGCCTTCCCTTAACTTGCTCTCATACTGCCCTTCGTTTACCCACCAGAGAAGCTTTTCATAACCTGCGTAAACACCGCCATCCTCTTCAAGAGCTGTAAAGACGCATCCTAATGCTGCGTAGTAAACGGAGTTCTCAGGCACCAAGACCAGCCTCTCCATTTCTTCTCTGCTAAAGTTCCCTATGCCCCTTTCTTGCCAAAGCCTTTGAAGGTGCACCCTCCAAGCTTCCTGAAGACCTTTAAAAAAGAGGTTAGGACCACCCAAAAGTAAGACCTTTGGTAGTGGGGTGTTCCCCTTTGTAAGCTGGGATAGGTTCTGATAGACAACTGCCTCAAAAAGGGAGGCTATTATCTCCTCCGTGGCAACGCCAGCCTTTACAAGAGAGTTCACGTCAGCCTCCGCAAATATGCCACACTTGGCACTTATCCGATGAAGAGTATAGCCTTCATAACCCATCTGGGAAAGCACTTCTGGAGCTATACCAAGCTTTCTGCCTGCCTTTTCTATGAAGGTGCCCGTTCCTCCGGCGCATACGTTTTGCATGTAGACCTGTCTGTTTTTCTTGCCTTCCTGCTCCTTTATGAATATGGTCTTCATGTCTTCCCCGCCTATTTCGCTTACGAACCTCACGTCGGGGTGGAGTTTTTCTACTGCAGTGGCAACGGCTACTACCTCCTGGACAAAGCGAGCACCTATGAGCTCACCTATAAAACCACCACCAGACCCAGTTATGTACACCCTGTCCCTGCCAGGTTTAAGACCAAAGTTTCCCTCAAGCCTTTGCAAAAACTCTAAGACCTTCTCCGCCTGCTTTGTGTTGTGCCTCTCGTATGCCTTGTGTATTATGTTTCCCTCTTTGTCTGTCAAAACATACTTGCAGGTGGTGCTACCCACATCTATGCCTAGAAGGAGCATCCTTAACCCCTCCCCATCAGCTTTGCTATGTGCATCACGTAGTTGCTGGCAGTGCCCGCATAGCCGTAATGGGGAACCTTGTAAGTAGCCCTTTTTATCTTTGGATGCTTTTCCTCAAAGTCTCTTATCTCTTCCACCGTCAAACCGGTTTTTTCAAGGACCTCTTCAAATTCTTCCCTTGCCCTTCTTTTTGCCTCTGTAAGTATCATCTGACACCTAGAGTATGCATGCACCTCCGCATCGCCCTTTATCTCTATGGGTGCATAAAGAAGGTCCGGATAATCGCCCAATACCTTAGCCATAGCTCCTATAGACATAGTATTGGGTAAACATCCATATGGGGATAGCTCGCATATCATATGAGCCTGCTTGTTCTTATAAGCATACAGAGCCTTTCCTATAAGCATGTGTCCCTCTCCACCGGCAAGCCTGTAGTGGAAATATGGTCTGGCTAATTCCTTAAGCTTTCTCTGGTCGGGTAGCGGGTTGGGTATGTTGTTTAGGGCTTCTCTGAGCTTGTCGTACACCCTCCTGTAAAGGTAGGCTATGGTCTGTATGGCAAACTTTTTTGTATAGTACTTCTTTACAAATCCCTTTGCATCTTCCAGTTTAAAGAGCTCCATGTTTATAAGGTAATCCATCCATACAGCCACAGGCGGTGGAATAACCTCTGCTCCTTCCCTTTCCAACCATCTTTTTATGTTGTAGTTTCCATCCCCTTCGTGAGTCTGAAGCCAGAATTCTCCCGTTATCTTTACTCTGGGCTTCACCCTTAACCTATCTACCTCTACCTCATCCCATAGTTTTCTTACTTCTTTGAGCGCATCCGCAAAGTAGTCAGTAAAGACATGCCAAAGAAGGGAATCCAATTTCTTGCCCTTTATGGGTCTTTTCTTTAAAGCTTCGTACAGGACTTCTATGCTTTCTTCTACAACTCTATCCGTTTGTCCTTCTTTTACCTCGTAGGGTCTTACTGCGTATTCCATATCTGTTATCAGGTCTCCGTAGAACATGGAGTATACAAGTCCGAAGGTCAATGGCATGCTAATTTCAAGACCTCCTCCTGGTGCGGACTGCTCCATCCTAAGAAGGTCCAAGAGGAAAAGCCTGAAATCCCTTAGGTTTAGACCTTCCAACACCCTCTCATAGGACTCGTGGTACTGTCCAAACCTACACGGTCCACAGGAACCTATAGTGACGAATATGTACCTATCCTTTAAGGTTTGCTCTCCTTCCTTTTCCTTTAGGGTCGTAAGGGTTCTTGCCAGGTTTCCGGCGGTAAAGGTGGTGGGACAGCACGCTCCTACATCTATGAATTCTTTACCTATGTCTAAGTCTTGTCTTTCTATGTTGGGTAGCGGTTGGCTTTTGTACCCTACCCTTTCAAGAGAGCCCTGTATGAGCCTCTCATGCTTCCATGTAAGACCGCCGAAAAGTATAGTGGTGCTTGGTCTTTCTTCTTTTGTGAAGGGTCTTGGTTTGTAGGCTTTATAGTGAACTTCTTTTGTTTCCATTGTGGGCCCTCCTTCTAAGTTTTTATAAAAATTTAAATCACGCAGGGAACGCTTTTTATGTGTTAGGTCATATAGCTCCGTTGTAGATGTTAGGTTATAGGGCGTGTTATAATACATCCATGGCAAAGAGGGTAATTTTGGCTTATTCTGGGGGTTTAGATACTTCCGTCATAGTTCGATGGCTCACAGACAGAGGCTACGAAGTAGTAACTTACACTGCAGATGTAGGTCAGGGTGAGGAGCTCTCGGAAATACCCTATAAAGCAAAGGCTTCCGGTGCAGTGGAAGCCATAGTGGAGGACCTGAAGGAAGAGTTTGCAAGGGAATACTGCTTGCCAACGCTCAGAGCCCTGGCACTGTACGAAGGGAAGTATCCCCTTACCGCAAGCCTCTCAAGACCTCTTATAGCAAAGAAGCTGGTAGAACACGCTCAGAGGTTAGGTGCAGACTACATAGCTCACGGTTCTACGGGGAAGGGAAACGACCAGGTTAGGTTTGAGCTTTCTGCGTGGGCTTTGAACCCTGACATTGAGGTGCTTGCACCCGTCAGAGAATGGGAGTTCCGTTCAAGAGAGGAGGAGGTAGAGTACGCCTTAAAGCACAAAATACCCGTCAAAGCTACAAAGGAAAAACCTTACTCTATAGACAAAAACCTGTGGGGTATATCCATAGAATGCGGTCCCTTAGAAGACCCATGGACAGAACCCCCAGAGGATGCCTTTGAATGGACAACCTCATCAGAAAAAGCACCCGACGAGCCTGAGTATGTAGAAATAGAGTTTGAAGAGGGAACACCGATAAGCATAAACGGACAACGATACGAAAAACTTAGTCAGCTTATAATGGACCTAAACCTTATAGCAGGTAAGCACGGTGTGGGGCGTATAGATATGGTAGAAAACAGGCTTGTAGGAATAAAGAGCAGAGAGGTCTACGAAGCCCCTGGTGCTATTGTCCTGTATGAAGCCTACAGAGACCTTCTTTCCCTCGTTCTTGATAGGTTTACCTTCCACTACTTTTTGACCCACATCCCTCACGAGTATGCCAAGGTAGTCTACGAAGGTCTTTGGTTCTCACCACTGAGGTCAGCCTTGGACGCCTTTAACTCAAGCCTCGCTAAATATGTAAACGGAAAGGTAAGGCTAAAGCTGTACAAAGGTAGCGTGCGCGTGGTAGGAAGGCAGTCTCCACAAAGCCTTTATGTGGAAGACTTGGCAACTTACTCAGAAAAGGATGCTTTTGACCACAGAGCCGGTGCTAGTTTTACCAAGGTTTTTGGACTCCCTCTGAAAATACTGGGAAGGGTGTCAAAGGGATAAAATGCTTATAGCGGTTCCCCTGTCGGACATAGATTTTGACAAGAACTTGCTCCTTTGTAAAGAAAAGGGTGCGGACATAGTAGAGCTGAGGGTAGACCTTTTTGAAAACAAAGACCCAGAGAATGTTCTAAGTTGCATACACAAAGCCCACGAGATTGGCATTCAGACTATACTAACAGTAAGAAGTGAAAGGGAAGGCGGAAAACCAGTAGAAGATAGGTTGGAAATTTTCAATGCATGCTCCCCTCACAGTGATTACACAGACATAGAACTTTCCTCTCAGGACATTATCCAGGATGTGAGGGATACGGTAAAGTCCTGGAGTAAAAAGCTGATAGTTTCTTACCACAACTTTGAGCTTACACCCCCCAACTGGATACTCAAGGACATCTTTAGGGAAGCCAGAAGATGGGGTGCGGACATAGTAAAAATCTCGGTAAAAGCCAACTCTTACGAGGACGTGGCAAGGTTACTATGCCTTGGAAAAGAGAGTGATGGAGAGAAGATACTCATAGCCATGGGTGAGTATGGAAAGGTCTCTCGTTTGGCAGGTTTTATTTTCGGCTCCGTTATAACCTATGCCTTTGTGGGGTCTGCAGTGGCACCAGGGCAACTGAGCTTGGAGGATATGGTTGCCCTTAGAAAAATATTTTTTTAGAGTGACAACCTCTTGAGCCTAAATACCTGTTGCAAAACTCTATCAAATGTGCTATAGTTTAATTCTGTGATGTATATCACTTATTGTAACATTAAGAAAACTTATAAGGAGGTGGTCTCATGAGGAAACTGCTCCTGATTACTGCAGTGGTAGGCACTGCTCTTGTAGGTGCTGGTGTTTATGCCCAGAGCAAGGGTAAGACCCAAGCTCAACAACCTAAAGACGAGGACGCTCAGCTTTTGGAACAGGCAAGAAAGCTCTTTCAGCCACTTCCAGAAGTAGCCAACAACCCCAAAAACCCAATAACAAAAGAAAAGGTAGAGCTTGGTAAAATGCTCTACCATGAACCAAGGCTTTCAAAGAGTGGTCTTATAAGTTGTAATACCTGCCATAATCTCGCTTCTTACGGTGTTGATAATCTTCCCACTTCCGTAGGTCACGGGTGGGCTATAGGTCCCAGAAACGCCCCAACGGTCTACAACGCCGCCCTTCACAGTGCCCAATTCTGGGATGGAAGGGCAAAGGATGTAGAGGAGCAGGCGCTTGGTCCTATTCTCAACCCCATAGAGATGGCTATGCCTTCAGAAAAAGAGGTTATAGAGAGGCTCAAGTCCATACCAGAGTATGTGGAAATGTTCAAAAAAGCGTTCCCCAACGAAAAGGAGCCACTTAGATATGAAAATGTAGGCAAGGCTATAGCTGCCTTTGAAAGAACTCTCATGACACCTTCAAGGTTTGATGAATTCCTCAAAGGAAACACTAAAGCACTTACTCCAGAAGAAAAGAAAGGTCTTAAGCTCTTCATAGAAGTAGGCTGTGCGTCCTGTCACAATGGTCCTGCTCTGGGCGGTAACGCCTTCTTTAAGTTTGGTCAGTTTGTGGACTATTGGAAGGCGACAGCTCCTTACGTGACCATAGATAAGCCTACAATACCCGTAGACCTTGGAAGGTTTGGAGTAACAAAGAAGGAGGAGGACATGTTTGTCTTCAAGTCCCCTTCCTTGAGGAACGTGGAAAGAACATACCCCTACTTCCACGATGGAAGCGTATGGAAGCTTGAGGATGCGGTAAAGATAATGGCGCAGACCCAGCTCAACAGAAAGCTAACTGACGAAGAGACACGCTACATAGTTGCTTTTCTTAAATCCCTAACGGGTCAAATACCAAAGCATGCCCTTGAGTTGCCAGTTTTACCGGCTTCAACCGCCAAAACACCCACCCCTTCTCTCAGATAAACCTCAAGCCCCGCCCGGGGCTTATGATATATAAAGATGCTTAACCGAACGCTCCTTTTTGGGGAAGGACTTTTTGAAACAATAAGATGGAAACCCTCTGAGGAAAAGCTAAAGCTTCATTATAATAGGCTTTTAACCTCTGCACAAGCCTTAGGTATTCCTTGTCCTTCTTTTGAGGAGTTTTTTAATGAGCTTATGGAAGCCGTTTCCAATCATGACGGACTTTACGTAAAGTATGTCCTTCTTTCCAAGGGTGGCGACTATTTAGCGGACAGCCCCGAAGAATACGGAAAGCTCATAGTTGTAAAAGACCTAAAACCTCAACCATCAAGTGTAAGCCTTTGTCTGTCTCCATACAGGAGACACTCTTCTGACCCAGTGTGTAGGCACAAGACCACCTCTTACCTTTTTAACCTTTTGGTCAAGAGGGATGCAATAAACAGAGGCTTCTGGGACGGTGTAATAGTCAGCGAAAAGGGTCATGTCTGCGAAACATCAACATCAAACCTCTTGCTAGTGAAGGGTTCAAGGCTGTTTACGCCTGCGAGGGACTCTGGACTTTTGTGGGGAACAACCATTGAGTTTTTGAGGAGAAGATTAACTATAGAGGAAGAATATATAAGTTTGGACCATTTGGAAAAGTACGACGGTGTTTTTGTTATAAATTCCCTCCTGCTTTGTGGAGTTGTGGAGAGTATAGAAGGGAAAGCCCTAAGGGTAGACCTTCAAGCCTACGGAGAAATCAGGAATATCCTAAAAGACTGCCTATGGCTTCCGCCAGAAGCATATCCTCAGGATAGGTAATCTTTATGTTAGTAAACTCACCGTGGACTACGCCGACCTTATAGCCGTATCTTTCTAAGAGCTGTGCATCGTCCGTTGCAAAGAAGCCCTCGTTCCTGCTTCTAAAGTGGCACTCAAGAAGCACCTTTCTTCTAAAAGCCTGTGGAGTTTGAGAAAGCCAAAGGTTACTCCTGTCCACAGTCTCCGTAACCATTCCATGAACTACTCTCTTTACCGTGTCCCTCACGGGTACAGCGGGAATTTTTCCATCAAAATCTCCAAGCTCCGCCACTTTCTTAAAAAGCTCTATGCTTGCGAAAGGTCTCGCACAGTCATGCACTAAAACTATATCGCCCTTAGCCTCAAGCAAAGCGTTAAAAACTGAATCTTGCCTTTCCTTTCCGCCGGGCACCTCTTTTATTCCTTGGGGAAGTCTAAACCTTTCCATATCCTCAGAAGGTAAAACCAGCAAAGTTTCGTCAAAAATGCCGAGTAGTTTTTCAAGAGTGTGCATGAAAAGAGGCTTACCGAAAAGCTTTTCAAACTGCTTTTTTCTACCAAAACGCTTCCCCTCGCCCGCAGACAGGAGTATAAGGCTTATCATTCTTCCTTTAGCTTTTCTATCCTCTCCGCTATGCTATTTTCCAAATCCTTCATTACGGGATTTTCATAAGAGAAAATATACTGACCATCTTTATCCAAAACCATGCCCAAAAGCTTAAGACCCTTGACCTCGTTTTCTAAGGTCTCCCTTGTAACCCCGTCTAAGAACTTCTTTATGCTTTCCGTATCCTCCATGTTTACCCTGATGTCTACAAGCTCCAGACTCTCCTCATCAAGCAAACTCTCCTGATGGGGGGCATACACACAGTAAAAAGTGTACTCTCCCGCATCAACTTTTGCCTTTAGGTTTTCAAAGAGCCTTTCCACATAGGCTCTAACCTGATGTCTTACGCTCATAGGAATATTTTAGCTCAAATCAAAAAGAACCATTTTTATCTCTGTGTAATCTTCAATGGCAAACCTTGGACCTTCCCTTCCTATGCCAGAGAACTTTACACCACCGTAAGGCATGTGGTCAGCTCTGAAGTTGGGACCCTCGTTTATGAGAACACCTCCTGCCTTTATCTTTCTTATGCACTCCCAAGCTACGCCTATATCCTTTGTAAACACACCTACCTGAAGACCGTATTCAGACTCGTTGACCATGTTTATGGCTTCTTCTATTTCCCTGTATGGGTTTACAACCACTACGGGTGCGAAGGCTTCCTCTCTATAGAGTTTAACGTGGGTTGGTACAAGAGATACTATCGTGGGGGAGAGAAGAGGGGTTTTTTCTTCTTTGACCACACCGCCGGCTATTAGCTTTGCCCCTTCCTGCGTTGCCTCCTCTATCCATTCCTGAATCCTCTGAACCTCAGAAACCGCTATCATAGGTCCTACATCGGTGTCTTCTTCCATAGGGTCTCCCAACTTTAATTTGTTGACAGCCTCCCTTAGCTCTTCCAAAAATCTCTGAAAGAGCTCCTCATGGACAAGTACTCTTTGAACTGAGATGCATACCTGCCCCGCAATGGCATAGCCACCCAGCACTGTCTTTTGAACCGCTTTTTTAAGGTCTCCATCCCTGTGTAGAATTATGGCAGAGTTTGAGCCAAGCTCTAAGACTACTTTCTTTATGCCCGCCTGTTTTGCTATGAGCTCGCCCACTTTCCTACTTCCAGTGAAAGATACGACCCTTACATCGGGATGGGTTGTCATAGCTCTGCCTACGTCGCCATAGCCCGGTAGTATGCTTAGAGCCTTAGGAGGTAGACCTGCCTCAAGAAGCACCTCGCCCAGCATAAGAGGTGTAAGAGGAGTTCTTTCCGATGGCTTGAGGATAACCGCATTGCCACAGGCCAGGGCTGGTGCCACCTTGTGCATGGAAAGGTTAAGAGGGAAGTTAAAGGGTGTTATGGCCGAGACTATTCCTACAGGCTCGCGCACATAAAAACCCACCTTACCCTTTCCGTTGGGATGGGCATCCAGAGGAATCACTTCCCCTCCCACTCGCTTGGCTTCCTCTGCGGAGAATATGAGAGTCTGTATAGCCCTCTGGACTTCCGTTCTTGCTTCCCTTATGGTTTTCCCAACTTCTAAAACTAAGGTCTTTGCAAACTCTTCCGCCCTTTGGCTGAGTATCTGACTTGCTTTTATAAGTATGCTGTACCTTTCGTAAGGTGTGAGGGAAGCCATATACCTATGTCCTTCTTTGGCAAGCTCTATTGCCCTGCTTACATCCTCTTCGTTAGCCTTTGAGACCTCCGCTACCTTTTGTCCATTGTAGGGATATATGACGGGCATGCCTTCTTCCCTTGAGACCCAC
Organism: Aquificaceae bacterium; assembly: GCA_025057455.1. Classification (GTDB taxonomy): domain Bacteria; phylum Aquificota; class Aquificia; order Aquificales; family Aquificaceae; genus Pampinifervens. Next base: position 14,190 of record JANWWY010000014.1, read on the forward strand.
TCACCGCCTAACAAAAAAGCCTTCTTCATAGTTTATAATTTTAAACCCAGCATGCTCAGTCCAGAAAAACAGCTACAGATAATAAGACAGGGAACCGTAGAAATCATAGAGGAAGAGGAGCTCCTCAAAAAGCTCAAAGAAGGAAGACCGCTACGCATAAAGGCTGGTTTTGACCCAACAGCTCCAGACCTTCACTTAGGCCACTCTGTTTTACTTCAAAAGCTCAGGCAGTTTCAACAGCTTGGACATGAGGTGTTTTTTGTAATAGGGGATTTTACCGCCATGATAGGGGACCCAACTGGAAGGAGCGAAACAAGACCCCCTCTTAGCAGGGAAGAGGTGCTAAAAAACGCACAGACCTACGAGCATCAGGTTTTCAAGGTGCTTTTGCCAGAAAAGACCAGCATAGTCTTTAATAGCTCTTGGCTCTCAAGCCTTGGCACGGAGGGAATTATAAAGCTCTCAGCCCAGTATACGGTGGCAAGGATGCTGGAAAGGGACGACTTTTCCAAGCGTTTCAGAGAGGGCATTCCCATTTACATACACGAATTCCTTTATCCTCTGCTTCAGGGCTATGACTCGGTTTTCCTTAAGGCTGATGTGGAGCTGGGTGGAACAGACCAGAAGTTCAACCTCTTGGTAGGCAGAGACCTCCAGAGAGCCTTTGGGCAAGAACCACAGGTATGCGTAACCTTGCCTCTTCTTGTTGGACTTGACGGAGTTAGAAAAATGTCCAAGTCCTACGGCAACTATGTGGGACTTACAGAAGAGCCAAACCAGATGTTTGGAAAGCTCATGTCCATATCTGACGACCTCATGTGGGATTACTATTTGCTACTTACAGACTATACACAAGAGCAGATAGAAGAGTTAAAAACGCACATGCATCCTATGGAAGCAAAGAAAAGGTTAGCTTATTACATAGTTTCCCGCTACCACTCAGAAGAGGAAGCAAAGAGAGCCCAGGAGTTTTTTGAGAAGACCTTTTCGTATAGGGAGTTTCCCGAAGATGCACCCGCTATACAGGTAAGAAAGGGTTATCGTCAAAAGGCCTATGAGCTTCTCTTTGAGCTTGGAATAGAACCTTCAAAGAACTCCGCAAGAAGACTTATAGAGGGTGGTGGTTTAAAGATAAATGGGCAAAAGATAGAAGACCCAAACAGGGATATAGAGGTCAGTGAAGAGCTTAGGCTTCAGGTGGGGAAAAAACGCTTTTACAAGATTGTGCCTATTGAGGAAACTTAACTATCTTTACCCTACTCCAGTTTACAGGACCAAAACCCGAAGCTTCCGCATAATTCTTGGCAGTCCTGTAGTTTACATGCTTCTCAATCTCAGCCTTCAAAATAAGGCTTCTTTCCTTTTCTCTCTTTAGTTCTGAAACCTTCTTGGCGTAATCTTTTGATACCTTAATGCTGTAAGCGGAATACATAAAGTTTATACCTAAAAGAAAAAGGCAAAGGACTAAATATTTCATGGTTTCTCCCCCGCTCTTAATTTCGCACTCCTGCAAGCAGGATTTAAACGTATCTCTTCTATAGTGGGTGTTATCGGCTTTTTTGTCAAGACTTTAAGATGGTTTTTCATAAAGTGCTTCACAATTCTGTCCTCCAAGGAATGAAAGGATATCACTACAAGCCTTCCGCCAGACCTCAAAAAGGAAAGAGTTTTGCTGAGGGCTATTTCCAAAGACTTTAATTCTTGGTTTACCTCTATCCTTATAGCCTGAAAGACTCTTGTAGCTGGATGTATTCTACCCACCCTGTAAGGCAGGACAGAGGTAACCACCTGTACCAGCTCTCCTGTGGTTTCTATGGGTTTTTTTGCCCTTGCCACCACAATAGCCTTGGCTACCCTCTTGGCATAGGGTTCTTCCCCGTATTCCCTAAATATCCTTTCCAGCTCCCTTTCCGAGTATTGGTTGACTACGTGGTAAGCGGTAAGCCTATCCTCTGGGTTCATCCTCATGTCAAGCCTTTCATCCTTTTGAAAGGAAAAGCCCCTGGGACTTTTAAGCTGAAGCATGGAAACGCCAAGGTCAAAGAGGAAGCCATCCACCTCAGACACACCTTCCATTCTAAGGACTTGGTCAAGCTCCGAAAAGTTGGCATGGTAAAGGCTAAACTTCCCTTCAAAGGCTTTAAGGTTATCCTCTGCAAGCTCTAAGGCTTGTGGGTCCCTATCAATACCAATGACTATGGCTTGAGGATTTTTTTCCAGTATGCTTTTCGCGTGCCCACCAAGTCCCACTGTACAATCCACATAGAGTTTTCCACCGTTACCTAAAAGGAGGTCAACGGCCTCTTTCAATAGAACTGGTATGTGCATCAATCAAAGAGCCTTAGCTGCTTTACCGGGGAGAAACTCCTCCTGTGTATTGGGCTTTCCCTGTAAAGGTTCAGGGCTTTTATGTGCTCTTTGGTAGCATAACCTTTGTGTTTTGCAAAGTTGTAATGAGGGAAAAACTGATGGTACGTTTCCATTATTCTGTCCCTTAGGACCTTTGCCACTACGCTGGCACAGGCACAGCTCAAACTTTTCTCATCACCTTTTGTAAGTGGCAAACACTCGTAGCCTTCCACAGGCAGGTAATCACTGATGACCGCATGAAACTGTTGCTTTATGTCTGCCAATGCCCTCTTGAAGGCAATCTGATTAGCCATGAGTATGCCTACTCTGTCTATTAGGCTGGAGTCTACCACAGCGGTGCCTATGGCTAAAGCTTTAGACTTAATAACTTTGTAAGCTTCTTCCCTTTCTGTTGACGTCATTGCCTTTGAGTCTTTTTTTATAAAAGGCTCTGTGAAGGGAGGGAGGACAACCGCACAGGCAACAAGAGGTCCAGCCAGAGGTCCTCTACCAGCTTCGTCCACACCCGCCACAAGAAGACCTCTTTCCCAAAAGGAAATTTCATACTCTATCATGCCTTCTTCTTTAGTTCCCAGGGTTTTATTTCCCTTATTTTACCTACAGCCTCTTTACCCTTGTATTTGCGCAAGAAGTAAAGCTTGGACCTTCTCACCTTACCGTATTTTATAAGTTCTATCTTTTCTATACTTGGAGAGTAGAAAGGAAAGGTTCTCTCTATGCCTACACCGTAAGATTCCTTTCTTACAGTGAAGGTTTTTCCCATACCGCTTCCCTTTATCCTAATAACTATACCCTCAAAGGGTTGTACCCTTTCCTTCTCACCCTCTACTATCCTGTAATGCACTCTAACGGTGTCACCTACTTTAAAGTCTGGATATTGTTTCTCTGGAAGGTACAACTTCTCAATGTCATGAATAAGACCACTCATGTTAAAGACCTCCTCTTTGGCTTAAGAGTTGTAATTATAGCACAAATCTCCTATAATATAAGATATAAGCGTATCCTACCCATCTACTATGGATTACTCAGTCCTAAACCTTATACCAGAGCCGGTGCTGATAATAGATGAAAATTACAGAGTAGTTTTCGCAAACGATAAGGCAAAGGAGGTTTACGGGGAAGGTTCTGATGCCTGTTACGGTTTTACCTACGCTTTTGATGTTCCATGCAGGGAAAAGGAGGGATATCCCTGTCCTGTAGAAAACATAAAAAAATATGGTTCCGCAAGGTCTGGCGTAATACACGTGCACAGAACCAAAAAGGGTGAAAGATATGTTTACGTGCTAACTTCTTACGAACAAAGGCAAGGCATATACGTAGAAGTCCACATAGACCTCTTTGATATGGCTCAAGCACTCCGTTTAAGCGGGCAGAGAACTGAGCTTCTTTTTTCTTCGGGTCCTGTCGTCTTTTTTCTGTGGAAGAGAGAGAAGGGGTGGCCTGTTGAATTTGTCTCCCCCAATGTGGTGGACCTTCTCGGATATTCAACGGAGGATTTTACCTCAGGACTCATAAGATACGCCGAACTTATTCATCCTGAGGATATAGAGAGGGTAAGGGAAGAGGTAGAACGATACACAGAGGAGCTTAAACCTTCCTGGACGCATGCGGACTACAGAATAAGAAGAAGGGATGGGAGTTACATATGGGTGCTGGACCATACTGTTCCCATTTTGGACGAAAGAGGTCAAGTGGTAGGGTACTATGGCTATGTGCTAAACATAACAGAAAAACACGAGAAGGAAGAGCTTTTTCACATCCTTGCGGAATCAAACCCTTTTGCAGTCTTATTGTATGATTTTATGAACAACAGAATACTCTACGCAAACATAAACGCACAAAAGCTCTTCGGGTACAGCATACAGGAGCTTCTAAGCCACCCAAACCCTATAACTCTCATACACGAAAAGGATAGACACAAAGCCTTAGAGAGCATCACAAAAAGAAAAGAAGGATATGAGGGCCCAATAAGCTACAGCATGAGGGTAATAACCAAGAAGGGTAAACTAAAGTGGGTTAAACTCTCTTCAATCACGACCCATTACCTTGGGAGAAAAGTTTCAGTAATAACCCTCATAGACATATCCAGAGAGGTAAAAAGGGAGAAAAAGCTTACATGGCTTGCTACAAGAGACCAATTAACTGGTGCCCTTAATAGGCATGCGCTACTTCACGATTTTGAGCACCTTATAACACAAGCCAAGAGATATAATAACCCCTTTTCCATAATTATCTTTGATATAGACAACTTTAAGGCTATAAACGATAAGTATGGGCATTTGGTGGGCGATAGGGTCTTAAAGGAGATTGCCCATCGTGTTAAAAAGAGTCTAAGAAAAAGCGACCTTTTTGCAAGATGGGGCGGTGAGGAGTTTCTTATTCTTCTCCCTATGACCTCAGAGCCTCATGCACCAGCAGAAAAGATAAGAAGAGCGGTAGAGGAATCTAGTCTCTGCGACCATGTAAAGGTAACCATATCTCTCGGAGCAACCACATACAAAGGTGGGGACACTATAAACAGCATGTTGATGAGAGCGGATGAAGCCCTTTACAGAGCAAAGAATGAGGGAAAAAACAAGGTAGTGGTGCTTTAAAGTTGCCCCTTCAATCCCTCGTTCATTTCTTCCACTTTTTGCCTAAGGACCTCCTGATAGTTTCTTAGTTTTGTCTCCAATTCTGGATATTTTACGGAAAGGATTCTTACAGCCAATAGTCCTGCGTTGATGCCGTTTCCTATACCCACGGTTGCCACTGGCACACCAGCAGGCATCTGAACTATGGAGTATAGAGAGTCCAAACCGCCTAAGTGTTTGGAGGGTATAGGCACACCAATCACGGGCAATGTGGTCATGCTTGCGGTCATACCAGGAAGATGTGCTGCGCCGCCGGCCCCAGCTATTATAACCTCTACACCCCTATCCCTTGCACTCCTTGCATATTCGTACATGAGCTCCGGTGTGCGATGGGCAGAGACTACTTTAACCTCGCATGATACTTCAAACTCTCTCAAAATCTCATAGGCGGGCTTTAACCATTCCCAGTCGGAAATGCTACCCATGATTATACCTACAATAGGTTTCATCATGCCTATAATTTTATCTATGAAGGATTTCCAAAGGGAAATATCTGAGCTGGAAGAAAGCTTCTGGATAAAACGCATGAAATTGGTCTCCCAGTATAAAAAGCTTCAGGAAGCCAAAGAAAAGGTGAAGGAGGTGGAAAGACTAATAGAAGAAAGGTTGTGCGTGGACATAGAGAGCCTATATCAGCTAATTGAAGAGGGTGAAAATACACAAGACAATTTGGAGGGTCAGCCCCTAAAAGAGCTTTTCAAAAAACTGAAGGAAACTAAAAAGGAGATAGAAGACATGGAAAGAGAAGTTTTGGACATAGACAAGGAAATAGACCAAGCCTTTGATATGATAAAAGAGTACAGAAAATGTATTCAGGAGATGTCATGAAAAGACCCATTATGCTCATAGACCTTGATCGTTGTATAGGTTGTCTTTCTTGTGAAGTTGCCTGTAAGCAAGAAAAGGGTATAGAAAACTTTGGCATAAGACCCATGAAGGTTTTCAGAGTTGGTGGTTTAGGTGAGAAGGCTGACGCCTTTTTCCTCCCTATGAACTGTTTTCACTGCGAGCCTGCCCCTTGTGTTTATGCCTGCCCCACATCAGCTATGAGAAAAAGACAAGATGGTATAGTTTACGTGGAGGAACTAAGATGCATAGGTTGTAAGGCGTGCATAATAGCCTGTCCTTACGGAGCCATAGCCTTTAACCCAGAAACCATGAAAGTGGAAAAGTGTGATTATTGCTACAAAAGAGTAGATAATGGGCTTTTGCCCTCTTGCGTATCCAAGTGCGTGACCAACTGTCTGTATTTTGTGCAGGTGGAGGATGTTCCAAAGGAAAGGCACACTGCAAAGAGGATAGACTCTGACCTGTACAAAGAACTCTTTTGCTGGAGGTCAGAAAAGGAGCTTTCTGAGGTCTAAAAGCACGCCCGCAAAGACGCCAAGGGAAAGAAAGGGACCAAAGGGAACTGCAAACTGCAAAGTTCTGTTCTTTATGATAATCGGAAGTGCGTACAAAAGCCCAAAGATTGAACCGAGAAAAACGGCGTACATTACACCCCAAATACCTACCACAGAGCCTATAAAGGCCATAAGCTTCACATCCCCAAAGCCCAAACCTTCCACCTTACGAACCTTTACATAGTAAAGGTACAGGGTAAGAAAGAGCCCACCACCCACCAAAGCCCCCGCAAGGCTTTCTACTACGCTAAAGTCCCTACGGAAAAGTGAGCTAATCACACCAAAGGCAAGACCGCCTATTGTGAGACTATCCGGAAGCAAGAAGGTATCCCAGTCTATAAGGCTTGCCACCAAAAGAATTGAAAAAAATACAAAGAAAACGAAGGCTGTGTAGGGCTCTTGAAACTTAAGCTTGCATAGGACAGCAAGAAAACCGCTGGAAGCCTCCACTAAAGGATACCTTATAGGGATGGGTGCCCCGCAGTGCCTGCACTTACCCCTCAGGAGAAGGTAGGATATTAGAGGAATGTTGTCATACCAACTTATCTTTTTCTTACAATGGGGACAATGGGATGGTGGTGTAATTATGGAGAGGTTTCTGGGCAGTCTATGTATAACCACGTTGTAAAAACTCCCCAGTATAGCACCAAGGATAAACAAAAGTGCATATTCCATAGCTTGAAGTGGCATCACTGTGGTATAAAATTATAAGTCATGAGAAGGCTTTTCACGCTTATTCTTGCCCTTTTTGTCTTTTCTTGTCAGGAAAAAAGCAGGGACAAGTCAGAAATAAGAAGCCTACTGCCTCAGAATGAATATGCTATGCTAATCGTGGAAAGTGAAGGCTGTATATATTGCAAACAACTCAAAAAAGACTTGCAAGGTCAAACCCTTTCACATGAAATAAATGGACTGGACGTATACAGCATACTCTACGAGAGCAACGCGAGGGTAAGGTACGTTTTAAAGGGACAGGAGCACGTAAGCACAGAGGAAGAGCTGGCAAAGTCTCTAAAGGTTAACTCTTTTCCTCAAGTATTCTTTTACGACAGACAAGGTAATATCATCCTTCATCTGCCGGGGTATCAACCGCCCAAGGTCCTTGCATGTAGCATAAGGTACGTAAAGGAAGAAAAGTATAAACAGTATGACTATATGGATTATCTCAAGTCGGGGGAATGCATATAGAGGTTGTTCTCTTTGACCTGGATGGAACTCTCATAGATTCTTACAAGGATATAGGCACACACCTAAACAGGACGCTAAGGCATTTTGGAAGGGAAGAGATAGAAATAGAGAGCGTGAGGCATATGGTGGGTGGTGGTGCAAGGGAACTTTTAAGAAGGTTTTTCTCCAATGGTAGCCTTGAGGAAGCCTTGCGAGTTTTCAAAGACTACTACATGAAAGAGCCAGTATTGCATACAAAGCCCTACGAAGGTATTGTAGAGCTTTTAGAATACCTAAAGGGTAAGGGAATGAGGCTTGCGGTAGTTACCAACAAAATGGAGGGGCTTTCCAGAGTTATACTAGAAAAGCTTGGTCTTTTAGGTTATTTCCACATAGTGGTAGGGGGTGATACTTATCCTGAGAAAAAGCCCTCACCTCTGCCACTTCTCCAGTCTCTGAAGCGAATGCAGTCCAACCCTGAAGAAGCTATTATGATAGGTGATACAGAGGCAGACATGAAAGCAGGGAGGTTAGCAGGTACAAAGAGAGGGTTGGCCCTTTGGGGTTATGTAAAGCTGATAGAAGAAGTGCCCGATTACAGCTTTAAAACACCCATGGAGGTAAAGGAGCTAATATGACTTTTTGCCTCTGTATTAGCTCGATGTTTTGAGAAGGCTAATTTAGCGACCTAATGGATAACAGAACTACTCCTCGGGTACTTCTCTGGTGGATGTATACTTGACGGTGTAGACTATAACAAATCCATCTATGCCGTGTTCTCTGGCAAGGGTAGTTTCTACCTCTAAGACCTCACCGCCCTCCTGTTCTATTGTGGACAAAACCTCGTTGAGCTTTTCTGTTATTTCTACATCATTACCCTCTAAGGCGACCACCATGCATCTATATGCCATATTAAAAGTATATATCTTCCAGACTATCAAGTCCTTTGTAAACCATAAAAAGACGGTCAAGACCTATGGAACATCCTGCGCACGGTGGAAAATCCTCGTAGGCTTTTAGTAGCTCCTCGTCTATGGGGAGGTCTCTGTTGCCTCTGTATTCCTCCATCCTCCTTTTTATAACCTGTAAGTCTGTTTCTTCTGTCCATCCGTTGGCTATCTCTACGCCCTTTATGTAAAGTTCAAACCTCTCTGCATATCCGTCTTTTATCTTTGCGTAGGAGCTCAGCCTCTGTGGAAAGTGGGTTATAAACTCTGGCATATCTATGCCCAGATACCTTTCTACCTGTATGTATATTCTAAAGAAGAGGCTTTCCCAATCCTCCTTTTCGTCAAACTCGTATCCGTAGGTAATGAGGTTGTTTTTGAAGATTTCCTCATCTTCTGAGAGCACCACGCCCGCATATTCCTCAAAGGCATGCTCAAGCCTGGTAATGCGATAATCCTTGCTAATGCCAAGGAAAGAGAGAAGCTTACCTATTTCCTCTATTAGGTATCTGTAGTCTGCGTCCAGCTTATACCACTCAAGCATACTAAACTCAACCTTGTGAAGCCTTCCACACTCGTTGTTCCTAAATACCCTTGTTATCTGGAATACATCCCTCTTGTGTTTTGAGAGGAGTTTTTTCATGGAAAACTCAGGAGATGTTTGAAGCCATAGGCGTTTTTCCCTTCCACACTCCCCTATTCTTACCTCAATAGGCTCCACATTAAGGTCTATGTTAGGATAGGGTAGGAGTATGGGCGTGTAAACTTCCAAGTATCCCTTTTCTACGAAAAAGTTTCTGACCTTTTGAATAAATTGAGACCACTCTTGTAGCATCTTAAGGATTATAGCATGGGGAGAGCGACGGGAGTCGAACCCGCGACCCGTGGATCCACAGTCCACTGCTCTGCCAGCTGAGCTACGCTCTCCTACTGCGAATTAATTATTATAGTCCTATCCTTAGATTCCTGCAAGGTTCATAATAAGTGCAACCGCTATTGCACCCGCCATCTCAGACCTAAAAATGTAAGGTTTAAGCAGTAGTGGTAAGAAACCTCTACTTTTAAGAAGTTCTACTTCCTCCTTTGTAAAGCCACCTTCCGGACCAACGACCACGCTGTAGCTACTCGCCTTTAAGTTTATTTCCCTTATGGTGAGGTTGCCAGTAAAGTTTTCCAGTAGCAGTGGAACCTCTACAGTGGGTTTTAGGTCTTCCAGCCTTATAGGCGGGGAAATTTCCATGGGTTTTGGTCTTTTGCACTGTTTGAAAGATGCAAGGCTTATCCTTTTCCACCTTTCTATCTTTTCTTCAACCTTTCCCTTTACCTGAAAGCCCCTCCTGCACAGTACTGGAGTCAGTTTAAGAGCACCTGCCTGACTAGACCTATCCACCACCTCATCCATTAGCCCAAGCTCTGTTGGTACACACTGATATAGGAAAACTTCAGGTTTTGGCAGTGATACCTTTATCTCACGGACTATGGTGCAGAGGGCGTGGTCTTTTTTTATCTCATATAGCCGGACCAAAAATAACCTATCTTCACAAAAGACCTCAATCTCTTCACCTTTGTTTATTCTTAGAGCTTTTAGATGCTTAAATTCTGAGCCCGATATGGTAAAAAAATCACCCTTCTTGCCAGTGCATATGAGTCTTTCCATGAAGACGGCGGGGAGAACCCGCCCTGAAGGCTTACTTAATGGAGTCTCTTAGTTCTTTTGCAGGCCTGAAGACAACCACTTTTCTGGCTGGAATTTTAATCTCCGCACCAGTTCTCGGATTGCGGCCCTTCCTCTCTGCCCTCACCCTTACGTTGAATATGCCAAACCCTGGCACCGCTACCCTTTCACCCTTTTTTAAGGCACCGGAAACCGCTTCTATGGCCGCTTTTAAAGCAGCGTCAGCCTGCTTTTTGGTGATACCTGCCCCTTTGGCTATGGCTGAAACAAGTTCCGCTTTGGTCATGGTATTCCCTCCTTGAAGGTTTTTCTTGCAGTTTATAATCATATATCAAATCAAGTCAATATGCAAGAGTATTTTTAGGATTTTTGAGATGAGAGGTTTGATTTTCGCCATTCTTGCAAGCTTTGTGTGGGGAACAGCACCAGTGCTGTTTAAAATAGGTTTGAAGGGTAATGTGTCCCCGATTACCGCCTTGGTGTTTCATAATCTATCCGCTTTTCTGCTTGCTTTGTTTTTCGTGATAGTTGGCGGTATGAAAATAATCCATCCCATCAGAGAACTTTTCTTTATAGCTATGGGTGGTATTATGTCTGGCTTTTTAGGTCTTTTCTTCTTCTTTAAGGCACTGAAAGAGGGTGAGGTTTCCGTTGTAGCCCCTGTTGCTTCAACATCACCCCTTTGGGGAGCTTTAATTGCCTTCCTCTTTCTTGGCGAACCCTTCAGCTTGCTTAGGGCTTTTGGTATACTTCTGGTTGTATGCGGTATAGCTTTAATAAGCTTATCCTCAAGATAATACTGTCTATTTCTGCGGGTTCTTTACTATATTTGTCCTTTTCTAAGTATGAATTGTGGTTCTTGTCTTTGCCAGCCATTGTGTCCCTTTTTGTTATAAAGGAGGGCTACTTTTGGCTTTTTACAGGTTTTGTCTTTTTCTTTATGTCTTTAAGGTGTTCTGGCATTGCAGCCATAGAATTTGGTGGTGTTCATCCTTTGGTTTTTTATGTGCTTTATACCCTCTTTGTTGTGTTTTTGAGCCTGTATCAGTTTTATGCACCATTTAAGTTGTGGGAGAGGTTTTTTAGAAGACACGAGTGGTCCTTGCCCTTGCTCTATGTATTCTTTGAGGTTTTGAGGTCTTACTTTCCCTTTGGTGGTTTTCCTTGGTTAATCATAGGTTCCCTATCTGTTTACGTGCCCATAATAAGGGACAGCCTACTTTATCTAAATGTTTACTTTCAGAGCCTCCTTATTCTCCTTAGTGCCCTTTTCATAGCTAAAAGAAGTTTAAAGCCTTTGTTCTTTCTTTGGGTTTTCTTCCTGTCCTTTGGCATACTTGCCATATATAAAAAGGAAGAGAGCATGCAAAAGGCTCATAGGACAAAGGTTGCACTGGTGCAAACCGCCGTGCCCCAGCAGGATAAACTCAGCAGAGAAGCCTTTGCCAAGTACGGCGACCGCATACTGGATTTAATAGAGGAAGCCGTAGACAAAGGAGCAGACATTGTGGTGCTTCCTGAGTCCGCCCTTCACTTTTTCTACTCTGAGGAGGATAACGACCAAAATATGAGACTAAGGAGCTTGAGCTTTAAAACTCCCATACTTGTTGGTCTTATAGATTTGAGAGATGGTCTAAGACCGTACAACTCTATCTATCTTTTGGCTAATGGCACTGCGGTAGGTCATTACGATAAGATAAGACTCTTTCCCATAGGAGAATACATGCCTTGGCCCTTTGGCTTTCTTAAAGAGTTTTTCCCAGCCATAGCGGGCATAGATTACGTGCCCGGAAACAAAAAGGAACCCTTAGAGTATGGAAATATGAAAATAGCAACGCCTATATGTTTTGAGGTGGCTTACTATGACTTGGTAAGGGATATATCAAAAGGGGCAAACATTATAGCGGTGCTTACCAACGATGGTTGGTTTAAGGACTCAGACTGCACCCACCAACACTACCTCTGGGCAAGGGTAAGAGCGTTGGAAAACGGGAAGTATTTACTATGGGTAAACAACACGGGAGATACTGGTGTAGTGGACCACCGTGGAAGGGTAATCTCTAAGATGCCCTACATGAAGAGAGGGGTAAGCCTCCATGAGGTCTGGCTTATTGACTAATTTACCCAATCTCATATCCCTTTCAAGGCTTCTTTTTAGCCCTCTAATTCTTCTCCTCTCTGAGAAGTTTCTTTTGTTTGCCTTTACCCTCTTGGCCCTTTCCGATGCTTTGGATGGTTTTCTGGCGCGAAGGCTCAAAGCACAGACAGAACTGGGTAAAGTCCTTGACCCTCTTGCGGATAAAGTTATGATACTTTTCGGACTCTTGGTTTGCGTTTATAAGGTGGAAAGATTGCCCGAGTGGCTTTTTTACATGTCCCTTTCAAGGGATGTTTTTCTACTCATAGGGGCATCAGTTCTGACTGTAAAAATAGGAAAAGTTCCAAAGTCCAGACCTTTGGGGAAAGCCTACACTTTCTTTTTTTCTGGACTGATTGTTCTGTGTCTGTATAACTTTCCCGTCCCATGGCTACACTGGTTTGCAGTCCTTTTGTTGTTTGCTTCTTGGTTTGACTACACGGTTACAGGATTTAGAATTCTCAAAAGTCAAACTTTCTCCTTATCCTAACACGAACCTCTTGAGACCTATCGGAGTATATCCTTCCTCCTATTGAGGTGCCAGGTGTGAGCTTTGCCTCACCGCCCGTGTAGGTCTCCTTTGGATTTCTCAAAGTGCTTTGTCTGTGCTCTACTGATATCCTTTCTGTTATATCCTTTGATATGGTGGCATTTATGCCTACTTCGCCAGTAGGGGACAATGCTGGCGAGACTTGAAGCTTTACATCCACACCCGTCAATCTTCTCGCTCCCTTTAAAATACCGCTTACCTGTGGTATTTGACTTACAAGAGCACCTGCTACAGGGATTAGCCCTTCTCCCTCTTGACTTCCCAACACTAAAGCTGTAAGCACCTCTCTTGAATCCCTTGGCGGTTCAGACCTTACCAAAACCTTGGGATACTGGGGATTGCCTTTGACGTCAATGAGTATGCTGTAGTCTGGAGTTAGTGTAACGAGGCTAAGGTCAATATGGCTCTCTTTGGGTGTATAGCTTAATTCCCCTCTCCTCACGTAAAAGGTCTTTTCAAAGTATTTTAGGTTTCCACCCTTGAAGTAGGCTTTTAGTTTGTAGTCTGGCTCATAGAGCGTCTCCTTTAAGCTTGCCACGATGTCTGCGTACAAAAAGCCTTCGGGAAGGTTTATCCTTATTGGCTCCGTTGAACTTATGTTTATGTTTAAGCTTACCCTTTTGTAGCTTTCCAGTGGTGTGGTTTTACCTCTTGTCCATTTTTGAAGGTTTAAAAAGCCGAAAGTGTAAAAATCTCCACCTATGTTGACGTTTTTGTAGTCAGACCAGATGTTGCCCTTACCAGATAGAAAGAGGCTTGCCTTTAGGTTTTCATTTCTGTAAATTACAGGTAGCTGTGTCAAATCAAAGTTTACCCTTGAATTTTTCTGGTCGCCAGAGAAGCTTGCCAGCAAAGAGGCTTTTTGATTTCCGTACAGCTTCAAATGTCCCGAAAGGCTATTGTTCTTAAAGCCAAGTTCAAAGGACCCCTGTAACGGGACCGATACGTATCTGGACCTTAAGACCAGTTTGCCTGCCTTTGCCCACAGATTCAGACCAGATTTGTCATACTGCAGTTTGTAAGCCAAAGTACCTTCCCCATCCGCTAAAACTCTACTCCTTATGAGGGAGAACATCTTTTCTAGGTTTACGTAGCCTTCCGACCATGCAAGGAGGGCTTGTTTGTATTTCACCTTTAAATAGCCTTCTATAGCGCCAGAGAGCTTACCCTCTACATGTACTTCGCCATCTTTATATTCACCCGTACTGAAATCTATCCTTGACAGGGTTTGACCCCCTACGGTCATTAGCACAGGACCAAGATATAGCTTCCCCGCACTTCTGTCTCCGTCAACCTTTATGCCGTCCACCTTCAAGGCTATAAGCCCATCCTTAAGAGTAAAGCCCTCCACGAAGCCTTTAACTCTATCCTTTTCCGCTGAAAGTTGTGCCTTCAGGGGGAAAGAAAGATTCTTGTAACTGCCAGAGCCAGAAAGAAGGGCATTCAACTGATTGCCCACACCCTTTAGGCTGTAGGTGGAAGCTATGCTCAGGTCCCCTACCCTATGCTTTATAGAGCCCTCAAAGCTGTAGCTACCATCCTTGAAGCTGTACTGCCCCTTCCCCCTTAGGTCTTCCCCAAGGTCAAAGGACAGGTGCAAACTCTCGCCCTCTACTCTACCGTTAAAGCTTCCATTCCTGTAATAGAGACCTAAGAGGCGAGCTTCCTCGAGCCTTCCGTCAAAAAAACCAGAAAGGTGGTCAGCCTTTTTCCGTACGTCAAAATTTACGCCCACGCTCGAGGATACACTTTCCCTTGAAAAATGTCCCTGTAGTTTTCCAGAAACCACTAATGAATCTCCTTCAAGTTTTAAGGCTATATCGCCCATCAGAGACCTAAAGTCCATGCCCCTGTAGAACACATTCATACCGGTCATGGACAGCTTTCCGGAAAAGCTCTTGTCTTTTATGCTACCGCTACCTGTCATGGAAAAGTTTTCCCCCAAAAGCCTTGTGTTGTACCTCTCTCCCTCCAATTCCAAGTTATAATCCACCGCACCTATGAAAATGTCCTTGTAGGTAGCCTTAGAAAGCTTTCCGCCACCTCTAAGATAGAGAGTGCCTTCACGAAGTGCTAAAAGACCAGAGTAGGAAAGCCAGAAGGAAAACCCATCCCTGTTTACGGGGTAATTCATGATGGTCAAATCCCCTCTTACATCTTTATTGAGAAATGCACCCCTAAAGCTCACAGAAAAGGGTTGTGTTGCGGAGAGCTCTATATGCCCTTTTGGCACCTCTTTGTAATCAAGGTCTAACCTAAGGCTTACATTCATAAGGTCTTGTTGGTCTACCCTTAAGTTGGGTGCTTGAGCTTGAAGGATGAGACTGTTTTTATTCCTATCTAACCACAAATTTCCGCTTGCGAAGCCCAAGACAGCGCTTTTGACACCCAAAAGTTTACTGTCTACTAAAAGTCCGCTAAATTCAGCCCGAAGCACTTTATCCCTTAGTGAGTAATCTAAAGTCAGCATAGTGTTTGAATCCCCTATGTTGGCACTTATATGACTTTTTTCCCTCCACTCCCAAAGATAGTTCCCCCTTACGCTCAAGTTTGTGTAGCTTCTTCTACCCTTTACTTCCAGACTTTCCAGATAGCCTGAGAAGTCAGCTCTTATTTTCGTATATTCGAGGTTTCCCTTAAGCTTAAGCCCAAGGGCTCCCACGTGGAAGTTTTTGCCTTCTATGGGCATTACCTTTCCATCCGCTTCAAAGCTACCCTTTTTCCCTTTCCATATACCCCTCACTCTAAAGCTGTAGTAATTGCTTCTTACCTCAGCACCGTCCAAGTAAAAAACATCTCCTTCTGTGCGAGCCTTGTGTAGGAAAACCTCAAGGTAATGCGAGGTTCTCCCGTGCATCCAGTAAACTTTAGTCCAATCCTTGGAGGATACGTTGCCCGCCTTCAATAGGGTTTCTGGAACAAAAAGGGTAAAACTTTCCCCGTGAGGCACATAATTGATGGATACGTACAAACTTCCAACCCTTAGGTTAAGCCTGTTTGCAAGCCTTGTGAGGTTTGAAAAGTCGTAATCGAAGGGCTTTTCTGAAGGTGGTCTTTTGGAAACCTCTATGAAGCTGACCTCCGTAGCCTCAATTTGCCATGGCTTTATGGAAATGCCCTTCAAAAACAGATGATAATCTATCTGATTCCTGGGTACATACAGAAGAATTTCCCCAAGCTTGAGACCATGCTCGAAGCTAAAGCCTACGCCCTCTACATCCCACTCTATTCTCTTGACAGCTATGTACGGCTTTACAAGAATAAAGTAAAGGGCAAGAAGAAACAAGACTATATACCCTAATACACGCATCCCTCGGGGTTATTTTAACCTTAAAAACCCCAGTTTTAGGGCAGTTGGGTTATTATATTGCTATGGACAGTCTCCTGCTTGTTCTTTTTGCCTACTTATACGGTTCTATTCTCTTTGGAGAGCATATAGCTCGTTGGAAGGGCATTGACATAAGGTCTGTTGGCAGTGGAAATGTGGGAGCTACAAACGTGGGGAGAGTTCTGGGCAAAAGGTATGCGGTCATTGTTTTTTTACTTGATTTTTCCAAGGGCTTTGTGCCTATGGTGCTTGCAAGGCTTTACTTTGGGCTTGAAGAATGGACTGCCTTTTTTGTGGGAATTGCCAGCCTCTTAGGGCATATGTATCCAATATTTCATGGATTTAGTGGTGGGAAGGGGGTAGCCACTGCCTTTGGAGTTCTGTCAGCTCTTTCACCTTTGATAGCCATACTTTCCATCGCCTTCTGGGGTATTGTTTTCAAGTGGAAGGGTATTGTATCCCTTGCCTCCTTGAGCGCTTCTGCCCTTGCGGTTATACTTTTGCTACTTTCCGGCTATCCCTTTAAGATTTTTTTGATGGGGCTTGTGATGCTCCTTCTTATAGTTTACAAGCATAAGGAAAACATAAAGAGGCTTTTGGAAGGCACAGAATACCGATTTAGGACATGACCTACGTGCTTTTATTCAATCTCCTTTTAGTGCTTTTTAGGGTTTTATACGTGCTTTTCTATCCCCTTGACCTTACACCAGAGGAAGCCCAGTATTGGGATTGGTCAAGACATCTTGACCTTAGCTACTACTCCAAGCCACCTATGGTGGCATACATGAACTTTCTAACGAGAGAGCTTTTTGGCACTTCCGAGATTTCTGTTAGGATAACCCCCATCCTGCTTTCCTTTTTACTTTCCATACTAACGTACTTTTTCGTAAAGAGGGTTTTTGACCACAGGTCTGCCATTATAGCTTCCACACTTCCACAGCTAACAGTAGGCTTCAGCATAAACTCAATTCTGATGACCACGGACGCACCCTTTATATTCTTCTGGTCATTGACGCTTATGGTTCTTTTTTTTGCCTTTGAGAGAAATTCCCTTTTTCTTTGGCTTCTTTCTGGAATTCTTGCTGGGCTTTCCTTTTTGAGTAAGTATCCTGCGGTTTTTCTCCTTCCCTCTGCGCTGCTTTATGCCTTTTTCTACAGAAGGCATTTGATGAAAGATTCCAAGCCTTACGCAAGCCTAATACCTGCTTTTTTACTTAGCCTCCCGGTTCTTTACTGGAACTACAAAAACGACTTTGTATCTTTTAAGCACGTTTCTACTCTTGCGAGCAAGTCCGCAAGCCTTATAAACCTGAACAGCTTCTTAGAGTTTCTCTTGGGTCAAGCCCTCCTGCTTTCCCTAATTCCCTTCTTTCTGCTCTTTCGTGTTTGGCTCAAAGGGCTAAAGGAAAACAAGAGTGCCTTTTTTGTAGCCTCTTCCTTGCCAGCGTTTTTATTCTTTGCTGGTCTTTCCCTCTTTAAGAAGGTGGAGGCTAACTGGGCTGGCTTTGGATACTTTGGAGCCCTTGTGCTTTTGAGCGTTTACCTGTCAAAGAGTAGACTTTTGATACCTACCTATGCTTTAGGCCTGCTTTTCTTCGTTTTTCTTCACTTTACGCCTCTGTTTGACCTCGTAGGTCTTGTAATTCCTCCTAATAAGGACCCTGCCAAGGCTGGCATAGGCTGGCAGGAGCTCGGCAGTCTGGTAAGCCAGTTAAGACAGGAGGAAGAAAAGATAGTAAGCCCACACTACCAAATAAGCGCAGAGCTCGCCTTCTACGTTAAGGGCAATCCAAGAACCTACTGTGTAAACCTTGGAAGGCGTATGAACCAGTATGACCTTTGGAAGAAAAACTACGAGGGTGATGCCATATTTGTAGACTATAGACCCATAGACTACAGGGTTTTATCCGCAAGTGGTGGTATAATGGAGGAGAGGGAGTATAGGGTTTTTTGGAGAGGTAAGGAGATAAGAAGGTTTTACGTGTACAAGCTCCGAAACTTAAGAAGATTGGAGGAAAGCATGCCTGGGAGTTATTAGGCTTTTCCTAAGCCTGTATATGGTGGGCTTCTTTGCTTACTATCTTCTTCCCATAGAGTTTGTGGGACACGTACACCACTCCATAGGTGGACCCGCACCCTATCCTTTTCAAAAACAGTGTGCCTACGTGATAAACACAAAAACAGTATTTAACAGTCCACTTGGAAATCCAAGAAGGTTAGATGAGGAGCTAAAAGGCAGAGGCTTGATAGCCCATCAGCTCCAAGAGCAAACCATAGGCTACAGGGAGCTCGGGCTTTTAAGGTGGTCCGCCTATCTTATGTTTGAATACATACCCAAAAGGCTTTTGCTGGAAAAACCTTCTGACCCTTATAGTCTAATAGGCAACGAGAAATGCCTACCTATAGCCTCGGATATACCCGTGCTTTTTTCCGTATGGAGCTTAGACTTTCCCAATTACGGTTTTATACTGGGTAGCAGGAAAAACTTGCTGTATGCGGACAGCTGTGAAGAAAGTGCTTTTCAAAGCTATTTCATACCCTACACAGGCTCCGGAAGATTAGAAGTTTATGTGTATTCCCATAGAGGCTTTAGCTTTCCAGGGGAGAGCTTTAAGACACCTGGGACGCTTACGGTAAATCTCTTTGAAAGGAGGTCTCTGTTGTTTGTTCTCAAGGACGGCACAGTTTACAGAGTTTTTGACCAAAGGTCCATAAAGGAAAGGCTTTCTGAAGCCGGAATTTATCAGGTTTTTGGTTATACCTACAAGTTCAAACTGTGGAGGCTATACTTTGGGCTTAGGTTTCTGTTCTGCACACCACCCTTCTACGCTATGTAAGACAGGTCCATCTTATCACCGTATCGGTGCAAGAGAAGCCTTTTGAGGTCTGGGTATTTTTCAAAGCCTGCACCATCCCTCATTAGCCACAGGGCATCCTCCTTTGCCATCTCAAGTAGGGCTCTGTCCTGAGCTCTGCCTAAGTTTGCCACCCAAAAGCCAAAGTAACCCGATTGAGACTCACCTAAAAGCTCGCCAGGACCCCTCAGCTTCATGTCCTCCTCCGCTATTTCAAAGCCGTCGTTGGACCTTACCAAAACCCTAAGCCTCTTTATGGCATCTTCGTCTTCCTTTATTTCATCTGGCACGAGAAGATAGCAGTAGCTTTGAAGGTCGGACCTTCCCACTCTACCCCTTAGCTGATGGAGCTGTGATAGACCAAACCTGTGGGCTGATTCTACTATCATGAGCGTTGCATCTGGCACATCCACGCCAACCTCTACCACCGTAGTAGATACGAGCACGTCTCCCTCCCTTTTGAAACTTTCCATAACTTGTCTTTTTTCTTCGTCCTTTAGCCTGCCGTGCATAAGAAGCACCTTTTTGTCGGGCAGAAGCCCTTTCCAGCGCTCGTATTCCTGAACGGCGGACTTAAGCTGCAACTTTTCAGACTCTTCTATAAGAGGGTATATTACGTATACTTTGTGTCCCTTTGAGAGCTCTTCCTTTACATGCCTGAGCACCTTCTCAAACTCGGAGTCGAAGACCAGACGGGTTATCACTGGTTTTCTTCCGCTTGGCATTTGGTCTATCACCGACAGGTCCAAGTCTCCATAGATGGAAAGAGCCAAGGTTCTCGGTATGGGTGTGGCACTCATTACAAGGCAGTGAGGATAGTAGCCTTTGCCCTTTTCAAGAAGTAGTCTTCTTTGAAGGACACCAAAGCGGTGCTGTTCGTCTATGACCACAAAGGCAAGGTTGTTAAATTCTATGCCTTCCTGTATGAGAGCATGCGTGCCAAGTATTACTTTTATGTTCCCCATCCTTATGTGGTTTAAAAGGCTTTTCCTTAGACTACCTTTTACGGAGCCAGTAAGCAAGCCAACCCTTACGCCGAGCGGTTCCAAAAATCTTTTGAAGTTCTCGTAGTGTTGCTGAGCAAGTATCTCCGTGGGAACCATTATGGCACTTTGGTATCCTTCCTTGGCAAAGGCATAGGCTACAGCCATGGCAACCACGGTTTTACCGCTTCCCACGTCCCCCTGTAAAAGTCTGTTCATAGGCTTTGAGCTTTTTACATCCTGTAGGATTTCCTCTACCGCTCTTTTCTGAGCCTCTGTAAGGTTGAAGGGAAGGCTTTTGGTAAACTCCTTCAAGCTTTCCTCTGCTCTCTTTAAACCTATGGCCGGTAGGGCTTTTACTTGAGCTTTCGTTAGTTGTAAGACCAGCTGAAAAAGGAACAGGTCTTCGTAGATGAGCCTTTTTTGAAATGGGGTAGAGAAGCTGTTAAGCTCTTCTTCCGAAAAGGCTGTGGGTTTGTGAACCAAGTAAAGACTTTCCGCTATTTGGGGTAACCCCCTTTTCTTGAGAAGCTCCTCTGGTATGTATTCTGGCATATACTTGGCAAGCTCAGACAGCTTTGAAAGAGCCCTTCTTACGAGCTCATGCCTTCTTTTTACGGATATGCTCTTTAGCTCTCCTTCTACCCTTATGTAGTAAAAGGGAAGTATTTTTCCAGATTCTTCTTCCCTTAGTACTTCTGGATGAACCATGTATTTTTCGCCCCTGTACTCTTTGAGCTTTCCATATACGATAAGCTCCTGACCCTTCTTGAAGGCATAGAGAGGTCTTTGGTCTTTGTAGCGAAACCTTAAATACACTTTGCCCGTTCCGTCCTCGCACTCTACCCAGGCTGGATACTTTTCCTCTGGGTTGTAGCCCGTCTGGAGCACCCTAACCTTTATTGCCACCTTCTGTCCCGGCTTTGTAGTCTTTACAGATGCTCTCAGCCTTCTATCTTCATAGCGCATGGGCACAAACCAGAGGGTTGTGTATAAATCTCTTATTCCAAAGGCTTTTAGGCTTTTCTTTTCCTTTTCATCAAGAATTTTCAAATCCTCTAAGGGCTTGAAGAAGGCAGTTATAGGTTTTTTCTCAACGTGAGAGAAGTCCACCTCCAAAATACGGATTGGCTCAGAAAGCCTTTTCTGTAGCTCCTTTAGAACCCCCTTTCTTTTTTCAAAGGGAAGTCGGTCAAACTCCTTAAGAAGGTCAAGATAAGAAGGCTCAAGGAACTCTTTAAGAAGGTTAAAAAGGTATATACCAACGCCTATGCTTCTTCTTAGCTTAAAGTAATCCCTCTCGGAAAGCTCTGCTACAAGGCTTTTTGCCCTCTGCAGTCTATCCTGAACTTCCTCCATGGTGGTAATCTTAAACTATTATCCTACTTTTGGCGTTCCAGATAAACTATAATTACTCTCATGCGTTTTCTTACGGTTTGTATTCTTAGCATATCTATCTGTCATGCCTCGGTAGATGCCATACTTGAAAACTATCCCTTCTCTCCCAACAGAAGGTATGGCCCCTCTGCGCAGCAGTCTAATAAAAAGTTAGAGGAAGTAAGGGTTGTGGGTTATGTGCAAAAAGGGGCAAAGACCTACATTTTCCTGAGGTCCGAGGGTAAGCTAAGGAAGGTTAAGGTAGGAGATGAGCTTGATGGTGTGAGGCTGGTCGGAGTGCGGAGAGGCTTTCTTCTCCTTGGGGATGGGAATGAAATAAAG
>JANWWY010000015.1 GCA_025057455.1 Aquificaceae bacterium
TTTTATTTTTTTGTGCATACAGGCATAAAAGCATACAGATGTCTGTATGCGGTATAGCTCAAAGCCTTGTGTATCAATCTTTTAAACTTTACAATAGCGCGCTCAACTTTGCGTTACCGACGGTTTTGGAAAAATAACCTTCATTTGAGAGGGGTACCCCCTTGACAAAAGTGTTGTTATTTCTTATTATTCTTTATGTGCTTAGGTAAGGTTGCTAATCTACCGTGTGGAGTTGAAACCGTGGAGTTGAAATTGCTTGTTTTTCCTGAGCTGTTAAAACATTAAATTCAGTTGCTAACCTACCATATAGAAGTTAGTAGACCTATTCTGTTATCCTCTCTCCTTTATAAGGTTTAGAACCTTTTCTATTACTTCTTCAAGTTTCATATCTGTAGTGTCTATTATCACTGCATCCTCCGCAGGCTTGAAAGGGTACAATGGTCTGCTGGCATCTCTTTGGTCCCTTTCTATTATGGCTCTTAATATTTCCTGATAGTCCACCTGAAAACCTTCAGACTTGAGTTGCTCATATCTTCTTCTTGCCCTCTCTTCTGGGGATGCAGTCAGGAAAATCTTTAGGTCCGCATTGGGGAATATGTGTGTGCCCGCATCCCTACCCTCTATAACCGCCTGTTTTTCTCCCATCAAAGAACGAAAAAACTGATTTATCCTTTCTCTAAAGGCTGGAAACGTTGCTATTTGAGAAGCTATTTTACCTACATCCTCAGAACCCAGCTTATCACTTATGTTTTCTTGCTTGTAGAAGACCTCCGTTCTGGCAATGCCCAACTCAACTCTAATAGGACTATCAAAAACCTTAAGAACTTCCCCTTCCTCTAAACCTTCAATCATACACACGTAAGCTGTTGCTCTGTATACAAGCCCAGTGTTTAGATAGGGTATTCCAAGCCTTCTGGAAATCTCTTTGGCTACTGTGCTTTTACCGCTACCTGCAGGACCATCTATGGTTATCTTCATTACATATATTCCCTGCCACCCGAAGCAATTCCCTTTAGCTTCAATTCCAAGTCTGTTGGTCTGCTGGCGTACATCAGAGCGGTGGTGTAGTCTATTATGCCATTTCTATATAGCTCTTCTAAATGTTGGTCAAAAAGCTGCGTGCCGTATACAGGCTTACCCCTTTCCAGGAGCAGAGGTATTTCATCAAACTTAGCGGGGTCAATTATAGACTCCTTTATAGAGGCGGTGTTTATGAGCACTTCTACCGCTGGAATTACACCTGTTCCGTCGGCTCTTGGGAGAAGTCTTTGAGAGAATATAGCGACCAAAGTTTCTGCAAGCTGTATCCTTATTTGCTCTCTTACCTCTAAGTTAAACATACCTATGAGCCTGTTTATAGTTTCCTTAGTATCAAGAGTATGAAGCGTAGACATAACTAAGTGTCCAGTCTCTGCCGCCTGAAGAGCTATCTGGGCGGTCTCGGAGTCTCTTATTTCACCCACCATTATAACATCTGGGTCTTCCCTTAAGGCTGCACGCAAGCCTCTTACGAAGGAAGAAGTATCTATGCCCACCTCACGCTGAACTATGTAGGACTTGTTATCCCTAAACAGGTATTCTATAGGGTCCTCTATTGTAACTATTAGGTCACTCCTTGTGGAATTGATAACCTCTATGAGAGATGCAAGAGTAGTGGATTTACCTGCACCAGTTGGTCCAGTTACCAAAATCAAACCCTTAGTGTGTTCTAAAACGACCCTTTTCATCACCTCAGGAAGATTAAGCTTTTCAAATGGGGGTATATTGAAAGGAATAACTCTAAAAGCTATGCCCGTGGTATTTCTTTGCTTGTAGACGTTTACACGAAAACGAGCTAAACCTGGCAGGGAATAGGAAGTATCGGCCTCCCCAAATTCGTCAAACTCAGCCATCTTTTTGCGATTTTTTTCTAACACTTCCCGAACGATAAGCTCCATTATCCTATCATCTAACAGTGGGAAGTCCGTTAGTCTCATCAGCTGTTTTTTTACCCTTACGGTAGGCACTGAGCCAGTTTTAAGGTGTATGTCAGAAGCTCCTAACTCTAATGCCTTTTCAAGTATCAGTTGTAGCAAGACCTGCCACCTCTCTTACCTTTTTCTCTATTTCTTGTGCTATATCTGGGTTTTCCATGAGAAACTTCTTTGCCTGGTCTTTGCCTTGCCCAAGCCTTGCCTCCCCGTAGCTATACCATGCTCCACTTTTGTTTATAATTTTCAATTCACTGGCTACATCTATCAGGTCACAAATCTTACATATGCCCTCTCCGTATAGCACATCAAATTCCGCTTCCTGAAAGGGCGGTGCCAGCTTATTTTTCACCACCTTTACCCTTACCCTATTGCCAGTTTTTTCTCCGCTGTCCTTTAATTCTCCAACACGCCTCACATCCAGCCTCATGTCTGCAAAGAACTTCAGTGCTCTACCGCCTGGTGTAGTTTCTGGGTTTCCAAACATAACACCTATCTTCTCCCTCAGTTGGTTTATAAATAGTATGGCAGTATTAGCTTTGTGTGCCATACCCTTGAGCTTTCTAAGAGCCTGAGACATAAGCCTTGCCTGCTTACCAACGTGAGCTTCACCTATCTCACCCTCCAGCTCGTCCTTAGGCACAAGAGCAGCCACAGAGTCTACCACTATGATGTCTACCGCATTGCTGGCTATTAAACTCTCCGCTATCTCTAAGGCTTGCTCTCCGTAGTCGGGT
Organism: Aquificaceae bacterium; assembly: GCA_025057455.1. Taxonomy (GTDB): domain Bacteria; phylum Aquificota; class Aquificia; order Aquificales; family Aquificaceae; genus Pampinifervens. Next base: position 2,708 of record JANWWY010000015.1, read on the forward strand.
TGAGATATGTAAAGGTTTTCTGTGTCAACGCCTATTTTTTCTGCGTACTTTGGGTCAAGGGCATGCTCCGCATCTATAAAGACTGCTATCCCACCTCTCTTTTGAGACTCTGCAATTATGTGAAGGGCAAGGGTGGTTTTTCCAGAGGACTCTGGTCCAAATATTTCAATTATCCTACCCCTTGGAATACCCCCTATGCCCGTAGCTATGTCCAGAGCCAAGGAGCCAGTAGGTATAACATCCACCTTTATCTTCTCAGCCTTTTTAAGGGGCATAATGGAGCCCTTACCAAATTTCCTCTCTATGCTACTGAGGGCGTTTTCTAAGGCCTTTTTCTTCTCCAGAGTTTCCTTTTGCACTTGTTCTACCATAGCTTCTCCCTTTAATATTCTATCACTCTGGGAACAACAAAGAAGGAGCCTTCGGAGTTTGGTGCCTGCTTTAAAACAAAAGATGGGTCAATATCCCTTTTAGGTTCGTCCTCTCTCATGGGTGTTTCACTAAAGACTGGTATGTATAGTTCTACGTTTTCCGTGTTGACCTCTTGAAGTTGATGTACAAAGTCAATTATATTTTGGAGCTGTTTGCCCAAGGCCTCTCTCTCCTCGTGGGTTAACTTTAGTCTTGCCAAGTGAGCTACTTTTTCCACGTGCATAAGAATAGAATATATTTAAAGCCTTACCTTTTTCCAGACCTCCAAAAAAGTCCTTTAAACAGTAAAAGAGCTACCGCAGTGCTTATGGATGCATCCGCCAAGTTAAAAGCCGGCCAGGAAATACCACCGTAGGAAAGATAGATAAAATCTCTTACATAACCAAGGAACGCCCTATCGTAAAAATTCCCCATGGCACCACCAGCCACCATACCCATATAAACCGCAGTAGAATAGCCCTTAGATGTTATGGCATAAACATAAGTGATTACCAAAGCCAGAATTGGAGTAATCAGAAGGATAGGAAGCCTTATAAAATCGGGAGCCTCTGATAAAAGACCAAAGGCAACACCCTTGTTGTATACGAGAACAAGATGCAAGAAAGGGAGAAGGCTAATCTCCTTTTCCTTCAGATACGTGTCCGCAAGGTTCTTTGTAAGCAGGTCAAGGAGTAAGACCGCAAGAGCTACAAGCGTATATATTAGAGTAGTTTTTCCAAGGTTTCTTCCCATAACTTTTGAAGCTCCAACACAGGTCTTTCAATGACTTTTTCGCCGTTGTTGGTAAAGGTAAAAAGGCCATCTTCTTTGACCCTTCCAAGCAAGAGCCAATCAAGTCCATAAGACTCCACCATATCCTTGAGTGTGTCCGCCTTTTCCTTTTCCGTGCTTACCACCACAAGGGTTGGATTTTCAGAGAACAGGAAAAAGTCAAGTCTGCCATCCACATACAGGCTCACTTCTAAACCAAAACCAGTATCAAAAAGACTTTCAAGCAACGCTACCAAAAGACCACCAACCGATACATCATGAGCGGACTTTATATAGTCTTCTTTTATGAGCTTTAGGAGAAGCTCATGCAAAGCCTTTTCTTTTTCAAGGTCAACATGGGGAACATCACCCTTTACCTTTCCGTGTACCACCTTAAGATACTCACTTCCACCAACTGAATACTCTCTTCTGAGGTCTCCTATTAGAAATACCAAGTCGCCCCTTTCCTTAAACCTGTGGTCAAGGAACTTTTTCTCATCTACATAACCTACCGCCACTAATATGGGTGTTGGATATATGTTTCTAATCTCGTTTCTTTCCACCGTTTCGTTGTATAGGGATACATTCCCGCTCACAACGGGCACGCCAAAAAATTCACAGGCATGGGCTATGCCTTCTATAGCCTTCACCAACTGCCACATAATCTCAGGTCTGTCTGGATTGCCAAAGTTTAGGCAGTCGGTAATGCCCAGAGGCTTTGCCCCTACACATGCAAGATTTCTAAGAGCTTCAGCCACCAAGTATTTCCCGCCCTCGTATGGATTTAGATAGACCATTCTTCCGTTGCCTTCCGATGTTATAGCTATCAGCTTGTCGCTGGTAAGCTCTGGCTTTACTGCCCACTTTACCCTCAAAACTGCTGCATCTCCTCCGGGTTTCAGCACCGTATTGGTTCCAACCTGATGGTCATACTGGCTGTATATCCACTTCTTGGAGCAAACATTCAGAGAAGTAAGAACTTTTAAAACTGCCTCCTCTATGTTAACCTGGGGAAGGCTCCTCTGGTCAAAGCTTCTGAGCTCTTTTATGTAATCAGGCTCTTTGTAGGGTTTTTCATATATGGGAGCTTCTTCTACTATAAGGCTTACTGGCAACTCTGCTACGAGCTCCTCTTGGTAGAAAGCCCTAAAGACCTTGTCTTCTGTCAATTTCCCCACTACCTCACCCTCAAGATGGTAGTAGCGGGCAAGCTCTCTAAGCTTTTCCACCTTGTCCTCTTGTGTAACCAAAAGCATTCTTTCTTGGCTTTCAGAAAGAAGTATCTCAAAGGGTTTCATACCCTCTTCTCTAAGCGCTACCTTGTGAAGCCAAAGCTCCACACCACAACCAGACTTACTGGCAAGTTCGGAGGCGGACCCAGAAAGACCAGCCGCCCCAAGGTCCTGAAGTCCAGTGAGCAGTCCTTCCTCAATTGCCTGAAGCACAGCCTCTATTAGCTTTTTACCAAAGTAGGGGTCTCCAATCTGGACGTTAGGAAGCTTTTTTTCCGCATCTTCGCTAAACTCTCCAGAGGCCATGACAGCACCGTGTATGCCATCCCTGCCCGTTGAAGAACCAAGCAAAAACAAGAGGTCACCCGGTTTTCCTCTTGCTCTTAACATCCTTCCTGCTGGCAAAACACCAAGGCAGAAGGCGTTTACCAATGGGTTTGTCCTGTAGCACTCTTCAAAGTAAGTCTCCCCACCTACAGTTGGAATCCCTATACAGTTACCATAGTGGGAAATACCTTTTACTACACCGTTTACGATTCTTTTGTCAACGGGTAGACCAAACCTCAAAGAATCCACGAGAGCTATGGGTCTTGCTCCCATGGAGAGCACATCCCTTATTATGCCACCCACACCCGTGGCAGCACCGTGAAATGGCTCTATGTAAGAGGGATGGTTGTGGCTCTCCACCTTAAAGGCAAGCCAGACCTTTTCGTCAAGCTCCACAACACCAGCGTTTTCACCCGGTCCCTGAACCACCCGCTGAGCCTTTGTAGGAAACTTTTTAAGGTGGACCTTAGAAGACTTATAAGAACAATGCTCCGACCAAAGTGCTCCAAGAATACCCAACTCTACCTCGTTGGGCTCCCTTTTAAGCTTATTAACTATCCTTTCGTATTCTTCCTGCTTAAGTCCGTAAAGCTCGTAAAGCTTTTCCATGTATACCATATTTTAGCCCATCTCATGGTAAGCTTCTAAAAGTTTATCCTGCTTGGCATCTAAACAAAAGTTCAGCCACATCGTTTCTATCAAATCTCTCTAATAAGGACAGGAAACATTGCCCTTCCGTAGCATATCCACGGATTTTACTCAAAAGCATAAAAAAACACCCAATTTTTTAAACCTTTCGGTTTTTATGTTTAAACACTTTGCTTAGGACTCGCATAAAATTAGCTTGATTGATTTTCAGACATTCCTTTCCTTATCTCCTCTTCTCTGCCAAAGACACCCATTATGTGGTAGCCGTTGTCCACATGAATGACCTCACCCGTTATAGCCCTAGCCCAGTGACTGCACAGGAAAACTGCGGTGTCTCCCACATCTTCTATGGTAATAGCCCTTCCAAAAGGGTTTACCTTTATGGTATGCTCCATAAGAAGATGAAAGCCAGTTATACTATAAGCGGCGAGCGTTTTTACAGGACCGGCGGATATGGCGTTTATCCTGTGTCCATGTCTAGCTATGTCGTAGGCTAAGTATCTGACTGTACTCTCAAGAGCGGACTTGGCTATTCCCATTACATTGTAGTGAGGAACCACCTTCTCAGCACCGTAGTAGGAAAGGGTAATAATAGAGCCTTCCCTCCCTTCCATAAGGGGCAGAAGCTCCCTCGTGAGGGCAATGAGCGAGTAAACGGACACATCCATGGCTATCTTAAAACCTTCCCTTGACGTGTCTATAACACCACCTTTGAATTCTTCCCTCGGTGCAAAGGCAATAGAGTGAACCAGTATGTCAAGGCTTCCCCATGTCCCAAAAAGCCAATCCCTAAGACCTGTGATATGCTCATCCTTTGATACATCGCATTCAAACAGCAAGTTTGACCCAAACTCCTGGGCTATCTCTTCTACCCTTTTTCTAAGCTTTTCGTTGGCGTAAGTGAAGGCAAGCTGTGCACCCTCTCTGTGAAAGGCTTTGGCTATGCCGTAGGCTATACTTCTTTCGTTGGCTATGCCCGTTATAAGAGCTCTCTTACCCTCTAAAAGTCCCATGCATACCTCCTCTATCCTATAGTTTTTAAGGCTTCTTCCACTCCCTTGCCTTCGTGCACTATCAAACTCAAAGCCCTGACGATTTTAACCCTATCTTTTGCCTGGAATACGTTCCTTCCTACAGAAAGCCCCTTTGCACCGGCTTTTATAGCACCGTAGACCATTTCCAGAAATTCCTTTTCTGTTTTCATCTTTGGACCCCCCGCTATAACCACGGGAATTGGGCAAGCCTCCACAACCCTTGAAAAACTCTCGGTATCTCCCGTATATGGCACCTTCACTATATCCGCTCCCAGTTCAGCCCCTATCCTTGCACAGTGAGCAACTACTTTTGCGTCGTACTGGTTCATGTCTTTACCTCTACCGTAAACCATGGCGAGCAAAGGCATACCCCACTCCTCGCAAACCCTCGAAACATAGCCAAATTCCCTAAGCATTTCCCTTTCCATATCCGCACCTATGTTCACGTGTATGGATACGCCATCCGCACCCAGCCTTATAGCTTCTTCTACAGTGCATACGAGCACCTTATCGTTTTTGGTTGGAGCCCAATCGGTAGATGCGGAAAGGTGCACTATAAGACCTATATCCCTACCCCTTCCCCTATATCCGGCTCTTACCATACCCTTGTGAAGAACCACTGCGTTGGCACCACCCTCTGCCACATCTTCAACCGCTTTTCTTATATCCTCTATACCCTCTATGGGACCTGAGCTCACTCCATGGTCCATTGGAACTATTATTGTCCTACCCGTTTCCCTGTTTAATAGCCTTTCAATTCTTACTTGTTTGCCTATACTCATGACTATCCTCCTCTGAACCTGAAGGTTATTACGCCCGTTTGAACAACGTCTTCCCTTATGGGCTCAAATCTAATTCTCTTTACAAAGTCTAAGATTTTTGCGTCCACCTGCGGTGAACCACTTTTTTGTAGGACCTCAACCCTTGAGACAATACCCGAAGGCTCTACCCAGACTCTTACCCTAATGGGGCTAAGAGGTTCATCAGAGACCAGCTTGGGAAAAGGTGGAACATATAGCGTAGCCCTCCCACTACCGCTTATACCAACACCACCAGAGGATACAACCGCAGTAATATCGCCCAGATTTTTACCTTTAAGCCCTTCTTCCGCTTGTTTTTCCTTTCCCCTCATCTTTCTTTCTATCTCTTCAAGAAGACTGGGACCATCCTCCGGCACACCAGCTGGAACCTGCACATCACCAGCCCTAATTTTTACATTAGCAGGAGAGGAGCTCACTACATCCTTTCCCCTTTTTATGAAACCCTCACCGGTTTTTGTTTTTTGAACTGTTTCAGCCCTACCTCTGGAAAACTCCACTTCCTTATGCTTTGGGGACTCTTCAAGCATAACCTGAAGAGGCTTATGTGGTTGTATGAGATTTACGCTAACAAAAAGATACATAGAAAGAAGAGTGAACACAATAAGGTTTAGGAGGGAGGATATGCCCAAATATAGAGCTTTTTCAAAAAAGTGTGTCTTTGCCATTTTGGTAATAGTATATCACAACAGTCAAAAGCCTCAAAAAGCGTGTCTTAGAAGGTTAAACAGTATAATTAACAATCATGAAATTTTCCGTTTTGGGTGGTGGGCGCTGGGGAACAGCCTTGTCCCTACATCTTGGCAGGCTTGGACACGATGTTTTGGTGTTTGAAAGAAACGAGGGCGTTGTAGAGCTTTTAAACAAGGGCTTACATCCATACATAGAGGGAATAACTCTGAAAAGAGTCAGAGCAAGTCAGGACTTGAAAGAGGTCCTCAGCTTTTCGGCGTATGTTATTATCGCTTTGCCAGTTCAGGCAATAGACAAGGTGTTGAGGGAAGAGGATATAAGCGGTAAGGTCTTTATATCCGCCTCAAAAGGTTTAGAGGTTAGCACCAACAGAAGGGTTTCCCAGATAATACGGGATATAAACCCAGATGCAAAGGTTTTTTGTCTTTCTGGTCCATCCTTTGCTGCTGAAGTTTCCAAGGGACTCCCTACAGCCTTAGTGCTGGCGGGAAACGACTTAGAGGAAATGGAAAGGATAAGGGTGGCCATTAGCTCTGAAACTTTCAGGGTTTATCTTTCTCAGGACCTTGTTGGTGTAGAGCTTGGGGGAGCTCTTAAAAATGTTATTGCCATAGCCTGTGGTATTTCTGACGGTCTTGGCTTTGGAGAGAATGCAAGGGCTTCTCTAATAACACGTGGACTGGCGGAAATGGTCAGAATTGGCGTTGCGCTGGGTGCAAAAAGAGAGACCTTCTACGGTCTTTCTGGTGTTGGTGACCTTTTCTTGACAGCCAGCTCCTCGCAATCTAGAAACAGGAGCTTTGGATATATGTTAGGGCAGGGGCTTTCTGTAGAAGAAGCTCTCAAAGCTCTCAACCAAACCGTGGAGGGCATTCATACGGTTAGGGCAGTTTATGAGCTTTCGAGGAAAAATAACCTACATGCACCAATTAGTCTTGCTGTTTACAGGGCTGTGGTTGAGAAGGTTGACCCGCGTCAGGTAGCTCTTGACCTTCTAAGGAGACCTCCTCAAAATCCCTTTGAAAGTGTATAAGCTCACCATAAAAGTAGTACTCACCACAGGCTTCACACCTGTATATACCGCCTCCACAGCATTCAATTATCTCAAGCAGTGCTCCACACCTGGGACAAGTTTCCATGACTTATAATTTATCCGTTCCACTGTTCTTAACCATATAACTATAGCCATCAGTTTCAGTAAACCTTGAGTAAGCCTTATAATCTTTTCCTGTGAGAGAAAAGGTATTCTTATATTTCCTTTTAGGTATTACAGGCTTTTTTACTGCTCTGGCTCTTTTGATGCTCTCACCCTTCTTAAAGCCTATACTTTGGGCAATTATATTTGCCTTAGTCCTCTATCCAGTCCACATGAAACTCTCAAGGAAGATGGGCAACACATACTCCGCTCTACTGTTGACCATTATGGTGTTGCTCCTTGTGGTCATTCCCTTTAGTCTTGTGCTGACCCTTGCCATAAGGCAATCCATAGACCTATTCCAACTGGCTGTAAACCTTACACAAAATAGTTCTTACTTAGACTTCTTAAACAGGCTTCTCCATCATCCAGTTATAGAGAGGTTTTTAGAAGAGGATGAAATAAAGAAAAGATTGTTAGCCTATGTAGAATCTGAGGAGTTTAGGAACATCCTCATAGGCGGCTTAAGGGATATGGCACAGAGGGGTTTAAACTTACTTGCTTCGCTACTGCCAGCAGTGGGCGCCTTCCTCTTCAAAACCTTTGTCTTTCTGATAACCCTCTTTTTTATACTAAGGGATGGTTCAAGGTTCGTGGAGTTTGCGGAGCGTTTCCTGCCTATGCACGAAGAAGACATAGAAAAAGTATCCCTTACCATTTATAAAACGGTTTTAGCCACCGTCTATGGCTCCATAGGCGTAGGCATAGTCCAGAGCTTGTTAGGTTTTGTTGGCTACAAACTGGTAGGTATGGATTATGCAGTCCTGCTTGCCATGGCAACTTTTATAAGCTCCTTTGTGCCTCCTTTTGGTGCAAGTTTAATTTGGTTCCCCGTAGCCCTCTATACGCTTGGTACCAAAGGATTTTACAGCGGACTTTTTATGTTCCTCTATGGTATGCTGGTCATATCCACCATAGATAACTTTGTAAGACCCCTCATAATGAAGATGGGTATCCAAATACCCTACATAGTACTTTTCTTTTCTATAGTAGGTGGACTGCTTACCTTTGGGTTTGTGGGCATATTCCTGGGACCTATTATTTTCACAACCCTTTTCACTCTTGCCCTTATATACGAGAAGAGAATACTAAAAAAATAGAGAGCTACTCCAGACCGTGCATCTTGAGATTTTCTCTGATGCGATGAAGAAGCTCTGCTGGGTTTCTTATTGGGTATTCAAGCTCCTGTAGCACCTCTGCTGCGGTCCTACCTTTTATGTAAATTCCCTCAAGCTTGTCCTTTAAACTGTCCGCAGATTCAATGGGGAAGTCTGTTCCTCTGAGCCTTTTTAAGACCATGTATGCCCAAGGTATGTCCAAGGCATGGGCAACCCTTTCACAGTACTGAAGAAAGACGCTGGATTCTTCGTGTCCTTCCTTGACCAGCCTATAGGCAAGCTTGGCAATACCTCCTGCGGTGTGAACCTTGAGGTCTTTCCTTTCTTCCTCCAAGAGTTCTTCAACTCTTTTGAGCTTTTCCATTGCGGTGGATGGGTCCGCTCTTAGTATGTTCCTTACCGTTTGCTCCGTCAAACCTACCTTTTGAGCTATCTCCGCATCTGTCTTGTAGTACTCTTCTCTTAGGACTACGCAGTAAACTGCTCTTGCCAAGGAAGGAAGCCAGGTAAGGGTCTTGTACTCTGCAAGCTTTGAAAGGCCACCAAGAACATCAATGGATTTGAGGAAGACTCTCATGACAAGGGCTTCCAAGTCTTTTTCAACAGGCTCCGCTATGACTACCATAGTACACCTCCTTTTTTTATAAATCGGGGTGACGGGACTTGAACCCGTGACCTCTGGCCCCCCATGCCAGCGCGCTTCCGCCTGCGCCACACCCCGTTGGAAATTACATTTTAGACCTATTAATGCCAGATTTCAACCTCAGGAGTACCTTCTTGCTGGGTCTAAACACTATACGCCTGCTACCCCTTTTAAAGCTACCAAATCCAGATACTTTTAAGCCATCTTCAGAGACTATAGCCTGTTTCATTTTCTCTATGAGAAAGTTCACCATACGGTATACTTTCTTTTTAGAGTACTTAGGGAAGTATTCTTCGTGCAACCTCTGAGTGAGGGTCTTTTTTTTCATATTTTCATCTTCTTCTTGAGTATGTCTCCCAAGGTAAAGCCCTTGTCAGAGCTTCCCGTTGTTATGATTTCCTCTTTCTCTTTCTTCTCCTCTTCCTTCATGCTAAGGGTTATCTTCTCTGGAGAGAGTTCTATAATCTTAACCTCTAACTCTTGCCCCTCTTGAAGCTTTACGCCCTTAGGTACCTCTGATATAGGTAAAAGACCATCTATACCTTCCGGAAACTGCAAGAAGGCACCAAAGGGATGCACGCTTTTAACAGTAAGTTTTACCTTACTGCCAACCTTGTAGTTTTTGACCACCTTTTCCCATGGGTTCTCCATCAGTTGCTTCAGACCCAGCTTGACAAACTTATTATCCAAACCAAGAACTGCAAATTCGAGGTTTTGACCAACTTGAAGAACATCCTCAACTCTGCCGGGCTTTACCCAGGCAAGGTCGCTCCTATGAACAACTCCATAGGTGTTTTCTTCCAGCTTTACTATAGCCTTTGCACCCTCTATTCTCTCCACAGTACCCCTTACCCTGCTACCAACAGGGTTCTTTTTTAGGAATTCTTCCCAAGGCTTGGGAAGGGTCCTCTTTATACTGAGAATTAGTTTGTGCCTTTTTGGGTCAAAGTCTAAAACTTCAGCAGACACCCTGTCTCCCTTTCTGTAAGTGCTCCCGTCGTAGGATATCTCCTCCTTGGGCACATAACCCTCTACACCTTCCATGACTTCAACCAGAAGACCGTTTTCCTTTACCTCTACTACTCTACCGCTGACAATCTGACCCTTCTTTATAAGTTCTTCCGCTTTTAGCCATGGGTTTTCCTTCATATCCTTCAGGCTTACAAACACAAACTGCCCATCCTTTGGAATTCTCTTTATCTTTACTTTTAGCCTTTCATCAATCTCTGTGTAGTTGTACGGGTTTTTGTCCCTTCCCCAGCTTAGCTCTTCGAGGGGGAGGAAAGCCCTGAGAACATTACCCACGAGTAAAGTAATACCCTTATCTGGGTCTATCTTGATAACCCTACCTTCTACCACATCACCCACTTTTAACTTTGATAGAAGCTTTGTCCTCTTCTTTTCGTCTTGAGCTTTCAGATAGTCCTTCTGAGATAACACCACCTTCAAACCGCCATTTTCCCTGCTTAGCTCCGCTATTTTTGCTACTATCTTTTTGCCTTCTTTGAGATTTTTGGCAGCTTCTTTTGCAGGAAGAAAGGTTCTAAGACCGCTCACATCCACTATGTAGCCATCTTCCGTTTTTTCTACCACAGTACCCGTGATAAATTTACCCTTTTCATAACAAGCTTTCAAAAATCCTGTGAGCTTTTCCTCTAAGTACCTTCTGTATGAAAGGAGAGGAGACCCACCTCTTGTGAACCTAATAAGAACAGCCTTTATTTCATCCCCGACCTTTGCCTCTGGTAGGTCCTCCTTTGGCAGTATTCCCTCTACTTTGTAGCCTATATCCACGTATAGATTCCTATCGTCAACTTTTACTACCTTCCCCTTTACCACTTCTCCCCTTCTTATCTCTCTTAGCTCTAAACTTTCCTGTAAGAGTTTTTCAAACTCACCCATACGTTCCTCCAAGAATTCTTTATTATAACACTATCCTTTCAAAGTGCCTAAGGGTTTAAACCTTGCCACCAGCCTTGCTATTCCAAGGCTATGAACTACCATGGCAACCTCTGAAACATCCTTGTAGGCTTGAGGTATCTCCTCGGCAACTGTACCCTTACCCCTTGCCACCACAACAAGACCGCTCAGCACCTTTTCAAGTCCTTCCTTTCTTACGAATTCCTTTGCCTTTGTCCTTGACATGAGCCTCCCAGCACCATGGCAAGCACTTCCAAAGCTCATACTCATGCTCTTTTCCTGCCCAACTAACAAGAAAGAATACCTGCCCACATCACCCGGTAGTAAAACAGGTTGACCAATATCTCTGTAGGCTAATGGCACATCTGGGTTATGAGGTGGAAAGGCTCTCGTTGCCCCCTTTCGGTGAACTAAAACCTTTTTTATCTTCCCGTCCACCTTGTGCTCTTCCACCTTTCCAATGTTGTGGGCAAGGTCGTAGATTAGCCTGTAGCCAAGTTCTTCCCAGGAAAGACCAAAGAATTTTCTCACCGTATCCGCAGTAAGATAGCCAAGTATCTGTCTGTTGGCAAAGGCGTAGTTTGCTGCGGAATTCATAGCTTTGAAATAGTCCTGACCTTCGGGAGAGCTGAAAGGCATACAAGCTAATTGCATGTCTGGTATTTCTATGTTGTACTTTTTGAGTGCATCCTTAGCCACCTTAAGGTAGTCTACGCAGACCTGATGACCAAACCCCCTTGAACCGGAGTGGACCATTATAGTTATTTGTCCAAGAGTAAGACCGAGCTTTTCCGCAGTTTCCTCATCGTATACTTCGTCCACATACTGCACTTCAACAAAGTGATTTCCAGAGCCTACGGTTCCAAGTTCATCTGAACCCCTCTGAAAGGCAAATTCTGAAACCTTAGAGGGGTCGGCATTAGGAAGGGCTCCACCACTTTCAATATGATTGAGGTCTTCCTCAAAGCCAAAACCTTTTTCTACCGCCCAGCGGGCACCCTTTACCGCTACCTCAGATAGCTCCTCCTTTGATAGCTTCAGCTTGCCAGTAGAACCAACACCTGCTGGGACATTTTTCAGTATCTCCTGCATAAGTTCTTTTCTGACAGGCTGGACCTTCTCGGCGGTGAGGTTTGTGGCTATAAGTCTCACACCGCAGTTAATGTCGTAACCTATAGAACCGGGGCTTATTATACCCTTCCCTATATCCGTTGCCATTATGCCACCGACAGGAAAGCCATAACCCACATGCACATCGGGCATGACGAAGATAGCCTTTTCTACACCTGGCAGTGTGGCAGCATTGCCCGCCTGTCTTATGGCATCTTCTTCAAGAAGTTCAAAGAGCCTATCACTAAGATAAAAGTATACTGGAACCTTTTGCCCTTGAAGTGTATTCTCGGGAAGTTTATAAACAAAATCTGAGACTTTTATTAGGCTTTCCTTCAGGCTCATATGTATTAAATTATGCCTCTAAAGGTGTATTTCTACAACCAGACACTTTAAACTAAAAGCCCTTACGGTTATAGAAGCTTGGCGGTTCACACCATTTAAGTGAGAACGGACAACAAAGGGGACAATAGCAACCACATTAATAGACAATTAGCCTTAGCGTTAAGGGGCATCGGTAAGCTACTGTTGAACTCTATAATACCTGTACTGATAGAGTATGTCCATCCTCTGCGTATAGATGAACAGCACAGGCAAGGCAGGGGTCAAAGGAGTGTATAGTTCTTAGCACCTCAAGAGGTTCCGTGGGGTTTGCAAGCTTGTGACCTACCAGAGAGGCTTCATAGGGTGATAGTTGCCCCTTAGCATCCCTTGGAGAAGCATTCCAGGTAGTTGGTACAACAGCCTGATAGTTGGCAATCTTCCCGCCACTTATATGAACCCAGTGGGAAAGGGACCCCCTTGGTGCTTCCATAAGACCTAACCCTTTTGCTTCCCTTTTCCATGTAGATGGATCCCACTTATCTGAGTTAAAGACTTTGAGGTCTCCAGATTTTATGTTTTCTAAAAGCTCATCGTACCACCTTTTCATGGCGTGAGCATATATTACGGTCTCCAATCCCCTTGATAGAGTCCTGCCCATGGTAGAAAATATGGCTTCTATGGGTAATCCCAGCCTTGCAAGGGTAGAGTCCAAGATGTGCCTCGCATCATGCACATTTCTCGCATAAAGGGCTAACATCCTCGCAAGAGGACCAACTTCCGCAGGTAGTCCCTTATACCTCGGTGATTTTAGCCAGGAATATTTAGCCTCCACTTTTAGCTGTTCGTAGGGTGGTTCTGGTCCAGTGTAATTAAAAACTGTTTCTCCTTCAAAAGGATGAAGACCAACATGGTCTCCTTTTGTATACTTATACCAGCTGTGTGTTACATACTCCTCAACCTTTGAGTAATCCACATCCTCGTAAGCCTTAAGGTCTCTGTTCTTTATAAAGGTGGGTGGTATAAAAAACTTGCCATCTCTGTAAGAGTCAAATTCAGGCTCCCCTAGGACCAAGAAGTTACCTATGCCTTCTCCTTTCTCAAACCAATCCTTGTAGAAACTGGCTATGGCTATAAGGTCTGGCACGTAAACCCTTTCTACAAATTCGAGCATCTGATTTATGAGAGTTTTTACTCTGCTTAGCTTTTCCATGTTTATGGCTGTGTCGCTCTGCAAATCTATAGGCGATGGCATTCCACCCACAGCAAAATTGGGATGTGGGTTTTTACCACCAAATATGGTATGTACTTGAACTATCTGCGCCTGCCAGTTGAGAGCATCCATATAGTGAGCCAAGACCATAAGGTTGACTTCTGGGGGAAGTCTGTATTCAGGATGGTTCCAGTAGCCTTTATTGAATATGCCCAGCTGTCCCCTCTCTACTTGCGTTCTTATTCTGTCCTGAACCTCCTTAAAGTAGGAGGGTGTGGACTTTTCATAATTGGAAAGACTCCTTGCGAACTCTGAGGCCTTGACTGGGTCTGCCTTTATGGCTTGCAATGGGTTAATCCAGTCAAGGGCATGAAGATGATAGAAGTGAACCACATGGTCGTGGACAAAAAGAGTGCCTATCATTAGCTTTCTTATGAGAGAAGCGTTTTTGGGAACTTTTATATCAAGGGCGTCTTCTACAGCTCTGATGGATGCGAGGGCGTGAACCATGGTGCATACTCCACATATCCTCTGAGCAAAAACCCATGCCTCCCTTGGGTCTCTCCCCTTGAGGATTATCTCAATACCCCTTACCATAGTCCCGGAGGAATAGGCGGATTTTATGGTGTTGTCTTGAATTTCCGCCTCAATCCTTAAATGTCCTTCTATTCTAGTGACTGGGTCTATTACAAGTCTTTTCATGATTGGTCCTCCAAGGCTTCGGCTACAAGTTCCACTATGCTCACAAACTTATAGTCTCTCTTTAGCTCCTGACTGCCTTTATTCAGAGCAAGCATGCAGTTGGCGCAGTAGCAGACTATCGTCTTTGCACCAACCTTATCAAAAAGGGTCATCTTTGATATAAAGGCCTTTTGTCTGTAGTAATCAGCATCGGCTATCACAAGGACACCCCCTCCACCACCACAGCATATGTTATGCTCAGGTATTAGAACAGAATCTTTAAAATCTTCAGCTAACATATTAAGTATTTTCCTTGGTTCTCTAAGGACACCTCCTCTTCTACCTATTTGACAGGAGTCATGCAGGGTACTTCTTTCCTTTAAAACCTTTTTGGTTATTTTAAGATTCCCCTTTTCTATCATCTTTTCTATGAATTCTACTATGTTGATTACTTCAAAGTTCCATTCCCTTGGAAAGATGTTGGGAGCCACAAACCTCATGGACTGGTAGGCATGTCCACACTCTGGGGTTATTATATGCTTAACACCCAGAGCCTTGGCACCTTCGAGAACCCTTCTTAACATTTCTTTTGTAACTTCCCTACTCTGAGCAAACAATCCAAAGTTTGTAGCTTCGTGGGCTATAGTGGACATAGTCCATTTTACACCAGACCTGTTAAGAACCTTTACCGCAGAAGCCACCGATGAAGGGAATTTCATAAGCTCTATGGAGGAGGGAAGGTAAAGATAATCCGATGGGGCTTTGTCTATTGGGATTTCTACCTCATACTCATCCGCTATAAATTCAAGCCTCTGAAGAAAGGTTTGAACATCAACACCTAAGGGACTACCTTTCTCCACGGAGAGGTTTGTAGCTTCTGCAAGGTCTTTAGGAGTAAGTCCTGCGTATGTGAGGGCACCTCTTACTATGCTTACAAGCCTTGGTGTATCAATACCCATGGGGCATGCCTTTGTACACCTATCACAGTTGGTGCACGTGTAAAAAACAAGCTTGACCTGCTCTTTTAAGTCTTCCGGCGTTATTTTGACTCCGAAACCTAAGAGCTTCTTAATCCTTCCCCAAAAAGTGTAGTTCTCCTTGTATATATCTCTAAGAAGGTCAGCCTTGTAAGCAGGCGTAAGGGTAGGGTCAATCCTACCAGCCACATTCTCACCCATGTAAAAGAGACAGGCCTCCGCACATATACCGCATCTGACACATGCCTCAAGATAAGCAGCTACCTCGGTATTTATGCTGTTTTTGCAAAATTGATAAAACTTTTCTATTTCTTCCTTGCCTATCTCCTCTTTTGAAACTACTACAGCCATGTTATACCTCCTCTAAAAGGAAACCCCCCTTTTGCCCGCATTCCACCCCATAAAGCCGACAGACAGGAAGTAGTAAATAAAATGAGAGAGTCTGCTGAAGGGTATGTAGATAATGAGAAGGTCCGCCAAAAGCATATGGAGGGACAGGAGCCATACATAGCCGCTACCGGCCCAGCGAGTGGCAAGGAGACCAGTGAAGAGTACAATGGCTATGAGAAAATTGGCAAAGTATTCATCTTTGCCAGTCAGAAGTTTGAGCACGGGGTTTAAAGCCCTATGAACGGTCAGAACAACGAGAGAACCAAGTGCTGCGTAGGCAAGTATATCGGAAATTATGTTGGGCATGGTAGGCATAGGAAGTCCGGTTATCTCTTGCCAAAGAAGGGCATGAGCTGGCACGAGGAACGTAAGCCCTATAAATCCAAGATGGAACAAAAAGCCTCCCACATAGTTTACAGCCCTTCTTGAGAAGATTTCATTAAAGGTCCAGCCCATGGTAGGTTTTATAAGAATCTTCTTTACAGCCATGTAATAGGGGTTGCCCTTTGGTCTTGCGTAGTCTGGCGGAAGGCCAAGAAACACCACCCTAAAGAACCTATAGGCTATACCGAGAAAGAACACAAAAAGGGCGAACCTTAGAAAAGGTCCCCTCACAAAGTCATAAAGGGCCACATCCATCCTATTTACCTCCCCTTAGCTTTTTGTTCAAATAGGCGGCACCGGCACCCAAAGCGGCACCTACAGTAACACTCAAAAGAGCTTCCTTTGGTCCGAAGCCACCTTCCACCACAGAAAGGGGTGTGTAAACAAAACCCCTATCCCAAAAGTCTGGCTCAGAACAACCAAAGCACGGATGTCCTGACTGAATAGGGAAACTAAGACCTCCGTTCCATCTTATGGTGGCACAGGCGTTTCTTGTCATAGGTCCCTTGCAACCCAGCTTATAGAGGCAATAGCCCTTTTTAGCCTTTTCATCATCAAAGGACTCTGCAAACCTTCCGGCGTTGTAAAAAGGCCTTCTATAGCATCTGTCATGAATTGTCTGACCGTAAAAGGCTTTCGGTCTGCCGAGGCTGTCGAGTTCTGGAGGTTTGCCCGTTATGGTATAGCCTGCAATGACAGAAACTATTACATCTCCTATAGGAGGACAACCTGGTATGTTGACCACTTCTTTGCCTTTTAGAAGCTTGCTAACCGCTACCGCACCTGTAGGATTTGGATAGGCATAGGGTATACCTCCCCAACTGGCACAACTACCCACTGCGATTATAAGACCCGCTCCCTCTGCAGCTTCTTGAAGTAGTTCGGCGTTTGATTTTCCTCCTATAGTGCAATACACACCCCTATCCTTTGGTGATACGGACCCTTCAACCACTAATATATATCTCCCCCTATGTTTTTCTATGGCTTCTTTCTTTGATTCCTCCGCGTAAAAACCGGATGGAGCCATAAGTGTCTCGTGGTATTCCAGGGATATATAATCCAAAAGAACGTCTGCTGGCAAAATGCTGGTGCTTTTAATAAAAGATTCTGTGCATCCCGCACAATCTTGAAATTCAAGCCATATAACCGCAGGCTTTGGCCTTGACTCAAGGGCTTTGACAACATCGGGAAACATGGAAGGTGGAAACCCTAACGTAGCAGAGAGAAGCATAATGGACCTTAGAAACTCCCTCCTCGAGTAGCCCTTATTCTTGTACAGGTCGTAGAGGCTTTCCATGTTTTTAAACATAGGTGAGATATGATATTAGTCAATATTAATTCAAAAATAAAGCGGTTTTTATAGGCTACTTTAAAGCTCAGTTGAAGATTTTCAAAATGGGCGATGGAGGACTCGAACCTCCGACCTCCATCTTGTGAGGATGGCGCTCTACCTCTGAGCTAATCGCCCGTTGAATCTAATATTATAGTGGAAGTCTCTTTTTCTTCATCCAGTATATGAGGGTTAGAGTAACAAGAGAAAGGGTTATGAGAATGGAAACGGGATAAGCCAAGTTTTTTTCTATCCTCAGAAAGGTGTCTAAAAGGAAAAGAAACAACAAATAAAAACCATAAGCCATAAAGATGAAGGATAAAAACTGAAATAGGTAGTGCTTGATTCTACCAATCATTTATGCCTCCAGCATCTTTTGAAGGGTTATGCTTACGCAATCCGCAAGAGCCTTTAGGTTATAGCCTCCCTCAAGAGCAAAAAGCACAGGTATAGAGAGCCTCCTTGCGCTATCAAGAAGATGAAAAACAACCTTACCCATGCCTTCTGTAGATAAGTTTAAGTAGGTCAAAGGGTCATCTCTGTGGGCGTCATAGCCGGCGGAAACGAGCAGAAACTGAGGGGAGTACTCGAAAAACAGCCTTGGAAACACCTCGCCGTAGATTCTCTCAAATTCCTCATCTCCTGCGCCAGCGGGCAGTGGTTCGTTATGGGTGTAGCCGTAACCCTTGCCTGCACCTTTTTCTTCCTTTGAGCCAGTTCCGGGATAGAAGGGATATTCGTGTGAAGAAAAGTAAAATACTCTGTCATCTTCGTAAAAGCTTCTCTGAGTGCCATTTCCATGGTGGGCATCAAAGTCCACTATAAAAATTCTCTCAAAACCCTTGCTAAGCAAGTAATGGGCACCTATTGCCACGTTGTTAAAAATACAAAAGCCCATAGCCTTGGCATGCTCCGCATGATGACCAGGAGGTCTTATCCCGCAGAATACCGCTTCTACCTCTTTGTTTAAAAGCCTATCTATACCCTCAAGCACACCACCAACCGCATAGAGTGCAACATCGTAAGAAGCGACCGTAGCGTAAGTATCTGGGTCTAAATAGCCACCACCGGCGGCACAAAAATCCGCAATCTCCTGCACGTAAGCTGGGTCATGATTTAGGGAGACTTCTTGAGCGGTAGCTCTCCTTGGACTTATGTGAACCAATTCCTTCATAATACCTCTTCTTTCTAATTCTTGCATTATGGATATGAGCCTATCCTTGTTTTCTGGGTGTCCTTTCCAGTGATGCTCCAAGTATATATCATCGTAAACGATGCCAGTTTTCATAGGGAAGATTATAATCCAAAAGTGCTATAATCCTTTTTCTATGGAAAGGTCAAGGCTTGAAAAACTCCAGAGGCTAAAGGAAAAAAACTTAGCTTACCCTCACAAATTCCAAGTCAGCTACGAAATAGGTCAAATAAGAAGCAAATACGAAAAACCAACAGACCGTAAAGAGGTAAGCGTAAAGGGGATAGTAAAAAGGATTTCCAAGCTAGAGGATGGCTACATTGTAAGGATTTCAAGCAAGGCGGGAATAGAAATGCTTGCCATGTGCAATGAAGAACTGAAAACAGGCGAAGAGTACATCCTGAAAGGAAACATAGGAAGGTATGAAGGTAAACTCTGTCTTTTCTCCGCAAAACCTGTAGAGGACGATAATCCTCTTGAAATAGAAAATCTAAAGGCAGAGTACGACCTTGACCCCAACTTTGAAGAGATCTCCCTCGCAGGAAGGCTTATAACTCTTAGAAGTATGGGAAAAGCCATATTTGGGCATCTTCAGGATGCCAGCGGAAAAATACAGATATACATAAAAAAGGACATAGTAGGTGAGGAAGCCTTCAAGGATTTTGAGGAGCTTGTAGATACCGGTGACATTATCGGTGTGAGAGGTAAGCTTTTTAGAACAAACACTGGGGAGTTAACCGTTGAGGTAGAAAGCTTTAACCTTCTTACCAAGAGTTTGCACCCCATGCCAGAAAAGTGGCACGGCGTAAAGGATGTGGAAGTTAGATACAGACAGAGGTATCTGGACCTCATAGCCAACGAAGAGGCAAAGAAAATATTCCTCCTCAGAAGCAGTGTGGTTGGAGAGCTTAGAAACTTCCTAAACAGAGAGGGATTTCTTGAAGTGGAAACACCCATACTACAGCATGTGGCCTCTGGTGCAAACGCAAAACCCTTCATAACCTACCATAACTATTTAGAACAAAACCTATATCTTAGGATTGCACCAGAACTATACTTAAAAAGACTTGTAGTGGGAGGATTTAACAAGGTCTATGAAATTGGCAAAAACTTCCGCAACGAGGGCGTGGACACTACCCACAACCCAGAGTTTACCATGTTGGAATTTTACGTTGCCTACTGGGACTATAAGGACCTAATGGACTTTACAGAAAGGCTCATATCCCATGTTCTGCTGTCCACAGTAGGCACCTTAAAGATAAACTACCGTGAAAAGGAGCTTGACTTTACGCCACCCTACAAGAGATACGCTTACTTTGACCTCCTTTATGAAAAGACCGGAAAGGAAAAGGAGTTTTTCCTGAAGGACTTGGAAGGTTTGAGGAAATTGGCAAAGGACTTGGGCGTACCAAATGCGGATAGCCTTACTCATGCAAAGCTTATAGACAAGGTTTTTGACGTGCTTGTGGAGGATGAGCTTTGGGGTCCTTGCTTTGTCTTGGACTTTCCCAAAATCCTCTCACCCCTCGCAAAAACTCATCGCCAGGATGCAGACCTTGTGGAGAGGTTCGAGCTTTTTGTGGCTGGGAAAGAGCTTGCCAACGCTTATACGGAGCTAAACGACCCCCTTGAGCAGAGGGAAAGGTTTTTAGAACAGCTCAGAGAAAAGGAAATGGGTGACGAAGAAGCAATGCAGATGGATGAAGACTTTATAACAGCCCTTGAATATGGCATGCCCCCCACCGCAGGCGAAGGTATAGGCATAGACAGGCTTGTAATGATACTTGCCAACGTAGACTCCATAAGAGAAGTAATACTCTTTCCAGCCCTCAGGAGGTTCTAAGATGGAGCTTGAGAAAAAGCCCGTAAAGGAGTTTAAGAGCAGAGTGTTGAAAGTGATTACCGAGACACCTTCCACAAAGACTCTCGTTTTTGACTTAAGTAATATAGAGTTTGACTTCTATCCTGGACAGTATGTGATGCTTAATGTTCCCTATGAAGGGGATATTCTAAAAAGAGCCTACTCTATAGCAAGCCCACCTACCCAAAAGGATACGCTTGAACTTACCATAAAAAGGACCCCCAACGGTAGAGCCTCTGTAGTCTTGACAGAGTATACAAGGGAAGGAGATGAGTTTCTGATAAAGGGACCCTACGGAAAGTTTGTCTGGGTTCCCAGCATGGGAACAAACTTAGTGCTAATAGGTGCGGGTAGTGGCATAGTACCCCTTATGTGCATTTTGAGGTACATAGTATCCGCAAGGCTGGAGCATGTAAAGGCTACGCTTCTGTATTCCAACACACACTACGAGGAGATAATATATAGGGAGGAGTTAGAAGAACTTGATAAGTATTCAAACATAAAAGTGGTTCATACCTTAACACGGTCGTGGCCCGAAAACTGGAAGGGCTATACTGGTAGGATAAACATGGACATGATTCTAAAAGAGGTAGAAGATATACCCACAAACCTATACTATCTGTGCGGACCCCCACAGTTTGTGGATGACATAGCAAGCATGCTAATAGAACTGGGTGTAGACGGAGAAAAAATCAAAAAGGAAAAATACGATTGATAGTAGTTTTTATAAAATGTGCCAGTCCTTAGGTTGTGTGGTTTATAGTGGTAGTTTTTCAAGAAGTTTAAGGTTCGTGTAAGCCCTTTCTACGCTTTCCTTGTCAAACTTACCCTGAAGGAAGTCTTCTACCATAAGTTTTAGCTTGTCCCTATTTCCTTCCTTTATTAGTTTCCCATCCTGATAAACTCTTTCCTGCCCAAAGTCCAGCATGATTTCTTCATCTATATACCACACACGCTTTGGGTCTGGATGCTCCCATGCTACGCTAAGACTGAAAGGAACATGGTCCAAAAAGCCCCTTATAGTCCAAACATTTTCCTCTACGCTGATATCTTCAAGGCTTATATTCCTTGATATACGCTGAAGAAGGTAGAGGTCATGCCAAGCAAGGTCCCAAAGGGGTGAAAGATATCCCCTTCCCCTTCCATACCTCTGAATTCTCAGAGATTTTTTAGGTTTTCTAAAAAATTCTACACATACAGAGTAGCTTTCTATTTCTGATACGTATAATCCTTGGTAATCCTTTATGTTTTCAAACTCCCTTGAGTTCAAGGCTGGAGGCTTTTCAAGAAGAACGGGCACACCTCTTTTCAAAAATTCCTTTGCTATACCTACGTGTTCCCTTGGGTCTACAGCTACTATAACCGCCCGTAACTCTTCTTTAACATCACCAAAGTGGCAATAAAAAGGATGGGGCCTTTTCTCCTTTGATGGGTCTATATCGCAAAGGATAAGCTTTTCACCCATTTGCTCCAGCTTCCAAAAATATTTATTTCCCATGTTTCCAAGACCTACAAGGAGAATATGCATGCTTATATTTTAAAAGACTTATAAGCTTGAACTCCCTTCCCGTTTTTCTTAAATTTAGCGTAAAAGTTGGAGGTGGGACCATGAAAAAGACAATTTCCCTTCTACTGCTGTTATTAGGCTTTGCATTTCCTCAACAGATAACCATGAAAAGACCCCCCAAGTCCTTGGATAAATACTATCCACCCCAATCTCAGAAGATGGAGTTTTTATCCAACATGTTTGCCATGAGCACTGCCTTCCACGGAATAACCCTAAACATAAACGAGGGTAGATGGGAAAAAGCCTTAGACTGGGCAAGGCAACTGAAAAAGTCCTACGAGGAATCAGCCAGGATGGTGCCAGAATGGAAGGATTATTTTAAGCCAGCCCTTGCGGATAATCTTGTAAAGGCAGTTCAGTCAAAAAACGCAGACAGTGTAATAAAAGCCTCAAGGGAACTGGGGCAAACCTGTAATAAATGTCACAGTGACCATCAAGCGGTAGTAAAGCTCTACTATCACTTTCCAAGGTACGATAAAATTACGATAGAAGACCCAGTAGAACTTCAAAACCTAAAGACGAAAGATTACATGAAAAGGATGGCAAACTCCATGAAATCTTTACAGGTATTTCTGATGCAGGGGGACGTGGCAAAGGCTAAGGAGCATGGAGATAATTTTGTAGAAAGGGCAAAACAGCTAAATACCATGTGCACCAAGTGCCATACGTCAAAGGCTTCTATAGAATCCCTTGCAGGTAGGGATTACCTTACCGCACTGGATAACCTTCAGAGGGTGCTGAACGCTCCTCAGGTGAGCAGAGAAACAGTTTTTAAGCATCTTTCGGATATAGGTCAGTATTGCTACAGATGTCATAATGTACATCTTATTCCCGTGCTTGTGCAGGATGCCCTAAAGTGAGGTATCCAAGAAGAGCATGAGCAATAGCCCAATGAGAAAGGCTATGGTAGACTGGGTGTGTTTTCCCTCCGCATAAGCCTCTGGGAACACTTCCTTGGCGGTTATGTATATCATGGCACCCCCACCAAAGCCCAATCCCAGAGCAAGAAAATTCCCAAAGGTCTCAAAAAGAGCGTAACCCATGAGAGAAAAAATAGCTTCAAGGAGTCCACTAAGGAACCCTATTAGTAAAGGCACAAAAACCTTTCCTGTCATCACAACAAGAGGTAGGCTAACCACAAAACCTTCGGGAACATCCTGAAGGGCTATGGCTATGGCTGTTTCAAAACCTTTGTCTATGGAGTAAGCTGTGGCTATGCCTACGCTGAGACCCTCAGGTATGTTATGTAGGATTACTGCGGATACTATCAAAATTAATCTGCCAACTTTTTCGTGGGACAATCCTTCCCTTCCCTTGAGGGTATGCTCGTGGGGGACAAGGTTTTCCAAAAGTGCCATTATAAAAAACCCAAGAATTATGCCAAGAGCTACAGAAAAAAAGTTTCCCACCTCCAAGCCCGGCAGTATAAGGCTCGTAAAGCTGGCAACCAACATAACCCCGCCTGTGAAAGAAAGGCTAATACCTATGCTAAGGAAAGGGCTTTTAAAAAATATGGCTAAAAGGCTACCAGAAAAGGTACCCAGCAGTAGTATTAAAGAAAGAAACAGTATGTCCATAAAACTTTATTTTAGGAGTTCAGAAACCCTAAAAAGGGAATAAACCTCTACGCCTTCCTTTTCCAAATTTTCCCTTCCACCTTCTTCCCTGTCCACTACCGCATAAACACACAATACGGTAAAACCTTCTTTTTTACAGGCTTGGACAGCCTTTAGGGCTGAGCCTCCTGTTGTAATAACATCCTCGATGACAACCACTCTATCACCTTGCTTTAAAAGCCCTTCTACCTGTCTGCCTGTGCCGTGAGACTTTGGTTCCTTGCGAACAACAAATGGCTTTATAGGATTGTGCTGAAGGTAAGAAACCATACTTACCGCGTAGGCTATTGGGTCAGCTCCAAGGGTAAGACCACCTACACCATCGGGTTTTAAATCTTTGAGCCTTTCATACAGAAGTTTGCCTAAAAAGTATACACCCTCCGGGTCAAAGGTTATTTGCTTTAGGTCTATGTAGTATTTGCTAAGCTTGCCCGATGAAAGCTTATAGATTGGTTCTTCAGAAACCTTTAGAGACCTATCTCTTATCAGGTTTTTTAGCCTATCTCTTATACTTTCCATAAGTATGGCATTCTACCATAAGTTATAGCAGGAGTGGCCAATAAAAGGTTAATGCTATGATAACCACCAATATGAGCATCAAACTTGTCACAATGCCATGCTTGAAAAATTCTACAGGGGTAAACTGATTGGAGTTATAGGCTATAGCATTGGGTGCGGCACCTATAAGAAGCATAAAGGGCATTCCTGAAGCTGCCAAAGAAGCATACAGAACAAGCTCCGCAGGGACTTTGAGGTAGTCAGCTATAATCAGCGCTATGGGTAATGTTATGGATATGGCTGCCACATTCATTATAAAGTTGGTAAGTATTAACACCAGAAGGGTAACACCCAGTAGAAAAACGAGGAAACCAGCACCTTCAAACATCTTAAGCCACATAACAGCCATCCACTGCGCAGCACCCGTTTTCCAAAGGCAGAAGCCAAGGCTCATGGCACCACTAAACAGCAGGATTATATTCCAGGGTATTTCTTCAAGGTCCTTTATTGTTAGTATGCGTAGTAAGAAGAAAATAATTGTTCCCGTTAGTATTATGGCGGAGCGGTCTATTACTTTAAGTGCAGGGAGTAACGACTGAAGTCCCATAAATACCACAATGGCAAAAACTACCAAAAGCACTACCTTTTCCTTAGTGCTCATAGGACCAAGCTCATCAGAGAGTACTGCCACCTTTTCCTTCAATCCTGGAACCCTCTTCTTTTCTGGCTTTAGAAAAACCATAAAGTAAACCCATATGAGAAGTACCATAGACCAGCCTATGGGAAACATAAAGAGAGAAAGCTCAAAGAAGCCTATGTCCTTACCAGTAAACTCTTTGAAAAGTCCAGCGGCGGCTGGCGTTCTTGCGGCACCTAAAAAGGTTACCACACTTCCCGCACCCGCAGAATATGCCATGCCTATAAAAAGGGCTTTCCCAAAGTTGGTCCTTTTATCACCTTCTCCGTAAAGGGCATAGATGGCCAGCAGTATGGGGAGAAGGGTTGCTGCCACCGCAGTGTGTGCCATAACATGGGTTAACAATGCGGTAACAACCAAAGAACCCAATAGTATCATTTTTGTTCTCTCGCCCACTATACGGAGCATGGTGTAGGCTAACCTTCTCGTAAGCCCAGTTTTTGTAAAGGCAGAGCCTATGACCATAGAACCAAATATGAAAAGAACCGCTGGGTCCATAAAGTCTCTAAAGGCTTCTTTGGCTGGGCGTATTAAGAAGAATACTTGGAAAACACCAATAGCTATAGAAGTTATGCCTATAGGAACAACCTCCGCTATCCACCAAATGCCGGCAAGCAGGAAAAGGGCTATTGCACCCTTACCCTCTTTAGTCAGAGGAAAGCTCTTACCGCTTGGGTCAACTGCATCGGGCCAAGGAGGAGAAAAATAAACGAACAAAAAAACAAGAACACCAAAAAGGGCAAAGAATAACCTTCTATCCAAACCCCTTAGCATACTCTCTCCCAAAACCCCTTATTGAAGAACCCAATCTACCATCTCCCTGAAAACATCAAAAAGCCTCAAAACACCAATCACTTTGCCACTCTCCACCACCAGAATGACATCCCTGTTGTCCTTTACCATGTAGTAAACAGCCTTGGCGATTGGGTCCTTTGGACTAACAGTGTAGTTTACGGGCGGGGTAAGTTCCTTAAGTCTTTTATTTAGCCTGACCTTGCTAATATCTTCAAAGGCTTCTTGCCAGAGTAAGCTCAGCGTTGAATCCTCTTCAAGATAACCTTGGTAGGGGCTTCTTTCTGAGAATAAGAAGTTTGGCATCATGGCTTTTAGCAGGTCTTTGATGGAGAAAATGCCCACAGGCTCATCCCTCTCATTGAGGACTATTATGTTTCTGTATTCACGACAAGCCTGTTTACTTTCCGTAAATACAACAAGGGCATCCCTTAGACTTTTATCATATTGAAGGTTTGGATACTCAGAGAGAGGAAGCATTAAGTCTTCCACTCTTTTTCTTTCCATATTAGCCAGATTTTAGCTTTTCCTTTGCATATTCCATGAGACCGCCTGCTTTTAGTATAGCCATAAGTGTCTCGGGGAATCTTGTTGCTTCGTATTCTTTTCCTTTCGTTAGGTTTTTCACGAGTCCTCTTTCCAAATCTACCTCCACCTCATCCCCATGCTCCATTTCATCCACAGCTTGAGGCGCTTCCACTATAGGAAGGCCTATGTTTATGGCATTCCTAAAAAAGATTCTGGCAAAGGATTTGGCTATAACCACAGGCACACCGGCATACTTTATGGCTATAGGTGCATGTTCTCTAGAAGAACCAGAACCAAAGTTCCTCCCTGCCACTATAATGTCCCCCTCTTTGTGTTCCCTTGCAAACTCAGGATGCTCTGAATCCTCCATAACGTGCTGAGCAAGCTCGTAAGGGTCTGATGTATTCAGGTATCTTGCTGGTATTATTTGGTCTGTGTCTACATTATCCCCAAACTTCCAAACCCTACCTCTTATGACCATGGCAACATTATACCACCTTCAACTTTTTATTACTACTCTAACGAGCTTATCTTCTCCCAAATTCCAGCGTCTTTTTGTCTTCTGGTCAAGCCTGCTTATGGGCACATCCTTTTCCTCAATCCTGTCGTAGAAAACCTTGCCATCTCTGGTGGCAAGCATAAGCTCAACAAAGCCCTTTATAGGAATAACATCCACGAGCTTCTCTCTGGAATGTCCAAGAACTTCAACGCCTTTCGTGGCTCTTCCCCTTTGCGGTACTTCTTCAAGGGATATTTTCTTTATACCGCCTTCCTCCGTTATTACAAGCAGGTATTGCGCATCTTTCAGTGCTCTAATGCCCATTACTTTATCCCCCTTCTCCAGCTTTATGCCCTGCACGCCTTTTGAACCAATAGTAGCTGGAGGCACCTCACCCACAGGAAACCTCAAAAGCCTACCCTTGTGGCTAAACAGAAGCAGGTCACCTTCCTCTGGTGCTTGTACCACCTTAACAACTCGGTCTTCTTCAGAAAACTTTATTATTTGCATACCCTGAGACCTATATTCAAAGTCTACGAGGGGTATCTTCTTTACATAACCCTTTTCTGTAGCAAGCAGTATTCTGCCCTCCATTCCTGAACGTACAAAGGCACCAACTATGACCTCCTCTGACTCCCTTAAAGATACAGTGCTACCTCTTAGAGCCTGTGAGCCGGCTATCCAGTAAACCCTTCCCCTGTCAGAAACCATGAAAAGACCGTCTGTAAAAGGCACATCAAGTATGTTAACCACCTCCTCGCCCTCTTCCATGCTTTCCAAAGGCAAAACTCTACCCTTTGCGTAAACTACCACCGTAAGACTTCCCTTTTCCTCTTCCTGAAGACCCTCTACTACAGTCCTCCGCGGCGCGGTAAAAGACTTTGAAAGGTCTTGCATTTCTTCAATAAAAACTCTTATACGCTCCTCTTCTCTCTCTACCAGCTTTGTGTAGTATGCTATTTTTTCTCTAAGCTCCTTTTCCTCTTCTTCAAGCTTGTTCCTTTCGAGGGATGTAAGCCTTTGAAGCCTCATGTCAAGAACTGCATTTGCCTGCGTCTGTGTTAAGCCAAACCTTATAGTTAGCTTCTCCCTTGCTTCCTGAGTGTCTGCGGAGCTTCTTATTTCTGCGATGACCTCGTCAAGGTTATTTAGGGCTATAAGAAGACCCTCCACCACATGAAGTCTATCTTTTGCCTTTTGAAGGAAAAACCTTGACCTTCTGAGTATGACCTCAAGTCTGTGTTTTATAAATTCTTGAAGGAGGGTTTTTATGCCTACCAGCTTTGGTTCGCCATTTATTAGCACCACGAAGTTTAGGGGAAAGTTTTTCCTCAGGGCGGTATGCTTATAAAGTTTTTCAAGGACTTTTTCACCGCTCGCCTCACGCTTTAATTCAACCACTATTCTAATGCCCTCTTTGTCAGACTCATCTCTTATGTCGGATATTTCCTTTAGCTTACCTTCTCTGACGAGCTCCGCCATACGCTTTATAAGTTCAGCCTTGTTTACCTGATAGGGGAGCTCTGTTATAACTATCTGCTCCCTTCCACCTGATAGCTTTTCCACATGAGCCTTTGCCCTTATCCTTACATGTCCTCTTCCCTTTTCGTAAAACTCAAGAAGTTCCTTGTAGTTTTCCACTATACCGCCAGTGGGGAAATCGGGTCCCTTTATGTGCTTCATGATTTCTTCTGTGGATAGCTCAGGGTTCTTTGCAAGCTCCACAAGAGCCTGACAGACTTCCTTTAGATTGTGGGATGGTATAGAGGTTGCCAAGCCTACCGCTATACCGCTGGTTCCGTTGCAAAGAAGGTTGGGAAAACTTGCCGGTAAGACGGAGGGTTCAAGGGTTGAACCATCAAAGTTGGGTAAAAAGTCTACCGTATCCTTATCTATGTCTTCGAGAAGTTTTACCGCATACTTGGAAAGTTTAGCCTCTGTGTATCTCATGGCTGCGGGTGGGTCTCCGTCCACCGACCCAAAGTTGCCCTGCCCTATTATGAGGGGATAGTTCATGTTAAAGTCCTGTGCCATGCGAACCAGAGCTTCATAGACCGCTTGGTCACCGTGAGGATGGTAATAACCCAACACCGCACCCACTATTCTTGCACTTTTCACAAAGGGCTTTTCTGGATAAAGCCCCATGTCGTGCATAGCGTAGAGTATTCTCCTCTGGACGGGCTTGAGACCATCCCTCACATCGGGAATAGCCCTGCCCACTATAACGGACATAGCATAATCTATGTAAGACTGCTTTACCTCTTCTTCTATGGGAACCTCTATGATTTCCATGGAGTTTAAAAATTATAACATCTTGACATTTTCCCAATCAAGTATCCATATTAGAAGGGATGAAAGAGTGGATGGACAGACTACGCAACGCCTCAAAGGACAGTGCGGTTCTTGTAGAGGGCAAGAGAGACAAAAGAGCACTTCAAAAGTATGGCATAAAAAACATTATTACCCTTGAAGGTAAAAGGTTTACTGAACTGCCAGACCTTCTGGAAGGCTTTAGCAGGGTGATACTTCTTTTTGACCTTGACAAGCACGGGGAGAGAATAAAGGAGAAGGTTAAGGAAATCTTAACAAAGCAGGGCTATATTTTAATAGAGGAGTTTAGAGAGGAGCTGAGGCATATGGGAATAAATTTCGTGGAGGATATAGATGGGAAAAGCGGATGTGTTGAGCGCACTTCTGATACAGGACAGGCTCATAAGGTTTAACCTTCAGATGCTTGAAACCCTCATAAAGGAAATAAAGGCTGACTTTGAGGAGGTCAACCTTTTGGCAGAGGCATGCCTCTCTAAAGAGGAGCTAAAGGCTTACAAAGATGTGCTTCTTAGAGTGGAAGCAGACCTTTTATCAAAACTTTCGGAGATGGTGGACCACCTGTACGATCTTTATGAAGTTTTTAACTTTGATGTGACCTTTTTGGCTACACTTCCCGAGGAATTGGTGCGTGAAATAGAAAGGCTAAACGCCATAAATTCCATCAATTCAAAGTTGGAATTTATAGAGACAATTCTGGATGAAATCCTGCTGATAGGGGAAGAAAACAACAAGCTTTATGCTATTTTAACTCCCTTTAGAGTTTACAGAGAACTAATCAAGCACGGAATGGAGTTTAACAAAAAACTACATGAACTTAGCCTTCAGAGGATTGGATAAGTTCTAAGACCTTTTTTGCCGCAAGCTGTTGTGCGGTCTTTTTACTTCTACCCCTCGCCGTTGCTCTAAATTCCCTTATACCGCATTCTACTTCAAAAACCCTGTTATGATGGGGTCCTTCTATGCTTATCACCCTGTAGGTTGGCCTTTCCTTCCATCTTCTTTGGGTTTCTTCTTGAAGCAGTGTTTTGTAGTCCCTTTTGTAATCCTTCTTGTTTACTGTCTCTACTATGCGGTTTCTGTACAGTGTATTAAAAAGGTTCTTGGTTAGGTCTGCTGACCTACCACAGTCTATGTATACCGCTGCCCAAAGAGCTTCGAAAGTATCCGCCATAAGTGAGGTGCTTACATGATTGTTCCTTTTCTTTCCACCTACCAGTATGTAGGCATCAAGGGAAAGCTCCTCCGCCAGCTCATGTAGATGCTCCTCGCTTACGAGGTAAGACTTCATCATGGCAAGCTCACCCTCTGAAGCGTTGGGGAATTCAGACAGAAGTATGTCCACTACGAAGAAGTTTATAAGTGAATCGCCCAAAAATTCAAGAGTTTCGTAACTTTTAAGACCATGTTCGCCCGCATAAGATTTGTGAGTAAGAGCCTGAACCAAGAGGCTTTCATCCCTAAACTGGTAGCCTATAGCCCTTTGAAGGTCATTCAAGCCTTTTGAAAAGGAGGCATGCATTGGTTCCACCAAAACCAAAGGAATTGGAAAGAGCGTATCTAACTGGGAACTCTATGGCTTTGTTGGGCACATAATCTAAATCACACTCGGGGTCTGGATTTTCTAAGTTTATAGTGGGTGGAATTATGCCAGTTTGAATGGTCTTGACTGTTGCTACAGCCTCCACGGCACCAGCGGCACCAAGGAGGTGCCCTATCATAGACTTGTTGGAGCTTATTTTGAGCTTGTAGGCATGTTCTCCAAACAGCCTCTTTATGGCAAGAGTTTCAGACTTGTCGTTAAGGGGTGTAGATGTGCCATGGGCATTTATGTAGTCTATTTGCTCCGGACTTACTCCTGCATCTTCCAGTGCCAACTTCATACACATATAGGCACCCTCACCATCCGCACATGGGGCGGTGATGTGATAAGCATCATCGGTAGCACCGTAGCCCACTAGCTCTGCGTATATTTTTGCACCCCTTGCCTTTGCATGTTCGTACTCTTCCAGCACAAGCACGCCAGCACCTTCCCCCATAACAAAGCCATCTCTGTCTTTATCAAAGGGTCTTGATGCCTTTTGTGGTTCGTGGTTTCTTGTAGACAGAGCCCTCATAACTGCAAAGCCCGCTACGCCAAGAGGAGTTATAGCACTTTCACACCCCCCTGCTATGGCAATGTCAATATCACCCCTTTGAATAAGCCTCATGGCATCCCCTATAGCATGGTTGCCAGTAGCACAGGCAGAGACAACGCAGTAATTGGGACCTTTGAAACCAAACCTTATGGCTATAAGCCCACTTGCCATGTTGGAAATGCCATAGGGTATGAAAAAGGGGGATACCCTTCTTGGACCCTTTTCCATCAAAACCTTTTGCTGTTCTTCAATGTCTCTTAAACCACCTATGCCCGTACCAACTATTACACCTATTTTATATGGGTCAAAGCGACCCTCCAGAATACCACTGTCTCTTATGGCTTCTTCTGCGGCTGCTACCGCAAACTTTATAAAGTCAGAAACTTTTTGAGCATCCTTTTTATCAAAGTAGTTTTCAGGATTAAAG
The DNA here is from genome assembly GCA_025057455.1 of Aquificaceae bacterium. GTDB lineage: Bacteria > Aquificota > Aquificia > Aquificales > Aquificaceae > Pampinifervens. The sequence goes on from JANWWY010000015.1 coordinate 34,067, forward strand.
TCCTTGACCTCACCGGCTATATGAACTGGCAGACCCTCCTCTACTGGGTCAAACCTTTTTATGATGTCTATACCACTTACGCCGGATACGAGATTACTCCAGTATTTGTCCACTCCGGTGCCGATGGGAGTTACAGCTCCCAGGCCCGTCACCACTACACGACGCATTAGGCTTTTACTTTCTCCTTAAGATAGTCAATTACGTCACCTACAGTCCTTATTTTTTCCGCATCCTCATCTGGTATTTCAATACCAAATTCCTCTTCAAAGGCCATTACTAGCTCCACAACGTCAAGGGAGTCTGCACCAAGGTCTTCCACAAATCTGGCTCCAGGGTTTAATTTGTCTACCTCAACTCCCAGCTGGTCTGCAATAATTTCCTTTATTCTCTGCTCCAGGTCCATTTTATACCTCCTTGGAGTATGATGGATTCTATTATATCATAAGTCTAAGACCAAGTAGGGCATCTATGGCAAGATTTGTAGGGCAAGCACAAAACTAACCTTATTTACACACTGTCAAAATAGATGACAAAGAAGTGTTTATAATTTATTTTAATGTTATAGAGGAGGTGCGTAAAATGAAAACATTGCACCTTATGCTCCTTTGGCTTGCTATTTT
>JANWWY010000016.1 GCA_025057455.1 Aquificaceae bacterium
TGCCTAAAGGTGCGTCAACGGTTATAGAAGACCATCTTACTGTAGAAGCTCAACTTCCAGAATCCTTGATAAGAAGTCTTATTGGGTTTATGTTTAAATACAGATGCTGGAGGATAAAAAGATTCTTGGAATGAAGCCAGACGAGCTTGCCTTTTCTGGCACCATAATACTGCCTCTTGGTGGCTTTCACTACGCCTTTGGGCTTTTGGGTGGTCTTCTGCTCCTTCTTGGTGTTTGGAGTTTGTTGGATAGGCACTCTCTCGGTGAGCTCAAAAAGACCTTTGGAGTGGGGCTTTTGATGGCTATACTTGGTGGTTTTTGGGCTAGGTATGTTCTTGACAGCTACGGTTTTGAAATAAAGAGGCTCTTGCTTACAGCTCTCATTTCTGGTTTGGGTTTGTATCTTCAGGCAAGGGTGTATGCCACTCTGTCAAGGGTTGAGAAAAAGGAGCTTCTTGAGTTGGGTGGTATTCTTCTGGTTGTAGGGTCTGCAACCTTTTGGTTTTTTATAGGCTTTTTGCCTCTTGCTCTTGGAGTTCTCCTCATAGCCTACTCTTTCTGGAGGTGGTAACGTGAAAGAGCTTTTTATAAAAATCCTCGCTCTCTTCGGTTTAGCACAGGCTGGAAGCCCCTTGCAAGAAGGACAGCCCGCCTACCCTTTTAGCCTCAAAAATCACGAAGGCAAAGTGGTAAACCTTTCAGAACACAGAGGGAGATGGGTAGTTCTTTACTTCTACCCCAAGGCGGACACACCAGGATGCACCACTCAGGCAAAGGAGTACACTCGTCTAATGCCCGAGTTTGAGAGGCTCAAAGTTAAGGTCTTTGGCATAAGCACAGACACCGTGGAAAGCATAAAAAGGTTCAGGGAAAAGTATAATCTCTCCGTAGAGTTTCTTTCTGACCCGAAGGGTAGCGTGGCAAAGGCTTACGGCGTTACCCTTATAGCGGGCTTTTGTTCAAGGGATACGGTCTTAGTGAACCCGGACCTAAAAGTAGAAAAGGTTTACAGAGGTGTAGACCCTTCAGCGGACCCTCAAAGGGTTTTAGATTACATAAAAAACAAAGCAAAATAACAGGCTTGAAATTAACAAGGTTAAGATAACATACTTAAACCTATGCGTGTAAGCCTTAGGGTTTCTGGAATGACCTGCGTAAACTGCGCAAGAGCCATTGAAATAAGTCTCAAAAAGTTAAGAGGTGTGGAAGAGGTAAAGGTCTCCTTTGAACTGGGAAGGGTTTGGGTTGAATTCAACGAAGACCTTCTTGATGTGGAACAGATAAGGAGAGTTGTTGAATCTTTAGGCTACAGGGTAGAGGATGTAAAAGGAAAAAGCAGGAGCTTTGAGGTTCTGTTATTTTGCTGGTCTTTTAGTCTCGTCTTGATGCTTCTCATGCTCTGGCATAGCCCCATGAGCCTTTACCTTCAGGCTTTACTTTCTGCTACTGTTCAGATATTTGGTGGCTATGGTTTCTATGTAGGTGGCTACAGGGCTTTAAGGGCAGGCGTGGGAAACATGGACCTTCTTGTAGCTCTCGGAAGCACATCAGCCCTCTTTTACAGCCTTCTTTGCCTTATGTCTTTTCTTCCCGGTGAGCCTATTTTTGAAACGTCTGCCTTCCTTATTACCTTTATAAGGACTGGTAAGTTTCTGGAAGAGTGGGTAAAGGCTAAAGCCCTAAAGGGTCTTCGTGAGCTTTTTTCCATGCAAACACTCAAGGTGAGGGTTCTGAAAGGACAAAGAGAAGAGGAAAAATCCCCCCAGGAGGTGTTTGTTGGGGATGTGATACTCTTAAGAGCTGGTGATATGGTGCCTATGGACTGCAAGCTCTTGGAGGGTTCCCTGGAAGTGGACGAATCGCTCATAACGGGTGAAAGCCTTCCCATAAAGAAGTCTGTAGGAGATAGGCTAACATCGGGCAGTCTTGTTGTCTCTGGCTATGCAAGGGCGAAGGTGGAAAAGACCTTTGGTAGCAGTTATGCAAACCTTTTGGTAAGACTGGTGGAGGAGTCCCTCAGCAAGAGGCCAAGGGTGCAACGTTTTGCGGACAAGTTTTCCCACTACTTCGTTCAAGCGGTTCTTCTTTTCTCCATCCTCGTCTTCTTTCTTTGGTATGCAGAAACGGGTAACCTCCAGTTAGCCATAAACTTTTCCCTTGCGGTGCTTGTAGTATCCTGTCCCTGTGCCTTTGGTATTGCAGTACCTTTGGCTTTGACTCTGGGGCTTTTCAGGATGCAGAGGAGGGGTCTAGTAGTTAAAAACCCTTCCGCCATAGAGGTGGATGTGGACATTCTTCTGATGGATAAAACTGGCACCCTAACGGAGGGCAAGCCAAAACTTGTAGACTACAGGTTGGAGGATGATAGGGCACTTGCCATAGTGTGTAGTATGGTTCAGGCTTCCAACCATCCCTATTCCCTTGCCCTCAGAGATTTTTGCAGTCAGAGGGGTTTCGTAGGTAAGGTTATGGAGGGTTGTAGGGAAGAAGTAGGCGTAGGTTTGCTGTGCGGTGAGTACAAACTTGGAAGGTCTGAAGAGGGTCAGGTGGCTCTCTACAGAAATGGTTCAAAGCTGGCTGAGTTCTTCTTTGAAGACCTCATAAAGGAAGACGCAAAAGAAACCCTTCAGTTTCTGAAGTCTAAGGGCATAAAGGTTATTATGCTTACGGGGGATAGAGAAAAAAGGGCAGAAGTTATAGCAAGGGAGCTAAGCATAGATGAATTTATCGCAGGTGCAAAGCCAGAGGATAAGCTAAGAAAAGTAAGAGAGCTAAAGGAAAAGGGCTACAGGGTTGGCGTGGTGGGGGATGGTATAAACGACGCTCCCGCCATGGCTGAAGCTGACCTGTCCTTTGCAGTAGGCTCTGGCACCGACATGGCAAAGAGGGCTGGCGATGTAGTGCTTCTAAAGGGTATTGGTGGGCTTGTGGACTTTTTTGAGGAGAAAAAAAGAACCATGAGAAGGATAAAGCAAAACCTCTTCTGGGCTTTTCTGTACAACATACTCCTTATACCTATAGCATCAGGACTGTTTTATACAGAAGGCATATATTTAAAGCCAGAGATGGCTGGTCTTATGATGGCACTTTCTTCCTTGAGTGTGGTCTTGAATTCTGTAAGGAAATAGTGTATAATAGGCAAATTGTTACGCAGGAGGTTAATATGGCACTGAGGATAAGGGTTTCCAGATACGGAAGAAGGCATCATCCCATATACAGGGTTGTGGTGGCAGACGCAAAAGCTCCGAGGGATGGTAAGGTGGTAGATGTGATAGCCACGTACGACCCTGTAAACAAAAGACTCATTGAATTAAAGGAAGAAAAACTAAAGGATTGGCTCCAGAAGGGAGCGGAATTAACCGATAGGGCAAAAGCCATACTCAAAAACGCAAAAATACTCTAACAGGAGGTAGACCATGAGCCAGCTTAGGGACATCGTTGAAATCACCGCTAAATCCCTCGTAGACAACCCAGAAAAGGTAAATGTGCAAGAAATCGAGGGAGAAAAAACCGTCGTAATTGAACTAAGAGTAGACAAGGCAGACCTTGGCAAGGTTATAGGCAGGGGTGGTCGCATAGCCAGGTCTTTAAGAACCATACTTGCATCCATGGGAAGGAAGATAAACAAAAGGGTTGTTCTTGAAATTCTTGAGTAGGTTATAATAGACCTCCATGGGAAGGACCATAAAGATGGCCGAGTCCCCCATGGAGGGGCATCCAGATAAGCTGGCGGACCTCATAGCGGACGCTCTCTTGGACGAGTTTTTGAGGAAGGACCCTTACAGTAGAGTTTCCCTTGAAATATTACTCCTCTCCGGTATGACCTTTGTGGCGGGTCATGTTTCGACGGAGAGCTACGTAGACATACCGGGCATAGTTAGGAAGACTATAAAGGAGACAGGCTACAGTAGAGCGGAGCACGGATTTGATGCGGATTCCTCCGCAGTAATAACCTCCATAGAGGAGCAAAGCCCAGACATAGTTTTAGGTATATCCTCCGAGGGTGCTGGCGATACGGCCACAGTGGTTGGTTATGCCTGCACCGACACGCCCAACTACATGCCTCTACCCATAAGCCTCGCACATTCTCTATCTCAAAGGATTTCAGAGCTGAGAAAGTCTGGAAAAGCTCCTTTTTTGCGTCCCGATGGTAAGGTTTTGGTAACTGTAATCTATGAAGATGGTAAACCTCTTTTTGTAAAGGACATTATCATCTTTTGTCAGCATGACCCAGAGATACCCTTGGAAAAGCTCAGAGACTTTGTAGTAGAAGAAGCGGTGAAAAAGGTTGTTCCTCAGGATTTTATACAGATGGAAACAAAGATGCTGGTTAACCCTTCTGGTAGGTTTGTGTTGGGGGGGCCTGCAGCCGATGCGGGTCAAACGGGCAGGAAGATAGTCTCCGATGCCTACGGTGATGTAGCATACTCTGGTGGAAGTGCCTTCTCCGGCAAAGACCCTACAAAGACCGACAGGACAGCCTCCTACATGGCTCGCATGATGGCAAAGCATGTGGTTGCTAGCGGTCTTGCCCAAAGGTGTATGGTTCAGATGGCCTACGCCTTTGGCATGAGTGAGGTTATAGCCTTTGATGTGGAGACCTACAACACGGAGAAGGTGGACAAAGAGAGGATAAAGTCAAGACTTCTTGAGGTGTTTCCCACAAACCCCAAGAAGATGATAGACTTTCTTGACCTCAGAAAGCCCATATACAAGCAAACCGCCTGCTACGGACACTTTGGAAAGGAAAACCTGCCGTGGGAGAAGCTAAGCAAGCTTGAGGAGTTTTTAGACCTCAAGCAGTAAATCGAGGTATACCGCTCCGCCGAAGGCACAGAGGTCTTTTCCTAAGCTCTTATAAAGTCCGTCGTACCTTCCGCCCCCGGCGATAGGCTGACCTACCTTAGGATGGAAAAATTCAAACACAAGCCCCGTATAGTAATCCTTAGGTCTTATCTCAGAGAGGTCAAAGAGAACCCTTATACCCTCTAACCTTTCCGCTACTTCCCTGAGCCTCTGACAATAAGCTGAGAATTCAGGATACTTCCTCTCAAAGCTTTGTAGCACATCAAAACCGCCGTAGGCAAGAAGTAGGTCTTTGAGAGGCTCTACTGAAGACAGAGTGGAAAAGTTTTTCTGGAGTATGGCCTGCCTGTATTCATGTCCGTACCTTAATAAGAGCTCTTCCACTATAGCCACATGACCTAGGCTGAGGGTCAAGTCTTGAAAACCGCATGCTCTTAAATATTCCGCTATAGACTTAAGAACTTCAACCTCAGCTTCTACGGAAGGGTCACCTAAAAGCTCTACGCCCACCTGATAGCTTTCCAAATTCCCACCTGGTGAGAAGACATTGCCCCAGTAGAAGACTCTCAGGGGTAGGCTCATATTTCTTTGGAGGCTCAGGAAGCGAGCTATGCTCACCGTCCAATCCCTTCTAAGGCATAGAAGACTATCGTCCTGAAGACTACCCACCACAAAGGGGTTTTCTCCATAAAACTCCCTATCGTAAACCTCCAAGGAGGGCAAAACTATAAATCTATAGTCCTTGAAAACCTCGCAAGCTTTCAGAAAAAGCCCCTTTAGCCTCTCAGAGTCTTCAAAGTTAAAAAACCTCTCCTGGGGTGGAATTACCTTCATCTACAGCTATTTTAAGCCATCAGAGTCTCGCAGAAGGCTTTTGTTTTAAGAAGCACTTCCCGCCACTCTTTTTCTGGAAGAGAATCCCAAACAATACCCGCACCCGCATAATAAGAAAGCTTATTTCCAGAGCCTATGGCGGTTCTGATAAGAACACAAAGGGTAAAATCCCCACCGAATACAAAACCCGCACATCCACAATAGTAATCCCTAGGGTGAGGCTCCAAAAGGTCTATAAGTTCTACAGCCTTCCTCTTGGGGGCACCTACCACAGAAGCTGGAGGAAATGTTGCCATAAGTATGTTTTTTACGTTTTCCTCAGTTTGTGCCGATACCGTGGAATGCATCTGAAAGAGGGTTCTAAACTCTTCTACACTAAAGAGTTCTTCAACTTTTACACTACACCGCAAAGCAACCCTTGAAAGGTCGTTTCTTACCATGTCAGTTATCATTAGGTTCTCCGCTCTATCCTTTTGACTTTTTAGTAGCTCCTCCCTTGATTGGGCGGTTCCCTTTATTGGCTTGCTTACTACTTTCTTTCCTCTTTTTTCCAGGAAAAGCTCCATGGAACCACAAACAAGATAAAAATCCTCAAGGTCAAGAAAGAAGGCATAAGGCACAGGTTGGCTCTTGTAATACCTAAGAAAAAGGTCTATGGGCTTGCCACTCATTTCAAAATCAAACTTGCAAGTCAGATTCAACTGATAAATCGTCCCTTCAGCTATAAACTCTTTTACCTTTTTCACTGCTTCTGTATAGTTTTTCTCGTCAAAGGAAGAGGAAAGGAGCCTTAAGTTTAGGCTATCTTCGTGCTTAACAAAAGGTGAAGGCTCATCAAGCTCCAAAAATACCAACCTTGGATATTCAGAAGCTTTTACTTTTATGCCAAGGGTCTGACTGGAAAACCCGTAGGAGATTAAAAGAAAGCCAAAGTCCACATGCTCCAAGTCTTCCAGCGATTCAAACTTATGGAGCCTTCTTATCCTCGCTTCCCAGAGCCCGTCTTTGTCAAACCAAGAGCCAGAGAAGACAAGCCTCATTCAAAGATGCCTTTTCCACTCCTCCACCATCCTCTGGTCTATGTCTACCAAGACCACCCTCTTTAAACTCTTGGGTTGAAAACCCCTTATCTCCTCCAAAATCACTTTTGCGGACACTTCAAAGGGAAGCTTTCCCACGCCCGTTCCCATGCCCGGCATGGCTATGCTTTCAAATCCGATACCGTCCGCAAGCTCAAGGGAGGCTCTGACCGCTTTTCTGACCTTTTCTTCAGTGGTCTCCATTGCAGGCTCTTCCATGGTTGGAGCATGAATTACTCCTTTAAACTTTAGCCTTCCTGCGGTGGTTAGCACCGCACTGCCAACCTCTATGGGCGCTTTTGCCATAGCTTCCTTCTCTATCTCTTCCCCTCCCGCTCTCTTTATTACGCCCGCTACACCACCGCCCATAAGACCTAAAGAGTTTGCCGGGTTTACAATGACATCCACATCCACCTCTAAGATGCTTCCGCAAAGAACCTCTATCTTCATGCTTTAAAGCGTCCCCGGGAGGATTCGAACCTCCGACCTCGAGATTAGGAATCTCGCGCTCTGTCCTTCTGAGCTACGGGGACTAAAAGATAATTATAGAGCCTCTCATGAGCCAACGCAACTTAGATTAACCTTGAGCCCATAGCCCTCGGCTTTTGAAAGGCGAGCTAAAAGTGTGAGGTAATCTAACAATCCTATGCTACCATATTTCTTTATGAGAATTCCCTTTTCTTGGCTTTTTGAGTTTGTGGATGTAGAGCATGTTGACCCTTTCGTTCTGGCTGAGGAGCTTACCCTTAAGAGTGTGGAAGCCTCTGTGAGCAGATGGGATTTTAATTTGGATGGCGTGGTTTTTGCAAAGGTTGTGGAAAAAAGACATCATCCCACAAAAAAACTCTTCGTATACAAGGCTCAGGCTGGTGAGGGTTTATACCTTCAGGTGGTCTCTGCGGACGAAAACATAAAGGAAGGTGACGGTGTTCTTCTTGCACTTCCCAACGCAAGAGTTGGTGAAGCCTGCATAACGGAGAGAAGCTTTGACGGCGTAGTTTCTCAGGGTATGTTTCTGTCCGCAAAGGAGCTTGGTTTGGAAGACAAACAGGAAGGCGTGCTTACCATAGGAGAAAACATAAAGATAGGCACCTCTGCCTACGACCTTCTTGGGTTTGGTGAGTATATCTTGGAAATAGAGCCTACACCCAACAGGGGAGACCTCCTTTCTATAAAAGGTCTTGCAAGGGAAATATCCGCACTGCTAAGGCTTAAGAGGAAGGAAAGAGTATACCCACAATACGAGGATTTTGGGCATTTGGACATAAGGCTTGAATCCGTAGACTGCAAGAGATACAGAGGTGCCATAATAGAAGGCATAAGCGTAAAGCCCTCACCTCTTTGGCTAAGGAAAAGGCTATGGCAGTGTGGCATAAAGACAGTAAACAACATAGTGGACATAACCAACTACGTAATGCTTTTGGAAGGTCAGCCTCTTCATGCCTTTGACCTTAGCAAGATAAAACTACCTCTCGTTGTAAGGGATGCAAAAAGCGGAGAAAGTCTGAAGACCTTGATGGGAACAGAAAAGAGTCTTAGCCCCGTCAACCTGCTAATTGCGGATGGGGAAAAGCCCTTGGCTTTGGCTGGTGTTGTAGGTGGTCTTGAGAGCTCTGTAGAGGAGCAAACCCAATCCATCCTGCTTGAGTCCGCTTACTTTGACCCCTACAGGGTTAGGAAGTCTGCAAGGTCTCTGGGAATTCAGACGGACAGCTCCTATAGGTTTGAAAGGAACGTGGACATTCAAGGGGTAAAGACCGCACAAAACTTAGCCATTGATTTAATCCTAAAACTCTCCGGTGGAAAACTAACAGCCCTGAGGGACGTGTATCCAGAACATTACCAGCCCAGGAGGATATTCCTCACTATTGAAAAGTTTAAAAGGTATTCGGGGAAAGACTTTGACAGGAATTTTATCTCCGATATCCTTAATAGGCTTGAAATTCCTTACGAGCTTCAAAGATGCGGCGTGGAGGTTTATGTGCCACCTCACAGGAGCTTTGATATGCAGAGGGATGTGGACCTAATAGAAGAGCTCCTTAGAATTATGGGATACTCCAACCTTCAAAGCACACCCCTAAAGGTTATAGCCAGAGCTTCTGAAGTAGAGGGTATTGAAGACAAGGTAAGGGATTTTATGGTGGGAAGAGGCTTTTCAGAGGTTATTACCTTTTCCTTTGAAGACTTAGAGCTGTACGAGTCTCTTTCCTTGCCCTTACCACAGGTGCAAGTGGTAAACCCCCTAAACAAATCTCAGCGCTTTTTGAGAACTTCTCTGTTGCCCTCCCTTCTTAGGGTATGCATAGACAACACGAGAAACTACGAATATAGCATGGCTATTTTTGAGATAGGAAAAGTCTTTTTAGAGGAAGAGGAAACAAGACTTGGCTTTCTCATGACAGGCTACAGAAGGCTATTCCCAGAAGAGGAGTATTCTCCATACGATGCCATGTCTTTACTTCAAGACCTTCTCAGAGCTTATGCACAGGAGTATACTTCCGCATCCTCTGACTTTGGCTTTTTGCATCCAAACCTTCAAAGAGCCTTTTTTGTAGAGAATGAACTGGTTGCCTTCTTTGGCGTTCTGAACCCAGAAGTTCAGAAAGGTCTTAGTATAAGACATAGGGTTATACTAGGTGAGGTTAACTTGAATAGGCTAAGGGAAAAGAGGAGTCTTTATAGACCCTACTCCACATTTCCGCCCGTCGTTAGGGATATAAGCCTGTTTATGGACAAAGAAAGGGATGTGGATAAATTAATATCCTATATCAAAAGTAAGGAGCTTGTGGAAAGCGTGAAGGTCTTTAGCTTGTATACGGACCCAAGGCTTGGGGAAGGCAAGAAGAGCGTGAGCTTCAGGCTTACCTTTAGAAGTAAGGAAGGAACCCTTTCTGACGAAAGGGTAAATACCTTAATGAATGAGCTTTTAAAGGAATTGGAAGAGAAGTTTGGAGCAAGGCTAAGATAAAGCCTGCCCTGTGCGTGGTAGAGGAGTTTATATTGGGGTCCACATGGTGAGGCATTAGGGAGCCCGCTCTCCGGAAAAGCCAGGAAGGCTCTCCGGGAGGGCACCCACCTTTGTTCTTTTGGGGCCCACCGAAGACTCCTTAATCCACGGCATGGGCGGGTACATTTCTTGCCTTCCCCTCCTGAAGAAGGAGGCGGAAGATGAGGCTGAAAGAAAAAAAGGACCTTAGAAAGGTTTACATAAAAAAGAGGGAAGGACTTTCAGAGGAGGAGAGGAATAGACTATCTTCTGCCATTGTAAAAAGGCTTCTTAACCTTCAAGACTTACAAAAGGCAATGCGTGTGCTACTCTTTTGCCCACATAGGGGTGAACCAGACATAACACCCCTCTTTTCCTGGGTCCATCAAAGGGGTAAGACTCTTCTACTACCCAAGGTGGTGGGGGGGGACATAAAAGTCATAAGGGTTGAGGAAAGTTCTGACCTTAGCCCGGGTGCCTACTGCATTCCCGAGCCAGCAGGGGGGGAGGAAATAGACCCGAGCCATGTGGATTTTTCCCTTATACCCGGAGTCCTGTTTGATAGGGAGGGCTACCGCATAGGCTTTGGGAAGGGATACTACGATAGACTTCTTCCCAAACTTGGGGGAGTTAAAGTAGGTGTATGCTACCAGTTTCAGGTAGTGGAGGAGGTGCCAAGGGATAGCTGGGATGTGCCCGTAGACTTACTGGTCACGGAAGAAAAAATCTACAAAGGAGGTAAGGAAATATGAGCGTGGAAGTAATTCTTATAGTAGGCTTATTGGCTCTTGGGCTTGGTGCGTTGGTAGTTTTTTTAGTCTCTAAAAAGGGTAAAGAGACCTTAGCACCAGAGGCTAGCATAAACCTTGAGGAAAAAAGAAGAGAAGCGGAGGAGATAATACTGAAGGCAAGGCAGGAAGCTCAAGAACTTCTAAGAAAAGCTCAAGAAGAAGCAAAGGAGGTCAGACTAAGTGCGGAAAAGGAAGCTGAGAAAATAGTCAAATTGGCTCAGGAAGAAGCGGATAGGTTGAGGGCAACTCTAAAGGAGGAAACTGAAAAGCTCAGGCAAGACTTTGAAAAGAAGAGCAAAGAAATAGAAGATTACATAGCGGAAAGAAAGCAGGAAGTCCAAAAATTGGAACAATCCCTACATCAAAGGGAATCAAACCTGGAAAGAAGGGTCCAGGCATTAGAGAGAAGGGAAGAGGAACTCTACAGGAGGGAGAGGGAAATAAGGGAAATGGAAAGGCAAATAGACCAGGCACAGAGAGACCTTCAAGTTAGGTTGAGAGAGCTGGAAGAAAAGGAAAAGGATTTAGAATCTTTAAGACACAGGGAACTCCTTGAACTTCAGAGAATAGCCTCTATGACCCTTGAAGAGGCAAGGGGAGAACTACTCAAAAGGGCAGAAGAAGAAGCAAAGATGGAAGCTATAAGGATTACTAAACGCATAGAGGAAGAGGCAAGAGAGAGGGCTGAGTTTGAGGCAAAGAAGATAATAACTACCGCAGTTCAGAGGCTTTCACCAGAAATAGCCATAAACTACACAACCACAACCTTAGAGCTCCCAAGCAACGAGTTTAAGGGAAGAATAATAGGAAGAGAGGGAAGAAACATAAGAACCTTTGAGCTTCTCACTGGAGTTGACCTTATTATAGACGATACGCCAGACGTGGTTACCATTTCCTCCTTTGATCCTATGAGAAGAGAGCTTGCCAAAGAAGCCTTAGAGAGACTTATACAGGATGGAAGGATACACCCCGCACGCATTGAAGAAGTGGTTGCGGAAGTCAAAAAAGACATGGACGAGAAGATAAGAAAGATGGGGGAGGAAACATGCATGGAACTTGGTCTTTATGACATCAATCCTGGGCTGTACTACTACATAGGAAAGCTCTACTACAGGACCAGCTACTCTCAGAATGTTCTACTTCATTCCAAGGAGGTTGCCTATTTGGCGGGGCTTATGGCAGAAGAGCTCGGGCTTGATGCCAAGATGGCAAGAAGGGCAGGTCTGCTTCATGATGTGGGAAAGGCAGTTTCCCACGAGCTTGGTGGTTCACACACGGATATTGGCATAGAGCTCTGCAAAAGGTACGGCGAGCCAGACCCAGTTTTGAACGCCATAAAAGCCCATCACAACGAAGAACCTGTTAGGTATCCAGAAGTTGCCCTCGTGTGCGCTGCGGATGCCCTCTCTGCGGCAAGACCTGGAGCAAGAAGGGAAAGCTTGGAAGCTTACATAAAAAGGTTAGAAAAGTTAGAAGAGATAGTAAAATCCTTCAAGGGGGTGCAGAATGCATACGCCGTGCAGGCAGGTAGGGAGGTCAGAGTCATAGTAAACCCAGAGGAGATAGGCGACGAGGAAGCCTACATGCTTTCCAAGAACATAGCCCGTAAAATAGAAGAAGAAATGCAGTTTCCAGGTCAGATAAAGGTTGTGGTAATAAGAGAGACAAGACATGTGGAATACGCCAAATGAAGACCTTACCCCTATGCTCTCCCAGTACCACCACTTCAAAAGGCAGTATGCGGACTGCCTTCTTTTTTTCAGGCTGGGAGACTTTTATGAGCTTTTTTACGAGGATGCGCAGGTAGGCTCTAAAGAGCTTGGTCTTGTGCTAACCTCAAGGCCTGCGGGGAAGGGCAAAGAGAGAATACCCATGTGCGGAGTTCCCTACCACTCCGCCAGCTCTTACATATCAAGACTCATCTCAAAGGGCTACAAGATAGCCATATGCGAACAGCTACAGGACGCCTCGGAGGCAAAGGGGCTCGTAAAGAGGGATGTGATTAGAGTTATAACGCCTGGCACCTACTTTGAAAAGGAGTCCTGCGGTCTAGCCAGCGTGGTAAAGGATGGTAGCATATACCTCTGTGCTTATCTGAACCCATCAACGGGTGAATTTGTGGGAGGTTGTTTTGACTTAAAGGGTGCAAAGGAGTTTTTGCTAAAATTCTCGCCTAAGGAGCTCCTTATCCCAAAAGGTCTTCAGCTTGAGATAAAGGAATATGTCTTTTTTACTAACAGCTTAGAAGAGGAGTATTTTCAGGAAGGTTTAAAGGTGCTCATGCGGGATATGAAGATTTACAGCCCGCTGGGTCTTGGCTTCCAGAGGGAGGAAGACCTTCTACCCTTTGGTGGTCTATATTTGTATTTGAAGCAAACTCAAAAGTCTTTCCTGCCCTTTGTGGGCAAGCCTAAGCCTTACGTGGATGAGGGTTATGTGCGCATAGACTACAGGACCGCAAAAGGTCTTGAGCTCTTAGAGTCTTACGATGGTTCGGAGGAATACTCCCTTTTTGGTGTTATAAACAAAACGCTGACTGGAATGGGAAGAAGAAGGCTTAGGTTTCACCTGCTACATCCTTTCAGAGAAAAGGCTACCATAGAGAGGATTCAGGAAGCGGTAGAAGAGCTGATAAAGGAGGGGGAGCTCCTAAAAAGCACAAGGGAGAACCTAAAAAACACGCCAGACATGGAAAGGCTAATAAGCAGGATAAGCGGTGGGCTTTCTACGCCTAGAGACTTTTTGCACATAAGAAAGGCTATAGAGTCCACAGAAGCCATAAGGGAAGCTCTCGCAACCGCGAAGTCAGAAACTCTTAGGGAAATACACCAAAAGCTTATAAGCCTTAGAGATTTAGGGGAAGACATACAGAGAACCTTGGTGGACGACCCACCCATACACCTGAAAGAGGGAGGTCTTATAAAAGATGGAGTAAACCAGGAGCTTGACCGCCTGAGGTATTACAGAGATAACGCACAGAGGCTCATACAAGATTACGAACAAAGGCTTAGGGAAGAGACGGGTATTCAAAGTCTTAAGATAGGCTTTAACCGTGTAATGGGCTATTACATAGAGGTGACAAAGCCCAACCTAAAATACGTGCCAGAATACTTTAGAAGGCGTCAAACCCTTTCCAACGCAGAAAGATTTACCACGCAACAGCTTCAGGAGCTTGAAGACAAAATACTTTCAGCTCAGACGAAGATAAACCACTTAGAGTACGAGCTTTTTCTCTCTTTAAGAGAGAGGGTTCTCAGTAGAATAGAAGAGCTCGCAGAAAACGCAAGGCTCTTAGGCTTTTTGGATTACCTTCAGTCTCTTGCCACTGTAGCCTTAGAAAAGGGCTGGACAAGGCCAAAAATAGTAGAGGATAAGGTCCTATACATAAAGGAAGGAAGACACCCAGTTATAGAACAGTTTGTAAAGACATATTGTCCCAACGACACCAACATGGACGAGGAGAACCTTCTTTTCATAATAACTGGTCCCAACATGGCGGGAAAGTCCAGCTACATAAGACAGGTGGCTATTTTGACCCTTCTGGCGCACATGGGTTCTTTCATTCCGTGCCAGTCTGCGACCGTAGGTCTTGTGTCTTCCATACACACCCGCATAGGCTCTGGTGATGCGCTTGCTATGGGTGTATCCACCTTTATGAACGAGATGTTAGAAGTGTCAAGCATTCTAAGCAATGCGGATTCAAAAAGCCTTATAGTGCTTGACGAAGTTGGAAGGGGCACATCCACCTACGATGGTATAGCCATAAGCAAAGCCATAGTGGAGTATATCCTGGAGCGCATAAGGGCAAGGACCTTGGTTGCCACGCACTTTTTGGAACTTACAGACATAAACAAGAGGAGCGTAAAAAACTACCATATGGCAGTAAACAAGGAGGGCAACGACATAAACTTTTTATACCTGCTAAAACCCGGAAGGGCGGAGGGAAGTTTTGGCATAAGGGTAGCTCAAATGGCAGGCTTGCCACAGGAGCTCATACAAAGAGCTGAGGAAATTTTACGGGAGCTTCAAAGCTCAAAAAGCCTACCACTTTTAGAAAGGGTTTACAGGGATAGCCTTCAGGAAGAAGAAAAGGAGCTCCTTGAGGAGCTTCTTCACACCGACATAGCAAACCTGACACCCCTTCAAGCCCTTTTAAAGTTGGCACATGTAAAGGAAAGACTGATGAGCTTAAGGAGAAATGATAAAATATAGAGTTTAATGAAAAAAGTTCTCATACTCGGGAGCGGACCCAACAGGATTGGTCAGGGCATTGAGTTTGACTACGCTTGCGTGCATGCGGTCTTCGCCCTAAAGGAAGAAGGCATAAAGACTATTATGATAAACTGCAATCCCGAGACAGTTTCTACCGACTACGATACTGCGGATGTGCTCTACTTTGAGCCTGTTGTCTTAGAAAACGTATTGGAGGTAATCAGAAGGGAAAAGCCCGACGGTGTATTTCTGCAGTTTGGTGGGCAAACACCCCTGAAGCTATCCCTTCATCTTAAAAGGCTTGGCATAAACATATTAGGCACGCCACCCGAAAGCATAGACATGGCAGAGGACAGGGAGCTTTTCAGACAGCTAATAGGTAAGTTAGGCTTAAAACAGCCCCAGAGCGGAACCGCAAGAACTAAAGAGGAGGCTATAGAGGTTGCGGAGGAAATAGGCTATCCAGTGCTGGTAAGACCCTCCTACGTGCTGGGGGGTAGGGCTATGAGGATTATTTACGACGGGGAAGAGCTCTTGCAATACCTTGAAGAGGCAGTAAGCGTAAGCTACCAAAGACCCATACTCATAGACAAGTACCTTTCAGACAGCGTAGAGGTGGATGTGGATGCCATAGGTGATGGGGAGGACTATCTTATAGGTGCGGTTATGGAGCACATAGAAGAGGCGGGCGTCCACTCTGGAGACAGTGCCGCAAGCATTCCACCCTACACACTGCCGTTGGAGGTGGTGGAAGAAATAAAGAGGCAGTCCAGGCTAATAGCAAAAGAGCTAAGGGTAAAAGGTCTTGTGAACTTTCAGTTTGCGGTAAAAGAAGGTGAGGTTTATGTGCTTGAGGTGAACCCAAGGGCTTCGAGAACTGTCCCCTTTGTGAGCAAAACCATAGGATACCCCCTTGCTAAGCTCTCCGCTCTTGTGGGCGTGGGGAAAAGTCTAAGGGAACTCGTGCCAGAAGTCTTTGAAAGGATACAGAAGGGTTCAGCTCACTTTGCCAGCGACTTTATGCCGGCGGACAAAAGGATTTATTCGGTTAAAGAGGTGGTATTTCCTTGGAACAGGTTTCCGGAGGAAGACCCTGTGCTTGGTCCAGAGATGAGGAGCACAGGTGAGGTTATGGGAGTTGCGGAATGCTTTGGACTTGCCTACTATAAAGCACAGCTGGCTGCGGGCAACAGACTTCCCCTAAAGGGCAAGGTTTTTATAAGCGTGGCAGACAGGGACAAACCTAAGATAGTCCAGCTGGTGAGAGGCTTTTTGGAGCTTTCCTTTGAAGTCTATTGCACTAGCGGAACCTACAGGTTTTTAAAGGAGGCGGGTTTGGAAGTAAAGCATGTGCTTAAGGTTTCCGAGGGAAGACCCAACATAGTGGACATGGTTAAAAACCAGGAGATAGGCCTTATTATAAATACGCCCACAGGAAGAAAGGAAAGGAGCGATGCCTACCAAATAAGAAGGTCCGCAGTCCAGTACGGTATCCCCTACACCACCACCGTAAGGGGAGGATACGCTATGTTAGAAGCCATAAAAAGTTACATAGAGCATGGTGGAAGAATAAAGGTTTACGCACTACAGGACTTATGAAAATAGTGCTAACTGGTGAGCCAGGCATAGGAAAGACCACACTCATAAAAAAACTCGTTGGAGCACTCAAGGATAAGGTTATAGGTTTCTGGACGGAAGAGGTCAGAGACGCTAAAACCAAAAAGCGTATTGGCTTTAAGATATTGACCACTGAAGGTAAAGGGCTTCTTTTTTCCAGCAAGACCTTCACCTCAAAATATCTCGTTGGCTCCTACGGCGTAAACGTGCAGAGATTTGAAAGCCTTGCCTTACCAATATTAGAAAGGGCGATTAGAGAAGATAAGATAGTGGTTATTGACGAGGTGGGGAAGATGGAGCTTTTCTCAAAACCCTTTAGAGAGCTGGTTACAAGACTAATAAGGGACCCAAGAAAGGACATGGTCATCACAATACCTATAAGAGATGTGAACCCATTGGTGGCAGAAATTAGAAGGCTGAGGGATGGCGTACTTTTGGAAGTTACAAAGGAAAACAGAAACGACCTTTTAGGGGAAATTTTAGAGCTTCTTGACAGGTCATAAACCTATAGGGTATAGTTTTTCCTGCCCACAGGGCAAAGGAGGTTTAACATGAGAAAATTCATGCTTTTATTAGGTGCGGTATCTCTCCTTAGCCTTTCCGTGCCCGTAGATTTATCTCTTGCCTATTCCAACACCAAAAAGCAAGTGGTGCAGGGAAAAGCTAAGCAGAGTAAAAAAGCCTATACTAAGAAATCCAACAAAAAGTATACAAAAGCCAAAAAAAAGGTGACATACAAAAAGCCTCGTTACGCAAGTAACATAAATCAGCCCAGTGAAGGGGAACTCCTAAAGCTGGAGGGAATGATTAAGGACCTTAATGAACAGTGAAGAACTGAGAATCATAGAAGAGTTAAAAATACGTCAGGGTGATACTTGGCGAGTGCTCAAGATTATGAGTGAGTTTGTACAGGGTTTTGATGCCTTATCCTCTGTGGGACCTGCCATAACCTTTTTTGGGAGCTCAAGGCTAAAGGAAGAGGACCACTATTACAAGATGGCTTACAGAACTGCCTTCACCTTGGGCAAGCTGGGTTTTCACATAGTAACGGGCGGTGGACCTGGCATAATGGAAGCTGCCAACAGAGGAGGAAAGGATGCAGGGACGCTCTCGGTGGGGCTAAACATACAAATACCCACAGAACAAATCCCGAACCCCTATCAAAACCTTTCCCTAAACTTTGATTATTTCTTTGTGAGAAAAGTTATGCTCCTTAGATACTCAACAGCCTATCTAATATTTCCCGGTGGGTTTGGAACTCTGGATGAGCTCTTTGAGGCTCTTACCCTCATACAAACGGGCAAAAGCCCAGCTTTTCCCATCATACTCTTCGGCAGAGAATACTGGGCTAAGCTTTTGGACTTTATGCACAAAACAATGGCAGACCATGGTACCATTGATAAGTCGGACCTGGAGCTTCTCTCCATATGCGACAGCCCAGAAGAGGCAGTGGACTTGATTCTCAGAGAGATGAAAAAGATGTATCAGAGACTCAAAGAAAGGGGGGAGTACAGTCAGATGCTGAGTAGGTTGGAAGTTATTCTAAATAATGCGGGGGTTTTGCGATGAGGATACTTCACATATCAGACCTTCATGCCGGTAAAAGACTTTACGACCGCATAAGCAGGTTAGAAGACCTTATATATGCTCTCGAGCAGGTAAAGACCATATGCAAGGAAGAAAGTGTGGAAATAGTCCTTATTGCGGGTGACATCTTTGACAAGAGAAACCCAGATTACGAGTCTCAAAATGTAATAATGGAATTTCTTACCGAGCTAAACGCCCTTGAAGTTCACACCCTTCTCATAGCGGGAAACCACGACAGCTACGATTTTATGAAGATATACAAAAACCTAAGAAAGCTGGCAAAAATCCACGTTTTTGACAGACCAGCAAAAGACCCCGCTGAGGCGATTTTTCATTACAAAGACCTTAAGGTTGCCTGTCTACCCTATCCCGATGAAAGGGTAATCACTCACTTCCATGAAGAGAGGGAAAGAAGCTACGCAGATAAGGTAGCCAAATACATGAAAGCTCTGGCAAGGGAAGTGGAGGACGCCAGATATAAGATTCTAATGGCTCATCTGATGCTGGACAAGGCACAGATAGCAGGCAGTGAACTACCCTCAAGCGTTAGCCCCTATTACTCTGTTAGGACTGATGCCATACCAGAGACATTTAGCTATGTGGCTCTGGGTCATGTACACAAAAACCAAAAAGTTGAAGGTGCTGTTCCTAAAGTCTATTATTCAGGAAGCCCTTATCAGATAGACTTCTCTGAAAAGGGCACGGACAAGTTTTTAAACTTGCTCGTTCTTGAGGATGGTCTCGTGCGTGTTGAAAGGATAAGGCTTGACCTAAAAAGACAACTGGTAGAAATAACCATAAAGGAAACGGACAATATTCAAGCTGTGCTTAAGCCAGCGGCAGAGAAAAATGTGCTGGTAAAGGTGTGCCTTCAGGTTAGGATGGGGGACCCTTACTACAACATAAAGAGGGACCTTGTTTCTAAGCTCTTGGGGGAGAAGTTGGCAAAGCTGGACATAGAACCTATAGGGAATAGCCAGCCACTGGAAACGAAAGGAAACAGCTTTGACCTCGTAGAGCTTTACGGTGAATTCTACAGAGAAAAGTATCGCTCTGAGCCTCCGGAGGAGCTAAGGGCTACATTGAAAAGGCTTATAGACAAGGTTGGGATAGAACACCATAGCTAAGGTAGAGGGTAAACCATGAGACCCATAAGGCTCGAGCTTGAGAACTTTGGAGTTTACAGGGGTAGACATTCCATTGACTTATCCCCCCTGAATTTTTTTGTGATAAAGGGGAGGACGGGAGCAGGAAAGTCTACCCTCATAGACGCCATATGCTATGCTCTGTATGGCACTGTGCCGCGATATGGTGATGAAAAAGCCCACAAACATCTAATATCAAGAGGACAAAAGTCCATGTACGTTTCTCTGGAGTTTTCCGTAAGGGATAAAATCTACAGGATAGAAAGATACTACAGGCTGGAAAAGAAAAAGGGCATTTCTGAGTTTAGGTTTTATGAGGATGGCAAGCCCAAAGGTTTTAGGGAAGAGGAAATAAAAAAATACCTTAGGGATTTACTTAGGCTTGACTACAAGACCTTTACCAAAGTTATACTACTGCCACAAAACCAGTTTGACCGC
Source organism: Aquificaceae bacterium (assembly GCA_025057455.1). Classification (GTDB taxonomy): domain Bacteria; phylum Aquificota; class Aquificia; order Aquificales; family Aquificaceae; genus Pampinifervens. The sequence continues at coordinate 19,496 of JANWWY010000016.1, forward strand.
TTTTTGAAGCCAGAAAGCCCTAAGGAAAGAAGAGAAATACTCAACTCCCTACTTGGCTTTTCTGGTGTTTTTTCAGCTCTAAAGGAGTTTATAAGGGACGAATACAAAAATCTTCAGAATAGCATACTCACAATACAGCAAAGACTTTCACAGCTTTCCCATGCAAATCCGCAAAAATTGGATACCTTGGAAAAAGAGCTCCAAAGGCTTCAGAAAGAATACGAAGAGCTATCTCAAAGGCAAAAGGAACTAAGAGAAGTTTTAGCAATGTGCAAAGAAAGGGATAATGTTAGTGAAGAGCTCACAAGTGTGGAGAAGGCTATAGAAAACTTCAAGGGTATGGAGAGCGAGATAGAAGGTAAGAAGAGAAGGCTTGAGCTTGCTCTGGAGCTTTTGACCTATATTCCTAAAGTAGAACAGTACGAGCAAATAGAGAGAAAGGAAAGAGAAAGCCTGTCGGAGAAGAAAAACATAGAGTTGGAGCTGAAAAAGTATTTAGAAGAAAGGACAGTTGTAGAGGAAGAATTCAAGAAAGTTGAAGAAGAATACAACAAGCTGGGAGAATACGACGAGAAAAAACTTGAGCTTAATAATGTCCTCAAACACATAGAAGAATACTGGCAAACCCTAAAGGAAAAAGACCACATAGCCCAGCAGGTGGAGAGAACGAGAAAGGATATCTTAGAAGAGTTGAAAAGGGAGGAAGAATGCAAGCAAAGGCTTGCAAAGGGAATGGAGTTAACAAAGGAAGTTCAAGAAAAAATAAGGGCTTACGAAGACTCTGGAATAGAAGAAAAAATAAGAGAGGTGGAGAGGAAAAAGGAACAGCTTAAAAGACTAAAGAGTCTTAGAGAAGAAAAAGGGAAAAAGGAGGTTGAGCTTGCTCGCATTACAGAAGAATTAAATAAGTTGGAAAAAGACTTGGGAGTGCTCTCTAAAAAGGTGGAAGAAAACAGGAGGAAAACCGAGGAAACAGAAAAGAGCATAGAAGAGCTAAAGGTTGTCCTCTCGCAGGAAGGTAGTCTTCTTCAGGAAAATGAAAGGTTGAAAGTCCTTCTTTCAAAGGCAAAGGAAAGGGAGGAGCTGGTGGAGAGAAGAATAAAACTTGAAAACCAGAAGGAAAACCTACTCAATAGTCTTAAAAGGATAGAGGAAGAGATAGAGAAGGAGAGAACAAGAGGTTTTGAAATATACGCCCTTGAAATAAGGGCAAGCCTAAAGCGAGGGGATACTTGCCCAGTCTGCGGTGGCAAAATAGAGGAAGAACATCACGCAGAGATTGAGGAAGACCTCCAGTCTGTACTTCAAAGACAAAAGCAGTTGCAGAAGGAAAGGGAAGAGCTTAAAGAACGGATAACCATGTTGGAAACTCAAATCCTTTCTATCATTGAAAGAGAGAACAAACTAAAAGAAGAGTTGGGGGATGCAAGTTTAGACCAATTGGAGATGAAACTGAAGGAAATACTCCATGGTCTGGAACACATAGAAAGGAGCAGGGAGCTATATCAGCAAAAGGAAAAGGAACTGGCAAACCAAAGAAAAGAGTATGAAAAACTCTTAAAAGAACTTGAGAACTTAAGAATAAAGCACGCTGAGACTGCCCAAAAACAGCTTTCAACAAAGCATAATCTTGAAAACCTTGAAGAGGAAGAGCGGAATCTTTTGAACCTTTTGGGAGGGGATGAGAGAAAAGTCCTTGAAGAGATAAACCTCGTGGAGGAGGCATACAGAGATTTGAAAGAACTGAGGGAAAAGGAAAGAAAATACACGCAAAGACTACAAGAAATCCAGAAAGAGCTGTCTGAAATTGAAAAGAGAATAGCACAGTTAGAACAAAAAGAAAAATCCCTCCATTCTCAGATGGCAGACCTACAGGTCAAAATAGATAGCCTGAGGAAAAGTATAGCTCAAGAAGTAGGTGAAGAACCTACGAAGGCCTTGGAAATAAGGCTTAGAGAAGAACTGACACAGCTCTCTCAGAAGATTGAAAACATTAGAGAAAACTACAAACGCATACGTGAATACCTTGAAAGGATAAGAAACGAAGAAGCAGGCTTGCTCTCAAGAATGCAGAGTATAGAGAAGCTTCTTGACGACCTTCAATCTCAGAAAAACTCCATGGCAGTGGAACTCTACGAGCTTATAAAGAGGTTTGGGAGCTTTGAAGAGGTAAGGAAACATACCTTAACTGAGCAAGAAATAGAGGGTCTAAGGAAAGAAATAGAGAATTTTGAAAGGGAATACCACAGCCTACAGAAAAGACACCAGGAGGTCAAAGAAAAGCTTTCTAAACTGGCGAACCTTCCTAAAACCGGGGAAATTTCTCGCAGTTTAGAGGAAGTAGAAAAGTCAATTCATCAAAACAGAGAGCTCTACGGAAGTCTTCAAAAGGATATAGAACAGCTCAAAAAAGACCTTAAGGAAAGGCAAGAGCTTGAGCAAAGACTTGGCAAGCTGGAGGCTGAGTTTTTCCTTTATGGCAGGCTTAGGGAGGACCTTACCGACGACCAGTTTCCCGAGTATGTGAGCCAACTCATGCTGAGCAGGATAGTAGAGAGGGGAAGCTACTACCTGTTTAAGTTTACCGGTGGTCAGTTTGTCTTTGATGTGGTAGATGGAGACCTACACGTGTTAGACCATAGTACTGGACATGACCGAATAGTCTCAAGCCTTAGCGGTGGTGAGACTTTTTTGGCAAGCCTGTCCCTTGCCTTTGCTGTGGCTGACATACTATCTCAGAATGCACCCTTGGAAAGTCTTTTCATAGACGAGGGTTTTGGCTCCTTAGACAGAGAAACAAGAGAGTCTCTGTCGGAGTTTTTTGACCTCATAAAACAGTCAACGGATAGAATGGTAGGCATTATAACCCATGTAGAGGACATAGCGGACAAGTTTAGCCAACGCATTGAAGTGGAAAAAAAAGGTAGCTCTGCCACAGTAAAGGTTATATATTGAAAGAAACGTGGTAGGATTAAGTCAAAACTCAAGAGAAAGACCATGAAAACTTTATTACTAATACTTTTGGAGGTGTTTTTTATGACCGCATTAGCCCTTGCAGGAGAGCTTAGAAGCTACAAGCTCCCCAACGGAGCAAAGTTGGTGATAAACAGGAGGGAGGACACGGAGGCGGTAGCCCTACACGTATGGTTTAAGGTTGGGTCTATATACGAAGACTATCAGCAAAAGGGTATGGCTCATTTTCTGGAACACATGCTCTTTAACGGCTCAGAAAAGTACCCTTACGGTCAGATAGACTACATCGTAGAAGGTCTTGGTGGAAACTTAAACGCAGGCACCTCAAAGGAGTACACCTTCTATCACATCACCATAGCCAGACCCTATTGGAAACAAGCTCTTGAAGTGTTATACCAGCTCACTCAAAAACCCCTTCTCTTAGAGGAGATGGTAGAAAAGGAAAAGCCCATAGTCATAGAGGAGCTAAGGCGTGGGAAGGACAATCCCACCACAGTCCTTTGGGAGGAGTTTGAAAAGCTCTTCTACAAAGTATCACCTTACAGGCATCCCATAATAGGCTACGAAGAAACCATAAGAAACTTCACAAGAGAAATGCTTCTTGAATTTTACAGAAACTTTTATCAGCCAAGAAACATGTTCATCGTGATCGTCGGCAACGTGGAGCCCGAAGAGGTTAGAGAAGAGGTCCTTAAAACCTTTGGCAAAGAAGAAGGCAAGCAAGTTCCGAAGGTTCAAATACTTCCAGAGCCAGAGCAGTTGGAAAACAGGACAAAGACCATAAAAGACCCAAGAGTGGAAAAAACCTACTGGCTCGTAGGTTGGAGGGCACCCGCCATAGGAACAAAGGAATACTACGCCCTTGTTGTTTTAGACCAGATATTGGGCAACGGAAGGACTTCTCTATTCTACAGGGAACTAAGAGAAAAGGGTCTTGTCTACAGCGTATCAACGGGCGACTTTGGAAGACCTAAAGACAACCTGTTTTTTGTGTACGCAACCCTTGACCAAGAAAAGCTTCCACAGGTAAAGGAAAAGACCTTTGAGCTAATGAGGTCTCTAAGAGAAAAGCTCACACACGAAGAGGTGCAGAAGGCAAAGGAAAGGCTCATAAACTCAGAAGCCTTTGCCCTCGAAAGGGTTGAAAGGGATGCCTATTATATAGGCTACTCTCTAACTGTAGTGGGAATGTTAGACTACTACAAGTACTTTGAAAACAACATAAGGAGCGTAAGGAAAGAAGATGTCATCAGGGTGCTTGAAAACTACCTTCTAAACAAGCCTTACAGCGAAATCGTAATGGTGCCCCAAAAATGAAGTATATAATACTCTTGCTTTTTTTTCTAAGCCTTTCTTTTGGGGGTGCAAAGGTGGAAGAGCATACGCTTTCAAATGGCATAAAGCTCATAATAAAGGAGACGAAAGGAAAGGGTATAGTCTCTGGTGTAATTTTCATAAAGTCTGGCACGCACGGAGAGGACAAAAGGGGGCTTACAAGCCTCACCGCTTCCTTGCTTACCAAGGGAACAAAGAGTTTTGACTCATACCAGATAGCCAGCACCTTTGAGGATTACGGTGGAAGTATTTATGCTTCAGTCGCAGACGACTACGTGGAGATAGGCTTTTCTACGAAGGTGGAAGGACTCCATAAAGCCCTTGCGGTGATGAAGAGCATTCTAACGGAACCCCTTTTCTCTGAGCAAGACCTTGAGAGGGAGAAGAGAAATACATTACAAGCCATAAGGTCAAGGAGGGAAAGGGGACACGAGCTTGCCATGGACCACCTTAGAGGGCTTACCTACAGAGGTTCCAATTACGAGGTGGGACCTTTGGGTCTTGAAGAGGATGTAAAGGAAATAAAGAGAGAAGACCTTCTTAAAAGGTGGCAAGAGATATTAAAGGCTGAAAACATAGTTGTGAGCCTTGTGGGGGATTTTGACAAGGAAAGTATTATGGGGGAGCTAAGAAAAGCCTTTGAGGGTCTTCCGGGGGGAAGGTACGAACTTAGGATAAAGGATGTGCCAATGGAGAAAGACCTTTTGGAGAGGGTTAAAAGACCTGGCTCTCAGGCTACGGTGCTTTGTGCCTTTGATGCACCACCCTTTTTGAGTGAAGAATACTTTGCCTTCAAAGTTTTGGATGCCCTGCTGGGTGATGGTATGACATCAAAACTCTTCAAGGAGCTTAGGGAAAAAAAGGGCTATGCCTACGCGGTCTATTCCACCTATCCCACGCGTCTTTCTTCACCAAGGCTTATAGCCTACATAGGCACTTCACCGGAAAAAAAGGAGGATGCCCTCGGAGACCTGATTAAAGTGGTAAAAAATGTAGAGATTACGCCTGAAGATGTTGAGCTGGCTAAGAACAAAATAGTGGGAGACTTTCTCCTTGCCCATCAGACAAGGCTCAGACAAGCTTGGTACCTTGGATTTTTTGAGATTATGGGCTTTGGCTGGAGGATGGACGAAGAGTATCCAGAAAGGATAAGGTCTGTAAGCTTGGAGCAGGTCAAAAAGATGAGGGAGAAATACCTTAAAATACATCATTGCACAGTGGTGGAACCGTGATGGCGGATTTTACAAAGGCAGGACTTGACAGAGGAGACCTTGAAAAGGAGCTTGAGCATACGCTAATCTCTGCCAAAATGATTTACAGGACATACAGCGCTACCATTGAAGACCTTACAAAGGAGGAGCTTGAGCACGACCTAAAGGAATACTCAGACCAGATTAGCAGGTTTATAATACCCTTGGTAAAGAGAGCGGAGGGAACAAGAAACAAGAGACTTGTGGACTTGGCTTACGAGATAAGGTATACCTATGAAAGGCTCGTACAGCTTATAAAGCAGAGGATAGAAGAGCTTTGAGCTTTTCTATGGCGGAAGCCTTTATCTGAGAAACCCTTGCCATAGAAACTCCCAACAGCTTTGCCACTTCCTTTAGGGGAATATCCTCATAGTAGAGGAGCTGGAGGACCAACTTTTCTCTCTCGTCGAGCTTTTCTATGGCCTTTAGGAGCTTTTCTCTAAGGTCGCTCTTTATTACTGTCTCTTCAGGTCCTTCCTCTTTGCTTTCAAACAGCTCCTCGTAGCTTCTGCCTTCCTGAAACATTTCGTCAAGGCTAAGAAGGTAGGAAAAGCTAATAGCTTGAAGCTCTTCCGTTAGTTTTTCTTGGCTTACCCCTAAGAACTGTGCCAACTCCTCGTCGCTTGCCTCCTTCCCCTTCTCCATGCTTAACCTTTCCATAGCTTGCCTTATGGTTTTCTCCCTAGACCTTAAGTTTCTGCTTGCAAAGTCTAAGCTTCTCAAATAGTCATACATGGCACCCCTTATTCGCAATTTTAAGTAAGCTGTTGGGTTTCTGCTCTTGTCAAGCTTTGGCAGGGCCTCTATGAGTGCCAATATGCCATAACCTATAAGGTCGTTCACATCCACAGAAGGAGGAAGGTGTCTGTGTATGCGATAGGCTGTCTGTCTAATAAGGGGTAGATAGGACAGTACTAAATCCTTCTGTTCCTCTGAGGTCATTATGAATATTTTAGCCAGCACCGTAGGATGTAAGCAAAGGATATAGGAAATTAAACCACAGAAGATTACTCAAAAGGTGTAAAAGAGAAACAAAAACCAAAGAACCTGTCCTTTGGTAAACCACACCAAACAGGAGGGATGGGAAAAAGGTAAGCACAGACCAAAGGTCGCCGTAAAGTATTACGTGAGGAAGAGTAAAAAGCACAGATGTAAACAAAAGTGAAAATTTACTCATTAGATAGGCTCTAAAGAAGGTCTCCTCCGCAAGAGCTTGCAGGGCAAGATTTAAGAAGTTGTTAGGGTAGAGATAATACAGGAACGGCAGAGAAAAAAGGGAAAGATTCCAGGGGCTTTTTATGCCAAGTCTTTCCAAGGGTATAAAGGCAAGAGGGAGAAACAGTATTATGGGACTGAGATTGGGAAAGCCCAAAAATCTGTGGCTCAGAAGGCTTAGAATCAAGAGTCCATAGAGGACAAGCTCAGTATATTTTCTTATAAACAAACCTGCCTGCCTCCCTGTCGTATATGGCAGAAAAGCTTACGTTGTATCCGCCCGTCTTTAAGTCCATAACTATGTGAAAAAATCTACTCTTGGTGTCTATGTAGTTTCTGACCTTGTAGAGCATGTCAAAGGTAAAGCCCTCAACGAGGACCAAATCCTCTGGCTTTCTGAAGGGTTCTTTTGTTCTTCTTTCCACGATTTTCGTGGCTAAGGCTTGGTCTATCCTGTTATCAAGAAGCATAAGAACCGTAGGGGGTGCTGTGTTTACGTTTACCTTTCCAGAAGAAAAGGTAGTGCTTACGCTCCAAAGCCCTGGATAGAAGGTCTCGCCTACGTTTTTTCCCTGTAGGTCCTCCGGTTTAAAACCTACGTAAAGGAGCTCCTCCTTTGAGTGGAGGGGTGCACGCTTTATGGGATACTGACTATCAAAGGAGCCATCCTTCTTGCCTATCCATATGAGAAGCCTTTCAAGATACTGACTTTCTATCCTAAGGTAAGAAAAGATATTTCTGAAAAGTTCTAAGTCTTCCCCAGCCCTGTTAAGGTTTATAAACCTATCTTCGTCGTATATGCTTATGGTGAGCTCGCCCCTCTCTGTTTTAAAGCCTATGGGATAGGCCCATCTTTCGCCAAGGTGGTCTACGGTAGGGTCATCGGACCTTATTATGGCTATCGCTAAGGGAAGGGCGGACTTAAACACGTAAAGAGCCTGAGTTCTCGCATATACCTGCTCCACTGCCCTTTGCGTGCTTCTTACTGCGGTATAGAGGTCAAGCACCATAGTGCTGGCACTTAAGAAAAGAAACAAAGCCAAAACTACAGTCATCTTATTCTCATATCCACCTCGTACAGCCCCTGACCTGTGTTGTCAACCCCTGTAAACTTAAGAATTTCCACGCCAGAGCTCTCCAAAGAGTATATAAACTTTGGTACGTTCTCTCCCCTTAGGTTTCTCGCCCTTACCTCGTAGCCTACATCCACCTGCTTGAAAGAGACAAAGTCAGCACCCACCTCTGAAAGCTTCAGTCTTACGAAGTTCTCGTCTATGTTTGCCTTCTGCCTTGTATGATAATTTTTCAGAAGAAGCATAACCTCCTTATGCAGTAAGTATTCCAAATAGTAGGCATCCCTAAGTCTATAGTATCTTTCAAGTAGAAAAGCCAAAAGGACTAAGCTCAAAAGCAAGAGGACAAAGTTCACCCTTCTTACGCTCATGGCAGTCTAATCTCAAATTCTACGCTACCGGCTGGTGTCTCTTTGGTAGATTGTAGCTTTAGACCTTCTAAGGTCTTCCTGTCTGCCTCACCCTTTACGCTGAGCCTTCCGTCCGCATACTCAAAGCGGTAGAGCTTCATGCCTGGCTTTAGGCTTTCCTGAGCTTTTACAAAAAGCTTCGTGAGCCTGTATTCTTCCCCCGTGGAAACCTTTGCCCTAACCTGTTGATGCAATGAAACTATAGGTTCTCTTGGAAATAACTTTTTAAACTCTGTCCTTTGAAGCTCTCTCAGCTCTTGCGTAGAGTAGAGCCTTTGCATGGCAAGAAGGCTAACAAAAAAGGCCACCGCAATACCAACACCAGAAAAGGCTATCTTTCTTAGGTCCTCCTGAGATAACTCCCTCCTTGTGAAATCTGGGTAGGGATTTTTCAGAACCTCCCTTAGGCACGCACCAAGGCACACCGCATACTCTGGCTCACAGTAAGTTAGAGGTATAACTTGGGGGAAAAGTCCTTCCAAGCCCTTTAGCCTAGAACCACCACCCGTAAGAAGCACTTTCCTCTCTTCAAAGCTATAACCTGAAAGCTCGAGAATTTCCTCTACCGATGCCTTGACCTCCGCCAAGCTTAGACCTTCGCTCTTCTTTAGTTTTTCAGCCTCCTCCAGACTCAAGCTCTTAGCCTCGCATACCCTCTGAGTTATGTAATCACCTCCCCTTAGCACGACCCTGAAAGATTTTAGAAGCCCCCCCTCCACCTCAACAAAAACCGTTTTCCTCCTTCCCCAGTCTATGGCAAAGCCATTGTTAGAATACAGGCTAAAAAGTCTTGCAAGGGCAAAAGGCTCAAGCTCAACAAACTCACAGCGGTTAAAGTTCCTGTAGAGGGCGAGATATAACCTATCGTCCACATAGCCAACATCATACCTGCTTTCTGGAAACTTTTCCCTTGCGTAGGCTTTCAAGGTTTGAACTGTGGACTTTCTCTCATGCTTTTTATACCTCTCCGTCCTTATAAAACACCTATCTGAAGGCACCACGCACAGGATTTTGCCCCTTTTTGAAGATACATGCCAGTTTTTTGAAATTGGACTGTATTCAAGGCTAAAAAGCTTTTCCCCTTCCTTGGCTGTTATAACCCTTCTTAGCATTCACCCCTCCACCTTTACCGCCCTTACTACTTCTTCAAGGGTGGTTATGCCTGCTAAAGCCTTCCTTATGCCATCTTCCAGCATGCTCTTAAAACCCCTTGACCTGGCAAAGTTTCTCAGCTCTACCGCATCCTGAGTCCTGAGTATTACCTTTTTAAATTCTTCGTCCACTTCCAGGACTTCGTATATGCCCGTCCTTCCCCTGTAGCCCGTTCCCATGCAATGCTCGCAACCTTTCCCCTTGTAGAGGGTGCAGTCCTCTTGCAAACCAAACTCCAAAAGCTCTTCCTTTGAAGGTCTGTATTCCTCTTTGCAATGAGGGCATACTTTCCTTACAAGCCTTTGTGCCACCACACCATCAAGAGCTGAAGCAATGAGAAAAGGCTCAATACCTAAGTCAAAGAGCCTTGTTATGGCGGAAGTTGCGTCGTTTGTATGAAGGGTAGAGAGAACGAGATGTCCCGTCAGGGCAGACTGAACCGCTATTTCTGCCGTCTCCGGGTCTCTTATCTCCCCCACCATTATCACGTCTGGGTCTTGTCTTAGCACTGCTCTTAGCCCTGCGGCAAAGGTAAGACCTACCTTTGGATTTACCTGAATTTGGCTTACGCCTTCAATTTGGTATTCTGGTGGGTCTTCTATGGTTATGATGTTCCTCGTAGGCGTCTTTATCTCCAGAATCATTGCGTAGAGGGTGGTGCTTTTCCCCGCACCCGTAGGACCCGTTGCCAGCACTATACCGTAGGGCTTGCGAGAAAGCCTTCTTAGCTTTATAAGGTCTTCCTCCCAAAGTCCGAGGTCTTCAAGCCTTAAGAGTCTTCCTCCTTTCTCCAAGAGCCTCAAAACGACCCTTTCACTGAAAACTGTGGGCACAACAGAAACTCTTATGTCCAAGTGCCTTGCTCCCACCTTGACCGCTATCTTACCATCTTGAGGAATTCTCCTCTCCGCCACATTAAGGCTTGCCAGCACCTTTATGCGCAAAACCACCTGTTCATGGAGGGATGTAGGGATGTGCGTATACTCGTGGAGAACACCATCCAGCCTGATTCTTACCGTTGACTGACTCTCATAAGGTTCTATATGAACATCGGAGGCACCCGAGTTAACAGCTTTTATGAGCACTTGATTTACAAAGCTAACCGCAGGGCTTGTTTCTTCCTCGTATAGTATATCTTTGACTTCTCTTTCTTCAAACTCCCCTTCTATTCTTACCTCTTCCTGTGCAAGCACCTCTTGCAGTTTTTGAGCAAACTCCTCTTCTGGCAAAAACACTGGAATGATTTCCTTACCAGTACCAAACCTAAGCTCTTCAAGGGTAAGAGGGTCCACATTCCTTGGTGCAAGCACCTTTATGTAGCCGTCCCCCTCTTCCAGCGGCACAAGACGGTAGGTTTTTAGGAGGTCCATGGGTTAAAATTTTATCAATTTTGGTACATGAGGGTATAAACAATGTTGAACTTTGTATATGTCCTCGTTCTTCTTTTAGGCTTTTCTTTGGCTGACGAAGTAAAGGTGCTAACCAAGGACGGAAAAGTTAAGGTGGTTAAAGAAAATACCTTATTCCAGCTCAAGTCCCAAGTCCTATACTGGGAAAAGCCTAAACCTCTCAAGCTTTACGATAGCATACTCAGAGGATACTCTATAGGATTTCACATAACATCCCCTACCACCTTGAGCATACCCGTACAGCAGGGTCAGATTATAGACCTTTTTGATATAAACGCCAACGCCACAACATCAGGGCAATGTAGCATTACAGCAAGCACAACAGAGGGAGGGAGGAGACTTAGCTGTGGCGCCGGAAGTTTAACAATCAACCTATCCTCAAGCAACGGTAGGTTGATACTGTCATCTTACACTCATCCGCTGAGTCTACTGCCAAACTCTTACTACTTGGGAACCGGTGCGAGCCTGAGCGGTAGGACGGGAAGGGGCGTGTACGTGGCGGTGGTGGACTCGGGCATAGACCTTTGCCATCCACTTTTTAGGGATAGAGTGGCCTTCTTCTATGATGCGGTTGCAGGCAGAGAAATGGACAAAAACGCAATAAGGGAAGCAGTTAGCAGTGGACAATGCGACCAGGATTTTGGAGGTCATGGCACTGCGGTGGCTGGCGTGGTAGCAAGCATAGCCCCAGAAGCGGAACTAATAGTAGTAAGAGTGGTAGCCAGCAACGAAGAAGTCACAGATACTTCAGTAATAAGGGCAATAGAATACCTAAAGAACAAAAGAAGAACGACCGGAAGACCTATGGTCATTAACCTATCCCTTGGAAACAATTATGGTCCTGGTGATGGCACAAGCCTTTTAAACTTAGCCATAGAACAAGCTCTGAGTAGCGGTATGTTGGTGGTGGCATCAGCCGGCAACGAGGGGGACAAGCCAGTAAGGGGCGTAATAGAAAACGCAACTTCCGCAAATGTCCAATTAAACCTTTCAGGCGGTATACCCATAGAGGTTTGGTACGGTAGAAGCTCTGCCTACGAAATAAAGCTCTGCGACAGCTTTGGAAGATGCGCAATTTCAACCACAGAAAGCTACACATCCACGCTACCGTGTGTTTCTCAAATTCAACGCGCTCTATATCCACCCAACGGGAAGTATGTGGTAGACATAGACCACAATTGCAATGGGATATACAACCTTAGAATACAGCTCATATCGGGCCAGCCATCCAGAGCGGACTTGTTCGCAGGACTTACACCCAATGCTTTCATGAACTACACGGTACCAGACGGTAAGGGTGGATATCTCTACACTATTGCAAACCCGGCGGACGGTAGAGGGGTTATAGCGGTAGGCTCCTTTACTTCAAGACCTCTCACTCCAAACTCAAAAGCCTTCACAGATCTTGGACTCTTGGCCTACTTTTCCTCAAGGGGTCCAACAGTAGATGGAAGGATAAAGCCAGACATAACCGCAGGTGGATATTATGTATATACTGCGGTGGAGGGTTCGGGCTACGGATACATAGCGGGCACATCCTTTTCCGCACCAGTGGTTGCGGGGATGTTATCCCTGTTGTTAGAAGCAAACCCAAACTTAGATGTTTACGAAGCAAGAAACTTGCTGTGCAGAATGGCCATCAGAGATTCGGCGGTAGGAGATATCCCTAATAACTTTTTCGGTTGTGGTAAAGCTCACATGGCTGACATAAGCACAGTTCAACAGCCTCCAGCACAACAAGAAAGTGGTGGCGGTGGAGGTTGCCAAGTAGGTGGACCAGCATATGCGTGGACCTACGCCTTAGTATTGGTTTTTGTCCTTTTAAGAAGGTTAACAAACCTTAAGGGAGATGGAAAAGGTAGACATATTAGTTAATGCCACCTTTATTCATGAGAAGCCTACGGGTCTTGGTGTATACACTAGGGAACTAACTGAAACCCTTATCGCAAGAGGAAGGGGCGTAAAAGCGATAGCACCGGAGTTTTACTGTAGAGAAAACCCTCAAATACCGACCATAAAAGCACCAAACTTTATCGCACCGGGAAAAGGTTTTATTAATAACGTAAGTAGGATAATTTGGCTTCAATTCAAACTATCTAAAATTCTAAAAAAGTATGGACAGATTGCGCTTTTTTCAAC
>JANWWY010000017.1 GCA_025057455.1 Aquificaceae bacterium
AAATTGGGAAAGGCTCATTAAAAGATTTATCTCCAACCGCTAAGAATATATATAAGGTCACCTATTTCATCCTTTTGTGCTTGTTTGTTTTCCTCTACTTTTTTATGCACTAGTAGAGGTGTTTTCAGTACCCTCCTTGCAAAGAGAAACCTACTCTGCCAGTAGGGCTCATCTATCCTGCTTACGGTTATACCAGAGCGTTCACTGGCGTGGACCATTTTCCCGTTTCCTATGTATATGCCAACATGGGAAGGTCCCTTTCTGTAGGTGCTGTAAAAGAGAAGGTCCCCCGGGAGCAGTTCTTCGGTATCTATAGGGATGCCCGCCTGAGCTTGCTCTTTTGTGCTTCTTGGAAGTCTAATTCCGTTCACTTCAAAAACCCTCTGCACAAAGGCTGAGCAATCCATCCTGTAAAGTTCATTGGCGCCAAACTGATAGGGTCTTTGCATGTAGGTGAGTGCAGTGAGGACTATCCCCTCCGGGTTTGCAAAGGACATACAAACACTAAGCAATACCCCTATAATGCCTCCCCTCATGAACTCTGAGTATACTGGATAGTTTTTCCGCTGTCAAGTTTTTCAAAAAGCTTATCCACCCTTTCCAATATAGCTCTTTATAGCCCTTTTCCCCGGTGAGCACGCTACGGAAGCTTTGCAGGACGTATTCCTTACCCATTTTGTAAGCCACTTTTTGAAAAGTGTAGGCAAGTCTTGCTATCTTTCCTGCGTATATTAGCTCTTCAATCAGTGGCTTGAGCACTTTCCTATAAGCCTCTAAGGGTTTTGAGGGGTTCATTAAAAGAGATTCAGAGAGAAGTTTGCCCGCCCAGAGAGCGTAGTATATTCCTTCCCCGAGAAGTGGGTCTGTCATGCTTGCGGCATCTCCCACCAGAAGCACCCTTTCCTTGCCCAAGTGAACATCCCTATCTTCCTCTGGAAAAGGTATGTGCCAGCCCTTAGGATGATGATACTTTATGCCTTTTTTGTAGGAATATTCCTTTAGTATGCTTAAAATTTCTTCTTTGCCAGTAGTGGCTATACCTACGCTTATACCTTCACCATGGGGGAAAACCCAGAGATAGCCCCTCCTTACAAGGCCTATTTCTATAAGCACCTTTTCTTCTAAAGTTCCGTCGGTGAAAAACTCAAGGCTTTTAAAAAGGTTTCTCTTTTTATAGCCCAAAAGGCTTGCAACCCTTGAGTGGACTCCGTCCGCACCCACGAGAACTTCCGTTTTAAAACTTCCCTTATTAGTATAAACCCTATAGTTGGAGCCCTCCTTCTCAAAGCCCAGTAGCTCCGCATGCAGGAGCTGTGCACCCACCTCTTGAGATTTCTCCGTTAGAAATTTATCAAAGTCTCTCCTATCTACTATGTATGCTACATCCTTAAGGTAATCAACCTTCGTCTCCTTAAGACCACCAAAGCCCAATCTTCCAAACCTTATTATGTTTAGAATAAGCCTTTCGTAACCTTCTGGAAGAAGTCCTTTAGCCCTTGCAGAGATACAGCCTGCACACAGCTTAAAACGGGGAAGTTTCTCTTTCTCTACGAGTAGAACTCTAAGTCCAGACTTTGACAGATGGTATGCGGTAGAGGCACCCGCAGGACCAGCTCCTATTACGACAACATCCCAATTCAACTTAAAACCTCAAAAGACAAGCACCCCAGGTTAGACCACCACCCATTGCGGTAAGAAGTACTATGTCCCCTCTCTTGAGCCTTCCCGTTTGTTTTGCCTCACACAGAGCTATGGGTATGGATGCAGCACTTGTGTTTCCATACTTGTGTATGTTGGTATAAACCTTATCCATGGGTATGCTTAGTTTCTCCGCAAGGGCTTCTATGATTCTTATGTTTGCCTGGTGTGGGACTACTAAGTCTACATCCTCGCTCCTTATGTTAGCCTTTTGCAAAACTTCCTCGCATACCTCAGCCATGGAACGCACCGCCAGCTTAAAAAGCTCTTTCCCCTTCATCCTTATGTATCCACAACGCTCTGAATAGAGTATGTCCCAGTAATTTCCATCAGACCTAAGGGCGGAAGCCAAAAGCTCACCTTCGCCCTCTGAAGACAGAACTACCGCACCAGCTCCATCACCGAAGAGGACACAAGTTGACCTATCATTCCAATCCACTATTTGAGACAGTCTTTCCGCACCCACCAACAGAGCCTTTTTTGCACCGCCGGAGGCGAGTATGGAGCCAACTACTTCAAGACCATACAAGAATCCACTACAGGCTGCAGATATGTCAAAGGCGTAAGCCCTATCCGCACCAAGCTTTGCCTGAAGAAGGCAGGCACTGGCAGGAAAGCCAAGGTCTGGCGTAAGAGTTGCTAAGACTATCAGCTCTATTTCTCTGGGTTGTACCTTTGCATCCTCAAGAGCTTTTAGGCTTGCCTCGTAGGACATATAAAGAAGACTCTCTTCCTTTGCAATCCTTCTTTCCTTTATGCCCGTCCTCGTGGTTATCCACTCGTCAGAAGTGTCCACCATCTTTTCCAGGTCAAAGTTGCTCAGCACATGCTTTGGGGTATAGTAGCCAAGGCCTTCTATGGTTATACCCATCAGGTTCTAACCTCTTGAGGTATGAGAGTTTTCAAGTTTTCTGAAAGCCTCTCGTTAAAGTGGTGCGTTAGAAACTCATTGGCTACCCTTATGGCGTTTTTTATAGCCTTTGCGTTTGCCCTTCCGTGGGTTATTATGACGGGCTTCTTTGCACCAAGTAGAGGTATACCACCGTATTCCGCAAAATCCGCTTTTTTCTTAAAGTTGTTCAGCGCTGGTTTCATAAGAAGTGCCCCTATCTTAGCTAAAAGGCTCTTCTGAACCTCTTCCTTTATCATCTGCAAGACCGCAAGCCCGAGGCTTTCGCTCGCCTTTAGGACAACATTGCCCACAAAGCCATCGCACACGATTACATCAAAGGTGCCCGCGTATATGTCCCTTCCCTCCGCATTGCCAAGGAAGTTAAGCTTGCTTGCTTTTAGGAGAGGATATGATTCCTTTACCAGTTCGTTGCCCTTGCCCTCTTCCTCACCTATGCTAAGTATGCCTACCCTTGGATTTTTTATGCCCAGTATTTCCTCCGCATAGGTGTGCCCTATAACCGCAAAGTGTAGAAGGTGAGCAGGCTTGCAGTCCACGTTTGCACCTACATCTATAAGCACAGTCTTACCAGCTGGGTTTGGCAGTGCCACGCCAATGGCTGGTCTCTCAAGGTCTTCTATGGCTCCTATTATAAACTTGCCAACAGTAAGCACAGCACCAGTATTACCAGCAGATACGAGACCATCAGCCATTCCCTCTCTTACCAACTTACCCGCTACATACAGAGAAGAGTTTTTTTTCTTCAGGACATTAGAAGGTGTTTCATGCATCTGAATCACATCGCCCGCATGCACTATATGGAGTTTATTCTCGTATTTTTCCTGCCTCAGTATGTGTCTTATCCTTTCTTCGTCACCTACGAGGATACTTTCCAGCTCAAGCTCTTTATGAGCCAGAATACAACCCTTTACTATTTCTTCAGGGGCGTAATCCCCCCCCATGCAATCAACTGCTATTTTCGTCATGAAGTCTTAAGAATTCCCCTTCCTTTGTAGTATCCGCAGTAAGGACAAGCCCTGTGGGGCATCATCAGTTCTCCACAGTTGGGGCATGTTGCAAGGGAAAGAGACTTTAATTTGGAAAAGAAGTTCTGAGCTCTTCTTTGGTCTCTTCTCCATTTAGAAGTTTTTCTCTTTGGAACAGCCATTTTGTCGCCTCCAATAGTTTATAACGGATGTTTTATTATAGCACATTATCCCTTTTGAGAAGGTCTCCGAGGGTTATGGCTTTAGACTCAAACAATTCTACGGGTGCACTGCAGTTTGGACTACACAGGGGCTTGGTGGGTAGGCTAAGTATTATCTGCTCTCTGACCAAGTCAGTTAGATTAAAGGACTCTTCATCCTCGTAGAAGGAAACATCAAGCTCCGAGGGCTTTAGGTAAAGAACATCCCTTGTGGGGTAGGGTTCTATTCTCAGGCTTTCCTTTTTTCCTACGTCCTTTTGATATAAGGTAAGGCATCTACTACACTCGAGCACCACATATCCCTCTATTTCCATATAAATTCTGTATCCGCCCTTTTCTTTTGTTATTTCTACATACACCTTTATAGGTTCCTTTATTTCACCTAAGTCTGGTGGAAGTTTTATGCCTTCTGGACTGAAGGAATAACTTCCCACGAACTTGTTTTTTGTTTTGAAGATTTCCTTGAGATTTAGCGTAACCATAATGGTTTAAAATATTTCACGACCTTTAAATTTTCAAGGAGGTTAACATGAAACTGGTAGCTGTAGGAGGAGGAACGGGGCTTTCCACTTTACTGAGAGGTTTAAAGGAGAGGGTGGGGAGAGAAATAGAGGACCTTTCAGCCATAGTAACGGTGGCGGACAGTGGGGGAAGCACGGGAAGACTTAGGAAAGTTTATAACATGCCTGCACCGGGTGATATAAGAAACTGCATAGTTGCACTTTCGGAGAGCGAGGATATAATGAGGGAGCTTTTCCAATACAGGTTTAAAGGGGAAGAGTTGGAGGGTCATGCCTTCGGAAACCTATTTCTTGTTGCCCTCACAGAGATAACGGGTAGCTTTTTGCAGGCAATAAACATAGCATCGCAGATTCTCAGAACGAAAGGTGAGATAATTCCTGCAACTCTTGAAAGCATCCAGCTCTGCGCCAGCTTCAGCGATGGTAACACAATCTGTGGGGAGGAGAGCATAACCGAGTACGGCAAGTCTGACGGCGTTAGGATAGAAAAGATATGGATAGAGCCAGAAGGGGCAAAGGCTCCCATAGATGCGGTGGCAAAGGTTGAGTCTGCGGATGTGATAGTTTTTGGACCTGGTAGCCTTTACACTAGCGTAATACCCAACCTATTAATACAAGACATAAGGGATTCTGTCCTACGCTCCCAAGCCCTTAGGATATTTGTGGTAAACGCTATGACACAACCTGGTGAGACGGATGGCTTTACCGCCTACGACCACATAAGGGCCTTCAAGGAAGCAACGGGTATAGACAGGATAGACGTGGCGGTGGTAAACACGCGCATGCCATCGGACCAGGTGCTTAGAAGATACTTGGAACAAAGGCAAGAACCTGTTATACCAGATATAGCTAAGATAGCAAGAGAGGGTATAGAAGTCTACGCAGAAGACCTCATAGGAGAGAAGGAGGATTTTGTAAGACACGACCCTGTGCGTCTTGCTGACCTTATAGTGGGCATATACAAAAAGCATGGTGTACTTTCTTGACTTTGACAGCTCTAAGCTACCAGAGGAGGAAGCGGAGGTAGTCATATGCGGTAGCGGTATAGGGGGTCTGACAACCGCCATAGTCTTGAAGGAGCTGGGGGTTGACCCGCTTTTGCTTACCAGAGGTGTGGGAAATACTTACTATTCTCAGGGTGGTATAGCCTGTGCTTTACATCCCCATGATAGCCCATACCTTCATGCTCTTGACACACAGAGGGCAGGAAGAGGTCTGTGCAAAGAGGATACTCTAAGAATACTCGTAGATGAAGGTATTCAAAGGTTGGCGGACCTAAGAAGGTGGGGTGTAAGCTTTGACCCAGAAACCACTATAGAAGGGGGGCATTCTTTTCCGAGAGTTTACAAAGTCAAAGACTACACGGGAAGAGCCATATACGAAGCCCTATGGAAAAGGGTAAGGGAGCTGGGCATAGAGGTGCTTATGGGGGAGCTTCAGGAAATCTTAGGCGAAGACAGGGTAGAGGGCATCCTCTATTACGATGGAAGTTTAAAGTTCATAAGAACCAGTGTGCTTGTTTTAGCCACCGGTGGTGCTGCCAGCATGTTTTTACACACCTCTAACCCCGTAAGGGTAAGGGGGGATGCACTGGGCATAGCCTTGAGAAAGGGTCTAACCCTTTTAAACCCTGAATTTGTGCAGTTTCATCCCACTGTAGTAAAGAACACAAGCATTCTAATATCCGAAGCTGTAAGGGGTGAGGGTGCTTTGCTTCTGAACTCTAAGGGAGAAAGGTTTGTGGACGAACTACAGCCAAGGGATGTGGTGGCAAGGGCAATATACAGACAAATCATAGAGGGTGGTGAGGTTTTTCTTGACCTAAGACCTTTGAAAAACAAAGGCATAGACCTCAAAGAGCGTTTCCCAACTATTTACCACATGTTAAGGGACTTGGGCTATAATCCAAAAGAACAGCCCATACCTATTACCCCTGCCGCTCATTATTACATAGGGGGTGTGGAGGTAAAAAGCTACGGCGAGACCACCTTTGAAGGCCTTTACGCAGTGGGTGAGTGTGCCTGCACGGGTGTTCACGGTGCCAACAGGCTTGCCTCCAATTCCCTGCTTGAAGGTGTTGTTTTCGGACACAGGACCGCTTACAAAGTATTCCATCAACTCAGCACCCTTAAAAAAGCTAAGACAAAAATCTTCAGAAACAAAAGAGAAGGAAAGGGCAAACCCCCCTATACCTTTGAAGACCTCAGAAGGCTTATGTGGGAAACATGCGGTTTGGAAAGGAGAGAAGAAAGCTTAGAGGAAGGTCTTCAGAGGCTCACAAACTGGCTTCAGAGTTGGAAAAACTGGGAGCCTAACGTAGAAAACAGGCAACTCTTTGATATAAGCCTTACAGCCATGGCAACCTTTAGCTGTGCACTTTGGAGGAAGGAAAGTAGGGGAGTTCATTACCGCAAAGATTATCCATACGAAAGGGAGGAGTATAGAAGGGATAGTGAATATAGATTGGAAGCACATTTGATGCTATAATAGAAAACTCATGGAGGAAAAGCTCAAAGCATATTACAGAGACATAGAGCCTAAGGAGCTGAGAAGACTTCTTGAGGAAAAGCTCCTCCGCGTTCCACCTACGATGGAGTATGTGAGAAATCTCATTCTTGATGCTAAAATGCTCATGAGAATCCTTTCCGATGAGGAATTTAACCTCAAGCCGGAAACCAAAAGGGACTTTATCTCCGCAATACTCTACTTTATACAGGATAAGGACTCCATAATGGACAGAATACCCCTTGTAGGCTACTGGGACGATTACAAGGTAGTCAGATACGTAAAGAAAAAACACCAAGAGGAGATAGATAGGTATTTCTCCCAGGTTAAGCACTTTATAGCCAACTATTTCTGATGTTTTGGTATTTGGGCTACAGACTGCTTCAAGCTTTCATAACTCTAATAGGTGTTACCTTTGTATCCTTTCTAATCATAAAGCTGGCACCCGGTGACTATTTAGACCAACTAAGGTTAAACCCACAGATATCGCCAGAGACCATAGAAGCCCTCAAAAGACAGTATGGACTTGACCAAAATCTGCTGGTGCAATACCTTAGATGGCTCCTGTCCGCACTTACCTTTGACTTGGGATATAGTTTTCAGTATCATGCACCTGTGTCTGAGCTTATAAGTGAAAGGGTCTGGAACACTCTTCTGCTTACAGTAAGCTCAACGGTTCTCTCGTGGCTTTTGGCCGTCCCCTTAGGTCTTTTGGCTGGTCTGAAGGAGGGAAGCCTTATTGATAAAACAATCAGGGCTTATGGCTATACCTTTATGTCCTTTCCTTCTTTCTTTTTGGCTTTTATACTACTCGTGCTGGTGTCCAAAACGGGATACCTACCCGTTGGTGGCATTCACAGTCCGGACTTTTATAAGCTAAGCCTGTGGGGTAAAGTGCTGGATATTGTCTCTCATATGTTTGTACCGGTACTAACCCTTACTTTGGTCTCGTCTGCCGGTCTTGTGAGGCTAATGAGAAGCAGTGTTATAGAGATAAAGAACAGCCCCATGGTGGTCATGCTTAGGGCAAAGGGCGTATCCCAATGGGTTATAATGAAGCACATAGTCAAGAATGCCATGAACCCCTTCACCACGCTCGTGGGTTATGAAATAGCAGGTCTTCTATCTGGTGCCGCTCTTATAGAGATAATAGTGGGCTGGCCAGGGCTTGGAACACTTATGCTGGATGCGGTTTTGTCCCAAGACCTTTTTTTAGTGATGGGGGGGCTATACATTGGCACTATAATGCTTCTGGTAGGAAACCTTATAGCGGACCTACTCCTTGCCCTTATAGACCCAAGGGTAAGGGAGAGGGAAATAATAAAGTAAGGAGGTATTGCTATGCCAAAGGTTGCCATATTGCTTGCAGAGGGCTTTGAAGAGCTGGAAGCGGTTGCACCCATTGATGCACTAAGACGTGCAGGGGTTGAGGTTGTCATTGCAGGTCTCACACCAGACCCCGTGGCCAGTGCAAGGAACGTAAAAATAGTGCCAGATACCACCATAGAAGAGCTAAAGCCTGAAGAGTTGGACATGGTCATACTGCCGGGCGGTGCGGGAGGAGTAGAGAAGCTCAAGCAAGACCAAAGAGTGGAAGCTCTCATAAAGGCCATGCAGGAGAAGAAAAAGTTGATAGGTGCCATATGCGCAGCACCCACAGCCCTTGCCAAGTTTGGAGTGCTCCAAGGCAAAAAGGCTACCGTTTATCCGTCGCTCGTAGAAGAGATAAAGCCCGCAACTTACGTAGACCAACCAGTGGTAGAGGATGAAAACATAGTTACCAGTCAGGGACCTGGCACAGCCCTTGAGTTTGGTCTAAAGCTGGTTGAAAGGCTCGTAGGCAAGGAGAAGGCAAGGGAAGTAGCAAGGAGGATGCTGGCTCGTTACGAATGATACAGGTTAGAGTAAGGCCCGGAGTGGAGGACAAAATTAGGGGCTTTTTCCCATGGGTTTACAAACCTGAAATAATAGGCTACTCTAAAAAGCCAGAGCCTGGAGACCTTGTGGTCGTTAGGGACTACGGTGGTAGGTTCTTAGGTTATGGCTACATAAACCCACAAACAAACATAAGCGTCAGAATAATGTCCTTTGAAAAGGATAAGCCCATAAGGGAGGAACTCATAAGAGAAAGGCTAAAACAAGCTTACGATTACAGAAGCAAGCTTTACATAAACAGCAACGCTTACAGACTTGTGCATTCAGAGGGAGACTTTTTGCCTGGGCTTATAGTGGATGTTTACGACCAGTATGCGGTAGTGGAGTTTACCACATACGGAATGAACAAGCTCAGAAACTGGGTGATACCTGCACTTGTAGACCTTTTGAAACTAAAAGGTATATACGAAAAGGTAAACGAGTATGCCGCCTCTATTGAAGGAATAAGGGAACAGGGCGGTGTCTTGCATGGTGAAGTTCCAGAAGAGGTAACCATATGGGAGCATGACCTCAAGTTTATAGTTAACATTCCAGAGGGGCAAAAGACGGGCTTTTTTCTGGACCAAAGAAGAGCAAGAAGGCTCGTAAGGGACTTTGTAAAGCCCGGGGGCGAGTGTCTTGATGTGTTTTGTCATACGGGAGGCTTTGCACTGAGTATGATAAAGGCTGGGGCTAAAAGCGTAGTGGCTGTGGACATATCAGAAGATGCCATAAAAGTAGGCAAGAGAAACGCAGAGCTAAACGGTCTCTCTGGTATAGAATGGGTTCAAGCCAACGCCTTTGACTTTTTGAGAAAATTGCACTCGGAGGGCAGAAGCTTTGACCTTGTAGTCATAGACCCACCATCCTTTGCCAAAAACAGGGCTTCAGTTCCCAATGCTTTGAGAGGTTATAAAGAGCTTTTAGTAAGAGGTCTTCTCTTGACAAAACCAGGTGGATATCTTGCCATATATTCCTGCTCCTTTCACATAACCAGAGAGCATATCCTACAGACCCTGACCCAAGCCGCAGTGGATGTAAGAAGACAGGTCAGGGTAGTAGCGGAGAGCATGCAGGATTTGGACCATCCTTGGATACTCCAGATGCCCAATACACTTTACTTAAAAGGCGTATACGTGGAGGTGGTTTGATGGATATAAAACATGCCCTAATTCTCGGAGCTGTGGAAGGTTTTACCGAGTTTTTGCCCGTATCTTCTACGGGACACCTTATCCTCGTGGCCCACATGCTCGGAATTCCACATGACCAGTTTACCAAGAGCTTTGAAATATCCATACAGCTCGGTGCCATAATCGCAATAGTTTTCCTCTACTTTCGCAGGCTTTTGGTGGATGTAGAGCTCTGGAAAAAGGTTGCGGTTGCCTTTTTACCTACTGGCATTTTGGGCTTTACACTTTACAGGTTTATAAAGGGTTATCTTATAGGAAACGACCTTTTGGTGGTGACTATGCTTGTTTTAGGTGGCTTTTTTCTTCTGTTTGCGGACAGACTCTGCGAAAGATTTTGCTACGTAGGTGATGTGAAAAACCTTAGCTACAGTAAGGCTATAGTTGTGGGGTTTTTTCAAAGCTTAGCCATGATACCAGGCGTATCACGCTCTGGTGCCACAATCATAGGTGGTATGCTTATGGGTCTAAACAGGAAAACCGCTGCGGAATTTTCCTTTCTTCTTGCTGTTCCCACCATGCTTATAGCAACATCTTATGACCTCTTTAGGTCTCACGCTGAGTTCCAAATAGACCAGTGGCAAATATTAGCGGTAGGTTTTATAACAGCTTTTATCTTTGCCCTTCTTAGCGTAAAAGCCATGCTTGCCTTTCTTTCAAAACATTCCTTCTTACCCTTTGGTATATACAGGATAATAGTCGGGCTTTTGTATGCCTATTTTTTTCTCCTATGATATACTTATTTTGATGAAAATCATATCAGCCAACTGGAAGATGAACCTTACACCATCTCAGACTAAAGAATACCTCCAAGGCTTCCTTCCTCTTGTGGAAGACATAAAGGATAGGGAAATACTCCTTTGTCCACCCTTTACCTCCTTGTGCGTAGCCAGCGAAATACTAAAGGGCACTCACATAAAACTGGGGGCGCAAAACTGCCACTATGAACCAAAAGGTGCCTTTACAGGGGAAATCTCCCTTGAAATGCTCAAAGAACTTGGAGTTTCCTACATCATAGTAGGTCATTCTGAGAGGCGTTGGATATTTGGGGAAACTGACGAGCTTATAAGCAAAAAAATAACCGCCTGCCTTGAGGCTGGCGTAAGACCAATACTCTGCGTAGGAGAAAGACTTGAAGAAAGGGAAGCAGGATTGACCTTCAAGGTAGTTGAAACTCAGGTAAGGCTTGCTCTTTCGGGTGTGGAAAGTTATACAGACGACCTGGACATAGCCTACGAACCAGTGTGGGCTATAGGGACGGGTAATCCAGCCACGCCCGAAGACGCACAGGTGGTTCATGCCTACATAAAAGACCTCCTGCAAGACGTAAACCCTAAGCACGAAGGTAGAACTAGGGTCCTTTACGGTGGTAGTGTAAACCCGAAAAATGCGGGAGAGTTTATGCGGATGAGGGACGTGGACGGTCTTCTTGTAGGGGGTGCAAGCTTAGACCCTGAATCCTTTTACCAGATTGTAAAGTCCTTTTAGGGAGAGGAAAGGCACAGGCAGGTAGAGAGAATAAATTAAAAATAGGCTAAAACCTGTATTCTCCACAAGAGACCTTATAAAGTTCAGAAGCATCCAGTGAAGGGAAAAAACACCAAAAAGTGAAAACATAGCAAAGTTAAAACTTCTCCATTTAAAGTAAACCCATACCAGCGTAAGAGTAATGTGCAAGGGCAACATAGATGTTAGCACCCTCCTCAACATTTCGTAGCTGTAGTATCGTTGGTTTACACCAACCTTTTCCCCTAGTAGGGTAAGCGTAAAAACCTCCTTTAGGGATAGGTGTTCTGGCTTCTCCGCAAGCGGTTCTATCTGGCTTATGTCCACATATTGAAAGCTCATATCTTTTTTTACTTCTTCGCCAATCAGCATATTTCTTACGCTTGCATCCCTTAAGGTTATATGGTCCTTTTCCCACTTTCCCACCTGAGCCACCACAAGCTCTTCTATAGACCCCTCTTTAACCCTAAGAAGGTAAAAGCCGTAGATACCACCTGTAGAAAGGTCTATAAGTTCAAAGTTGTAAAAACGAGTCTCATTGTCCTGTTCACTTTTTAGCCACAGATTTCTAACCACACCGCTCTCCAGCTCCTTCGCTTTTTTATATTGCCTTTCTAACCTATAAAGCTGTCTCTGACTGTCTGCATAAAGTTTATAGCTTCCCACCAGATTTAAAGAGGAAATAATAAGGGAAAAGAGAATCACAGACCAAGATAGCTTAAGGGGTGATATTCCAAAGCTGTAGACTAAAAAATCCATATTTTTCTGCAACATTCTTCGGAAAACCAGTAAAAAGGATAAGCTCACGACGAAAGAGCTAATGTAGAAAAAGGATATAGGTAGAAAGTTTAGGCTATAGTCCAGAAAAACTTTAAGGTTTTTTTCCTCGAAAAGTATGAAAACCTCCCCTATTAGGTATATGTAAAGTAGACCAATCAGCACGAAAAGTATAAGAAAAAAGGTCTTGATGTGATTGAAAAGTATGTATCTTCCCAACATGGGCTAAAATTTTAATATGAGAACACCCTTATGCCACCTTCATAAGTCCCTTGGTGCAAGGTTTACCGAGTTTGCCGGTTGGGAAATGCCCTTGGAATATTCTTCCATAAGGGAAGAGGTTCTTTCGGTTAGAAATTCCTGCGGAGTTTTTGATATATCTCATATGGGCAGGCTCCTTATAAAAGGAGATAGCGCAGAAGGTCTTGAATATCTTACATCAAGAACTGTAAGCGGTCTAAAGATTGGAAGAGTGCAATACAACCTTTTTATGAACGAAGGAGGAGGAATAAAGGATGATATTACCCTCTACAAGCTGTATGATGGAGGTTTTTTAATCTGCGTGAATGCGGGCAACAGAGGAAAAATCATCCAATGGCTGATGGATAATGGGATTTTAGTAGAAGATAGAAGCCAAGAACTAATCCAGTTTGCCCTTCAGGGACCAAAATCATCAGAGGTTCTTAAAAAATATTTTCCAGTAGAGACTATTAAATACTATCATTTTGAGGTATTTGACGGTGTTATAGTCTCGCGCACTGGATACACTGGGGAAGATGGCTTTGAAATATACACCACCTTAGATAGAGGACTTGAGCTTTTCAGGGACATTTTAAAAGAGTGTCCACCCTGTGGGCTTGGTGCGAGGGATACCCTTAGGATTGAGGCTGGTATGCCCTTGTACGGACACGAGATTTCTGAGGACATAAGTCCCTTCGAAGCCAATTTGGATAGGTATGTAAGCCTTGATAAGGATTTTATAGGTAAGGAGCAACTTTTAAAAAGGCCAGTGGAGAAAAGGCTTTATGGACTTGAGCTTTTACAGAGGGGTGTTCCGAGGGAAGGCTATAGGATTTTCTACAAGGAGGAACACATAGGTTACGTAAGTAGTGGGACCTTCTCACCCCATCTTCAAAGAGGTATAGCTCTGTGCTTTGTAAAAGTTGAGTATAGAAAAGATGGTCTTGAGGTAGAGCTTGAAGTGAGGAGTAAAAGACTACCCGCAAGGCTTAGAAGCTACCCCTTCCTTTAGAATGTACGAGTATATTCCCTTTAACTCCTGAAAACATGCCTCTATGTCTGAGCAATCCAGACGAAAGCGGACCTTTCTTCGGACCTTGTATGTCTTGTCATAGTATTCTTTGATTAGGAAGAGGGCAAACTCTTCTACTCTGTTGGTTTCCAGTAAGTGCCGTGCATGATGAAACATCTCCTCGCCTAAATATTTCCTTATTTTGCTTAAAGACCTTATTGCATCCTCTCTCCAACCTTCTGAAGCGGTGTAATCTTCTACTATATTCTTAAGCCTCGTTGAGAGGTTTGCTTCTATCTCTACCAACATACCTTCTTCCTTTTTTCTCCAAAAGGCTTCTGAAAGGTGCACCCTTCCTATTGTCCTGCTTTCGTCCTCTACGATAATTAGCTCTGATTCTATGTTTCTGAGTCTTTCATAGAGCATAGCATCAAAAAGTTTTTGACTCACTCTCTTGGAAAGCCCAACCCTTCCAAAGACAGAGCCTCTATCCCCCGCAAGCTCTTCAAGGTCCAAAGCGGGATAGCCCTCTTCTTGAAGTTTTCTTATAAGCTTGGTCTTACCCACACCCGTTTTGCCAGTAAGAACCAAGAACCTTTTATTTGTAAGGATTCTTTCCATATCCTTGAGGATGAACTCTCTGTAACTTCTGTAGCCTCCTTCAAGCCTTAACACCTGCAGACCCGTGGACCTCAAAACCTTACAAAGCTCTTGGCTTCTTAGACCACCCCTCCAACAGTAAACCACCACATGTTTGTGCTTTTTGCTCAGCTCCGCAAACCTCTGCAGGAGGTTTTCCAGCTTCTTCCACGCTATCTCATAGCCAAGCTCCTTTGCCTTTTCTACTCCCTCACCCCTGTATACAATACCTATAAGTCTCTTTTCTTCATCCTCAAAAAGAGGTATGTTTATAGCCCCAGGTATGTGAAACTCTTCAAACTCCGATGGACTTCTTATATCTACCAATACCTTATCTTCAAGCCTATAGAGGTCTTCTGGTTTTATGTCCATAGGTTATTAATTTAACTTCTCAAGGTTAACCAGTTTATGCTTTATCCTGTATTGCTTTATTGGCTCGCCTAACCTTTTACCGCAGACTATTGCGTACTTAGCACCTTGGGTTAAGTTTAACTTCTTTAGTGGTTCACCTTTCCATAAACCAACATACAAGCATACGGACTTTTCTTCAGGGCACTCGCAGGCTATTGTATCTTCTATCTTTAAGTACTTAGCCATATCCAAGGCAATTCTCTTTCTTGAGTTTTCTCTGCTTTCTTCGTAGGGGAAAAAGGCAAATCCGTACAGAATTCTCAAAAAAACGGTGGAAAGTGCCACAGATAGGAACACCCTTTTAAAGGTTTTATCCTGTAGTGCTTGATTTATGTAAAAGGAGAAAATAATAGCAAGCAGAGGGTAGAGGGGCATTATGTACCTGCCCGCCGAGTTAGATATCCAATAGGGTGTGTAGTTAAGGAAAAACATCAAGAGTAATGGTCTGAGCTGTGGGGGAAGAGAGAGCCTTGTAAAGTAAAGAGAAAAGAAAAAGACCAAACTCCATGGAAGCAAATCCTTGAAGTTCACAAGAGGATACAAGAGCATGTGTATAAATCTTGAAAAATCCCCTTCTACTCTACCAAAGCTTTCCCTAAAAAGGTTATGAAGATAGGCAAAAGGGTCAGGAACTTGAGAAAGCCACAGCAGGGGCAAGAGAAGAGAAATAGCGTAGCTTATAAAAGCTTCTCTGCTCCAAAGAAGGCTCAGGCTCCTGTAGTATAAGGATAAAGCTAAAAGTGATAAGAAAAAAAAGGCGTATGCGGGAAAGCCCTTCAGAAGGGCTGAAGCTCCAAAAGCTACTCCGGAGAGGATTGCGACGGTTAAAGACCTTTTTTCCCACCACAGGTACAGAAGGAAAATACCTAAATATACGAAGAAGCTAAAGGTCATATCAATCTCAGCGAGATATCCATAGAAGAAAAGCACATTTCCAAAAGTAAGGAAGATAAAGGAAGAGCTCAAGGAAAGCCTTACAACCCTAAAGAGTCTGTAGGAGAAAAGTCCAACCAGAAGGGATGTGAAAAGCAAGAAAGTAAGGCTGACAACCCTTCCAGTTAACTCCCCCCATGGGAATATATGGGAGTATAGGATTATAAGCCAATTGAATAGAGGTGGCTTGTTGTAGTAAGGCTCTCCCAAAAAAGTGGGTTGTGTATAACTCTTTGAGTGCCACATTTCAAAAGCAACTGCCACACGAAGAGATTCTTCGTTCTTAAAGGGATAAGCCCCAAGGTTAGGCAGTAAACTCAAAAACGCTATAAGTATCAGGAATAAAAAAAGCATGCCTTATAATTATAACCATGGGATACAAGGTAGCGGTGGTGGGTGCCACCGGAGAAGTAGGCAGAACTTTCCTAAAGGTGTTGGAAGAGAGAAACTTTCCCGTGGATGAGCTTGAGCTTTTTGCTTCAGACCGTTCAGAGGGTACAGAGCTTACATTCAAGGGCGAGAGGATAAAGGTTCAGGCATTGGGCAAAAGGTCAAACTTTTCGGGCATAGATATAGCCCTGTTCTCCGCAGGTTCAAGCGTAAGCAGAGAATACGCACCTAAGTTTGCCTCCGATGGTGCGGTAGTCATAGATAACTCCTCCGCCTGGAGGCTTGAACCTCATGTTCCCCTTGTGGTGCCAGAGGTAAACCCTGAAGATGTGAAGGAGCATAAGGGTATAATAGCAAACCCTAACTGCTCCACCATTCAGATGCTTGTAGCCCTAAAACCCATATACGATAAGGCAGGGATAAAGGCTATAGTAGTTTCCACATACCAGTCTGTCTCCGGTGCGGGAGCAAAAGCTATAAGAGAGCTCCAAGAGCAAACAAGGGCTTGGTGTGAAGGGAGAGAGATGCCAGAGGCAAAAGCCCTACCCAAAAGGATAGCCTTTAATGTAGTTCCTCAGATAGATGTTTTTACAGAAAACGGTTACACTAAAGAAGAGATGAAGATGCTTAACGAGACTCGCAAAATACTCCACGACCCACACATCAAAGTGTCAGCCACCTGTGTGAGAGTGCCAGTCCTGTATGGACACTCAGAAGCCATAAGCGTTCACCTGAGGGAAGACCTATCCCCAGAAGAAGCAAGACAGCTCTTAAAGGAAGCGAAGGGTGTGGTCCTATTTGACGAGCTTACGGAAGGAGCATATCCCCTACCCGTAGAAGTTGCAGGTAAGGATGATGTCTTTGTGGGTAGAATAAGGAAAGACCTTGTTTTTGAACCCGGTCTGTCCTTGTGGGTAGTGGCGGACAACATAAGAAAAGGAGCCGCCACTAACGCAGTGCAGATAGCGGAGCTTTTAACTGAGTATGCTTTGGTCTGAAGATGCTAAGGATTAAGGGTTCAGCATTGCAAAAAATAATAGCTCAGGCGGAAAGGGACTATCCATATGAGACTTGCGGGCTACTGCTGGGAAAGGTAGATACAAACCTCAGGACCGTCTTTGGTGCCTATGAGACACCCAACGCAAACCCAGACAGAAAGCACGACAGGTACGAGATAGCACCCGCGGACTACCTCAAGGCGGAGAAAAAAGCCCAAGAGTTTGGTCTGGAAATTGTAGGCGTCTACCACTCTCATCCAGACCATCCTGACAGACCATCGCAGTTTGACCAAGAAAGAGCCTTTGAAGGTTTTTCTTACATAATACTGTCTGTAAACAAGGGCAAGGTAGTTTCCTACAGAAGCTGGGAACTCATCGACGGGAAGTTTGTAGAGGAAGAAATTCTCATATTTGGATGAAGCCTAAAGTAAGACCCGTTCAAGTTCAGGCGGTAGCAGGTGGCTTTGTAGTGCAAGACCCACTTAATCTTTCGGAAGGGCTAATCCTATCTTACCCAGCTCTTCTTTTGCTTTCGTTGATGGACGGTTCAAGAGACCTCACAGATATAAAGCTTGATTTCTTTAGAGCAACGGGAAACTTGCTTAGCGATGATGAGCTAAAAGAGTTTATAAAGGTGCTTGATGGGTCTTTGCTTTTGGAAAGCGAGCGTTTTTGGGATGCTTTGAAGAGAACAAAAGAAGAGCTTCTAAGCAAGGGTACGAGACCCATGTCCCACGTGGGTGCAGCCTATCCCAAAGACCCAGAGGAATGCAGAAAGTTTCTAACTGGTGAGCAAAAAGAAGACAAGAGGGATTTTTTAGGACTTATGGTGCCCCACATGGATATAAGGGTTGCAAAAAGCACCTACTGGGAAGGATACGGAAGACTAAAGGGTGAGAAAAGGCTAATAGTTATTCTTGGTGTGTCTCACTACTGGCACCAAATGCCCTTCTCTGTTTTGCCCTTGGACATGGAGACACCCTTTGGAGTCTTAAGAACAAGAAAAGACCTGATAGAAAAGCTTCAGTCTCTATACAACTTTGACATAACTCACGACCTTCTTTCTTACAGGATGGAGCACTCCATTGAATTTGCAAGCCTTTACGCCAAAATGCTCTTTCCAGAGGCTCAAGCTCTTGCCATAATAGTATCTTACGGTGATAAGCCCTTTTTGAAAGAGCTTGCGGAAAAGTTAATAAGGGTTGTTGACAAAGAACTTTCCCACGCTCTTATCCTATCCAGCGTGGACCTAAGCCATGTAGGTAAAAAGTTTGGAGACAAAAGGAGTTACGACCCATACCCAAGGGATAAGGCTTACCTTAACTTACTCCAGTCTTTAAATGGTGATGAAGCCTTTGAGCTTTTGAGCTACGACAACAATTCTACGCGCATAGACGGCATGTATACAAACCTTGTGTTTACTCAAACGCTAAGCTTAGCTGGCTTGCAAAAGGGTCAGCTTTTGGACTACAGCAAATACTACGAAGACAGCACGGACTCTATAGTTTCCTATGCCTGTATGTGCTTTTAGAGTCTTATAAAGTCTAACTTCAGGTCAAGCAGAAACTCTGGATAATGCCTTTCCAAAAGCTTTTTTACCCTGCTAAGAGTATCCTCCGCTATGCTTCTTTCACTGGCAACACAGGCAAAGGCTATGCTTGTTCTCTGCCATAGTTCCTGATATTCCACCTCCGCCACAGACACATTAAAAGAAGACCGCACTTTGTCCTTTATGGACCTTACGTATTGCCTTTTCTCTTTTAGAGAATTGTTCTCTGGGAAAAATAGCTCAACTTTAAGCACGCCCAACACCATAGAAGCTCTAAATATAATATACGCCGACTTTGTCAAAATAAAACTAAATCATCCACTTTTTTCAATCCTGAGAAATTTAAACATAAATCTACCAAAAGCTACAAGAAGGAACATAAATACCATGCAAGCCACCACTGCACCGCTGGGTGGTAGGTCTGCCACAAGAGCCAGTGCTATACCAAAAAAAAGGGACAGAAAAGAAAAAATGGCGGAGAGCATAAGGCTTTGCAGGAAGGAAGTAGATACCATAAGGGAAGTCATGGCTGGTATGGATATAAAGCTTGCAGATAAAACCAAGCCTACCGCCTTTATAGAGAGCACCACGTTTGCGGAAGCTATGGATATAAGCAGGTAGTTAAGAAGCTCTACCCTCACACCCCTGAGTTTGCTAAGCTCTTCGTTGAAGGACAACAGCAATAAGCTTCTGTAGTTAAAGAGTATAAAAGTAATGGTAAGCAAAAAGATAAGGAAAGAAAGCAAAAGGTCAAGCGTAGAAGCGGTAAGCATGCTTCCAAAAAGGTAAGAAAATACGTTGGCACCAAGGTTTTCAGTCATGCCTAAGATGATTATGGCAAGAGCAACACCCAGGGAAAAGAAGAGAGCTACAACAGTATCCGCAGGTAAGGATTTTTTATCCACCAGAAACTGTATAAAAAGCCCCAGCAATACGGTGTATAAGACTGTAAAAGCTATAGGGTCTACGTCAAGCAAGAGAGCTATGGCTATACCACCAAAGGCGGCATGTGAAAGACCAGCACCAAGCATGGCAAGCCTCTTTATAAGAAGAAAAAAGCCTATCAAAGATGTGGAAAGGGCTATGAAGAAGGCGGACAAAAAGCCTTCCAAAAAAAGACTGTAAGAAAACAAGTCCATTAATAAATTTTACCTTATGGAAAAGAATAAGGAAATTGCCAGGATTTTTGAGAAGATGGCAGACATGCTTGAGTTTCTTGGGGACAACCCTTATCGCATAAACACTTATAGGAGGGTAGCGGAGGTTCTTTCAGAATTGGGTGAAGATGTGGAAGACTTGGTAAGAACAGGGAAAATACACCAAATACATGGTATAGGTGAATCAAGCATAGAAAAAATACTGGAATACCTGCATACTGGAAAAATAAGCCTTTACGAGGAACTCAGGCAGAAGGTGCCAGAGGACTTGCTCGAGCTTCTTGAAGTGCCCGGCGTTGGCATAAAAACCTTAAGGCTTGCCTACGATAGGCTAAAGGTAAGGAGCAAGGATGACTTTATAAGAGCTGTAAAAAGCGGTCAGCTTGCCTTTCTGCCCGGCATGGGCGAGAAAAAAATTCAAAATATACTAAGAGGTCTTGAACTTTGGGAGAAAAGCAAGGAGAGAATGACACTCCTTCAGGCATACGAACTGGGAAAGACACTTTTGAAGCACTTTGAAGAGGTAAAGGACTTTTTTGAAAACATCCAGCTGGCTGGCAGTTTAAGAAGAAGAAAAGAAACTGTAGGAGACATAGACCTGCTCGTATCCGCAGAAAAACAGCATTGGGGGGAGCTTCATAGGCACTTTGTAAACTATCCCGGTGCAAAGGAGGTGCTCCTTTATGGGGAGACAAAGTCCAGCATAGTCACCCAAGAAGGTAGGCAGGTGGATTTTAGGACCGTTGAGCCTATCCAATGGGGTGCTGCGCTTCAGTATTTTACGGGCTCCAAAGAGCACAATGTAAGGATAAGGGATATAGCAAGGGCTATGGGCTTGAAGATAAGCGAGTATGGTGTGTTTAAGGCGGACAGTGGGGAGTGGATTGGAGGTAAAACGGAGGAGGAAGTTTATAACCTTATCGGTATGGATTGGATACCACCTGAGCTGAGGGAAAATGCGGGAGAGATTGAATTAGCCCTTGAAAGGAAATTGCCAAGGCTTGTGGAACTAAGGGACATAAAGGGTGACTTTCACATGCATTCCAACTGGAGCGATGGAATAAACAGCCTTGAGGAGATGGTTGAAGCCTGCTACAGGCTTAGCTACCAGTATATAGTCATAGGGGACCACTCTCAATCTTCAAGAGTTGCCAACGGATTAGACCCTGCAAAATACAGGGAGCAGTTCAAACTCATAGAAAGGTTAAGGGAGCATTATGAGCCGTTGGGCTTTTACATTCTTCGGGGCTGTGAGGTGGACATTCTGCCGGATGGTTCCTTGGACTTGCCAGATGACCTATTGGAGGAGTTTGACTTTGTGGTAGCATCCATCCACTCCCGCTTTAACCAGGATAACACATACAGGATACTCAAAGCTATGGAAAACCCCTTTGTGAACCTTATAGGTCATCCTACTGGAAAAGCCTACGGCACGAGGGAGGGCTACCCCTTGGACTTGGATAAAGTAATCCAGATGGCAAGAGAAACCAACACGGCCCTTGAGTTAAACACGCATAGAGCAGACCTTTCACCGGAAAAAGTCAGAAAGTGCATGGAAGCGGGAGTGACCATAGCCATAGTAACTGATGCGCATTCAGTCAAACATCTTTCCTACATGGAACTTGGAGTAGGTCTTGCGAGAAGAGGTTGGGCAGTGCCAGAGCTGGTTTTAAACACGAGGGACATAAGTGGCGTAAGGGAATTTGTAGAAAGTAAAAGAAGGCTGATGCTTAGTAGAAAGGTATAATTATATGTATTTATGTATTTGTAAAAGGAGGCTAAAATGCAATTAGACCTTTTAATAGAGAAAATAGCGGACAAAGACTTAAGGCATATAGCGGAGAAGGTTTTTGAGGGCAAAAGACTTTCCTTTCAAGACGCGGTTAAGCTTTTCTATACCGCAGACCTTACTCTTGTGGGGAGCCTCGCAGAATACTTAAACAGGCAAAAGAACGGCATGTTTGCCTACTTTGTGGTAAACAGACAGATAAACCCGACCAATGTATGCATATATCAGTGCAATTTTTGCAGTTTTGGAGTTACAAAGTCCGACCCAAGAGCCTACGAAATGACTCTTGAAGAAATTCTAAAGAAAGTAGAAGAAACTCACAAAATGGGCGGTAGAGAAGTCCACATAGTAGGTGGCATACCCCCCCACTGGAAGTATGAGAACTACGTAGGTCTTGTAAGGGAGATAAAAAATAGCTTTCCAGACATGGTGGTAAAGGCTTGGACTGCCATAGAGATACACCACATGAGCAAAATATCTGGAAAAAGCTACGAAAAAGTGCTTCTTGAGCTAAAAGAGGCAGGTCTTGATGCCATACCCGGCGGTGGTGCGGAAATTTTTTCTGAGAGAGTCAGAAAACTAATAGCACCGTACAAGGCTAATGCGGAAGAGTATCTTGAGGTTCACAGAACAGCCCACAAGCTTGGCATACCTACAAACGCCACCATGCTCTACGGCCACTTAGAGACCTACGAGGAAAGAGTAGAGCATATGGAAAGACTAAGAGAGCTTCAAGATGAAACTGGTGGCTTCCAGGTCTTTATACCCCTTGCCTACTGGCCAGAAGGTACCAGGCTGGGCGGAAAGAGAACATCCTCTGTGGATGACCTAAAAACCGTAGCCATATCAAGGCTCTTTCTGGACAACTTTGACCACATAAAAGCCTACTGGATTACACTGGGGGAAAAAGTTGCACAAGTAGCTCTCAACATGGGCGCAGATGACTTAGATGGAACAATTCAAGAAGAAAAGATAGTCCACGCAGCAGGCACAAAATCCGCAGTAGGGCACACAAAGGAAAGGCTTATAAAGCTTATAAGAGATGCGGGCAAGATACCAGTAGAAAGAGATACCTTCTACAATCCTATAGCTATATATCCTTGAGTAGAAAGCTTTTTTAAGACGGAAGGCGGAAGAATGGATAAAGAACAAAAAGGAGAGGCTTGGGGCTAGCATAGTGAAGATATCGTAGAATTTCTAAAAATTTACAAATATTCTACGAAATACACCCCGCAGTTGCCAGATGCATATACATATCTCAACTACTGACTAATGACCAACTCAATGGACAAACTGCACCAGCTCGGGCTTGATAACGACCCAAGAGTCATAGATTGGATAAAAGGCTTTTGAAAGAGTTCAAAAAGTTTGGACCGCCAGACTACTCAGAAAAGGAGCGTAGGAACAAATCCCTTGAGAGATGGTAGTGGCATCTTGACAAAATTGTTAACTGAACTTATCTCATAGAACTGCTTCCAGAACACTTATTTGTTTAGTATAACACATCTGGAGTGTCTGCCGAAAGCAAGCGGAAGGTTTATTTATCCTCTTTGTGAGGGACTTCCAAGACCTTATGCAAGAGCTGACGGATTTCTCTTATGTCTTGTTCTATTCTTTCAAGCCTTTTGTCAATATCCTGCTTGAGTTCATCAATCCTTTTGTTAGTGTCGTCAATCCTTTTGTTTAATAGACTTACCGCAATACCTATAACAACTGTCAGAGCTGAGATTACAGTTATGACTTCCGTTATGCTCATGAGAGAAAAATATAAGCCACCTTTAAACCCTCTGCCTATCGTAAAAGCCCCTTCTGTGTTGTGCTGCGCAGTGTGATTAAAACTACAAGAGGCTTAAAACCCGTTATGGCTACCTTCTTAAAAGCCCTGTAAAATCTAATTTTTAACACATCCCATTCCTCTCAAATGCAAGCAAATTTCCTTTCATCTGTCAAGATGACAAAGGATTAAATAATCCCTCAACTACCGCTATAAAACATAACATACCAAAAATAGAAAGCTAAGGCTTTAACTCTTAACCTAACTGTGAGTGCTTCTTTTCTTCTCCAAGAGCTCCCTTAGGCTCTTGGCTATTTCCTTCATAATTGGCTCTACTTTGTCCTTTATTTCCAACAAAGTATAGTATAGCTCCTCTTGACTTACCTCCCAGGTGCTTATAAGCTTGTTTTTAAGGTTGGTCATCTTGAAAATGTCCATGTAGTAGTCCTGTGGTATTACGCCCACCTCTACGAGTTTTGAGAGGCAATCATCACCAAACTTTTTAACACCAAACTTTGGGGCTAAGTGTTTGCATATGTCAAAAAGACTATCGTAGGCTACCTGATAGAAGTATTTAACTCTGTCGTAATACATGGGAGTTCTGGAAAACTCTTCAAAACCCTGTGCAAGAACAAAGTCTATTTTCTTTATAGACTCTTTTATGTGCCTTGCCTTCTCGTTTAAAAGCTCAAAATCTATGAGTAATGGGTTGTTGGTTTCCCTCTTTACAAACTCCACTACAGCCTTTGCATAATCCTTGAAAAGATGCAAAGATTTATTAAGAAAGGTATATAGCTCTTCTGGTGAAAGCTCCTCTTTTAAGTCTCTATGCTTTACGTAAAACTGAGCAATCTCCGAAAAGGCTTCAGGGTTTGGAAGCATCACAAGCTGAGCTATTTTTTCAAGGCAGTCCTTTGAAGTGGTTCTAATGTTGTAAACCGCAGAGAGATGCCTGCAAACCCTCATGGCACTTTCAAAGGCTAAGTTAAAATCTACCCTTACCTTGTCCTGCAAGAGCCTATTTTGGATAAAATCCTGTGAGCTAATGCTTAAGTTTTTCTTAAGGTCAGCATAAGCCTTTTCCAACTGTGTAAAGCTCTCAAGTATTAGGCTTATTTTAGGCTTTTTCTGAGTTTCTTGCATGCTTAAAATCTATACCTCTTTGAGTTCCTCTTTGCTGATATAACTCTGTATCCTTTCTATGTTCCTTGCTATACCTGTTATATCATCCACTTCAACCACAATTGCATTTAACACTACATCTTCTTTTTCTTCTACTTCATACTTTTGAGGTATTCCCTTCGTAAACCTCTTTATAGCTTCTTCGGGCTTCATACCTATGGCTGAATACCAGCATCCTGTCATTCCCACATCGCTAACGTAGGCTGTTCCCTTTTTCAGTATCACTTGGTCCGCTGTGGGTACATGCGTGTGAGTGCCGTATACTACGCTTGCCCTACCATCCGCATATATGCCAAAAGCCCACTTTTCTGAGGTAGTTTCCGCATGAAAGTCCACAAGTATTATAGGCGTTTCTTTTGACAGCTCTTCGTACAATCTATCAAACAGAAGGAAAGGGTTATCAAGGTTAGAATCCAAAAGAGACCTACCCATAAGGTTTACAACAGCAAAGCTCACACCATTCTTTTGGTATATTCCGTAGCCTTTGCCGGGCACTCCTGAGGGATAGTTGGCAGGTCTTAGCAGGTTGTCCACTTGGTCTATAAAGGTGTATACTTCCTTCTTGTCCCATATGTGATTTCCAGAAGTCATCACATCTACACCCATGGAAAGGAGTTCATCGTAGACGCTTTTGGTGATTCCAAAACCGCCTGCGGCATTCTCTACATTAACTATAACTGCGTCCACAAAGTCTCTGTATCCAGCAAGAAAATACCTTAAAGCTTTTCTTGCAGGCTTGCCTATGATGTCCCCAAATATTAAAAATCTCATGGCTTACTAGTGCGGGTGGAGGGAGTTGAACCCTCACGGGCTAAGCCCACAGGATCCTGAGTCCTGCGCGTCTGCCAGTTCCGCCACACCCGCTAATTTGATAATTATACTCAATATTTTCTGAGCTTCAAGTTAAATTT
Source organism: Aquificaceae bacterium (assembly GCA_025057455.1). Taxonomy (GTDB): domain Bacteria; phylum Aquificota; class Aquificia; order Aquificales; family Aquificaceae; genus Pampinifervens. Next base: position 25,193 of record JANWWY010000017.1, read on the forward strand.
GTACTCTTTAATGTGAAGTACCGCAGAGTCAACATTTGAGGGCAAAGCAGGAAAGTAAACAAAGCCCAGCCTCTGAGTTTTTGGCGGAATGTCTCCCCATCTGAAGGCACGATTTATAATATCAGGGAAGTCTCCAAGGACAAACCAAAAGTGAGGATACCACCAAGCAAGCTCTTGCCTCATGCTTTCATTGACCTGCATAGCATCCAAGGGCTTATATCTATTACCTTTCGCATCGGTTATATACACATCTTCAGGTCTTATTTTGAGCGTAGCATCAGTATTATTTTCCACTTGAATATATACGGGTATCACGTGCTTGGGAAGGATACGTGGCTCGTATTTCCATTCGTCTGTCTTTACACTCACCTTAATCCTTTCATCTAAGTATACTGGACTTTCAACCATCCAAACCTTCTGGGTGCATGAGGCAAGAAACAGAAAAAGGAGGAAGAACAGCTTATTCATCTCTTGGTTTCCAGCTTTAGGTTGAACTTATAACCCTTTACGTACAGGCTTGCAGTAGATACATCCGATGGCAAAAGTGGAAAGTAGACAAAACCTCTAAGCCTTGCCTTGGGTTGGACCGCTCCAAAATCAAAGGCGTAGTTTAAAACATCAGGATAAACCTCTGTGGAAGGTGGGAAGGCATAGTAAGGATGCCACCAAACATGCCAAGGATAAGAGTAGTAGCCGAACCCAAAGCCGAGGCCTAAACTATATTCCCTTCGTAGCATACTGTGCACATCCGATGGGCTTAGCGGATTATACTGATTTCCCCTCTCGTCTATTATGTAAACTTCTTCTCTTCCTATGTTTATTGCACTGTCAGATAGGTTTTCTAACTCAACGTACACAGGGAAGACATAATACCCTAAGTTTGAAGGTGAGTATTTCCACTCCCCCGTTTTTACGCTTATCCTAACACCATTTTTTACTTCGTTAAGCCCTTCAAGAATCCATACCTTCTGCGCACAGGATAGGAGAAAAATCAACGGTAAAAGGACTAACTTTCTCATGCCTATTAATTTAGGCAAACATATGGTTTATAAAAGTTCTTTCAACCTACAGTGTTTATTGCATTAGAAGATTTTCCTCTACGGTATGGTTATAATATGAAGACCATGAAGTTTTACGTGACTACGCCCATATATTACGTGAACGATGTTCCCCACATAGGTCATGCCTACACCACTATAGCAGCGGATGTGATGGCAAGGTATTACAGGAAAAGGGGGTATGAGGTATTCTTTCTTACGGGTACTGACGAGCATGGACTGAAAATTCAAAAGTCTGCAGAAGAAAGGGGTATGGACCCAAAGGAATTGGCAGACAAAAACTCAGAAAACTTCAAAAGGCTCTGGGAGTTTATGGGCATAAGCTACAGCAGGTTTATAAGAACCACTGACCAAGACCATAAGGAGCTCGTCAAAGAAGTCTTTACAAAAAGCTACGAGAAGGGTGATATATACCTTGGTGAATATGAAGGTTGGTATTGTGTAGGTTGTGAGGAGTTCAAACCAGAAAGCGAACTACTGGAGGGCAATAAATGCCCTATACATCTAAAGCCATGCGACTACATTAGAGAACCTTCGTACTTTTTTAGGCTATCTAAGTACGAGTTTGCCCTCCTTGAACTCTATGAAAACGCACCAAACTTTGTTATGCCGGCATACAGAAAGAACGAGGTTTTGTCTTTCGTAAGGCAAGGGCTGAAAGACCTTTCGGTTACAAGACCAAGAAACAGAGTAAAGTGGGGTATAGAGGTGCCCTTTGACCCAGAGCACACCATATACGTCTGGTTTGATGCTCTTTTTAACTACGTTTCTGCGGTAAGGGATAGAATGAGCCTTTGGCCGGCAGACCTGCACCTTGTAGGCAAGGACATTCTTAGATTTCATGCGGTCTATTGGCCTGCCTTTCTTATGTCTGTGGGGCTTGAAGTGCCGAAAACTGTGTTCGCTCACGGCTGGTGGAAGGTAGAGGGACAAAAAATGTCCAAGTCTCTTGGTAATGTGATAAATCCATATGACTTTATAAAAGAGTGGGGACTTGACGAGGTTAGATACTTTTTGCTGAGGGATATGCCCTTCGGTGAGGATGGGGACATAAGAAGGGATGCCATACTAAATAGGCTAAACGGGGAGCTTGCCAACGAATTGGGAAACCTTTTTAGCAGGGTTATGGCTATGGATATAAAGTATCTCTCGGGAAAGGTCTACGGTGAAAAGGATGCGGAATACGAAAACCTTGCCCATCAGGTGATAGAGGAGTACGACCAAAGGATGAAAAGCGTAGACTTCTATAACGCCTTAGAGTCTGTCCTGAGGCTTTCTTCTTACCTTAACAAGTACGTGGATGCAAAGGCTCCATGGAGCTTGGCAAAGTCTGACGAAACTGAACTTAGGAAAGTCCTTTATACTCTTACCGATGGTATATACATCTTGGCAAACCTCTTAGAACCCTTCGTGCCCAACAAGATGAAAGAGGTTTTCAAGGCTATGGGGTGCGACCCTTCTACTGGCGATATAAAGCCTTACCGCAGGAAAGAGTACTTCGTAAAGGAAAAACCCCTACTCTTTCCTAAGAGAGCATAGACTTAAGGTATGGGTTAAACTTTCTTTCCCAGCCTATGGTAGTTTCCTCGTAGTGTCCGCAAACAACAAGCACATCGTCCTCGAGCTCTGAAAAAACTCTTCTCAAGGACCTCTTTAAGTCCTCAAGGTTTCCCCCAGGCAGGTCCCACCTGCCTACACCACCTTTGAAGAGAAGGTCTCCCGCAATCAAAATCTTATCCTCTTCTGAGTAAAGACAGCACAGACCGGGTGTATGCCCCGGCGTATGAAGGACTCTAAGAGAAGTCTTACCCAGCCTTATTTCCATGTTATCTTTTAGCTCTACGTCTGGTAGGGGACAGGGCAAGCTTGCACCTATTTGTTTGTCAAAGCCGTGCCATACGGGGTCATTAAGCAAGAACGTGTCCGCAGGATGCATGTAAAAGGGCACATTGAACCTTTCCTTTAGTGTCTTTACCTGACCTATATGGTCCACGTGACCGTGCGTGGCTACAATAGCCAAAAGCTCAAAGCCCTCTAAGCTCTTTACTATTTTCTCCGCATCCGCACCCGGGTCTATTACCATAGCACCCTTGCTATCTTCGTCTATCAGCACAGAGCAGTTTACCGACAGAAGTCCGACAGGAATAACCTTTAAAAGCATCACAGCTCTATAAGGTCATACAGCAAGTGAGGGAATATGCCGAGTATTAGTATAATCAAAGAGCACAAGAGTATGGTAAGGGCTTCACCCCCCGAGACCCTCGTAGGCGGATATCTTTTCTCCCCTTCTTCCAAAAACATGGAAACTATCACCCTAAGGTAGTAGCCTGCGGAGACTATACTGGCTATAACAAAAGCAAGGGCAAGGGGCAAAAGGAATGAATTGACCAAGCCGATAAAAAGCCCGAGCTTGCCCACAAAAAGCGCCATAGGCGGTATGCCTATAAAGGCAAAGAGGAAAAGTGCAAACAGGGAAGAAAGCACAGGATGTTCCTTAAAGAGCCCTCTGTAGTCAAGAATATGGTGGCTAAAGCCTTCTTTTTTCTCTAAGGCGGACATGATGGTAAAACTTCCAAGGCTCGCAAAGGCGTAGAGGATAACATAAAAGAGTAAAGCCCTCTGAAGTTGTGGGTCTGCCACAGATATACCGAGGAAAAAGTAGCCCGCATGGGCTATAGTAGAATAGGCAAGAAGCCTCTTTACAGACCTCTGTGCGTAGGCAACTATGTTGGCGTAGAACATGGAAAGAAGTGAAATGATAGCCACGAGAATAAGCCACTGCTTTACGTGGTAAAAGTAGGAAAGTAAGTCAACCAGTAGAAAGTAGAGAGCTACCTTTGGCACGGAGGAAAGATATCCGGTTATGGGTGTAGGTGCACCCTCGTAGGCATCAGGCGTCCAAAAGTGGTATGGGACCGCAGAGGCTTTTAATGCAAGAGCTGAAATTATGAGAAACATGGCAAGTGTAAAAAGAGTGTTTTCGTCCCTATACTCTCTGAAAAATAAACTACCTGTGCTTGCATAGTAGAAGGTAGAACCAAGAGCAAGGGTAGAAGTGCCCACCGCACCTATGAGTAGATACTTAAAACCCGCTTCCTTTGAGGTGTATTCATCCTTCAGAAGAGAAACCATAAGGTACATGCCTATGCTTGCAAGCTCAAGAGAGAGAAAAAGTAGAACTAAGTTGGCAGAGGATATTAGTAAAGAAAGACCAAGAGTAGAAAGTAGAGGAAGGTAGGAAAGTTCAGTGTATACGGAAACTTTTTTCTCGTAGTATTCGTGCATGGAAAAGAGCACGAGGCTTGTAAGCACGTACAGGACAGCCTTTCCTAGCAATGTTAGAGAGCTGACTTTGTAAAGGTCAAAGAAGCTTTTGGCTGGATACTCTACAAAAAATAGGCTAAAAAACGCAAAAACAGGCACAAATGCGGAGATGTAGGTAAGTGTTCTGTAGTGTCTTTTAGTTGAGAACAGGTCCAGCACGAACACGATGAGTATACCCAAGGATAGGGTAATATCTGGCAGTAGAGCGTTCCAGTTCACTTTTAGCCCCCCAGCACGTATTTAGAAGTGTGTTCTATTACTTTTACAAAGGGATAGGGATAAAGACCCATGATAAAGGCAAGTGCTATTATAAGGAAAAAGGACAGCATGTGGTGAGTCTCTAAGTCCTTTAGATGCTTCCACTTTTCAATTCTGTACTCAGAGAGTGTTTCTTCTTCAAACATGACGCGTTTGTACATGTACAGGAAGTAAGCCGCAGACAAGACAACGCCCACGCCAGCTATGAAAGCCCATACGGGAAAGTTTTTGTAAGTGCCAAGGAAGACCAAAAACTCCGCCACAAATCCCGCAAGACCAGGAAAGCCTATACCCGCAAGACCAGATATCATAAAAAGAACCGCCAATTTGGGAAGGTATCTTGCTAAACCACCCAGGTCATCCATGTGGTAGGAATGTATGCGGTCGTATATAAAGCCTGCGGACATGAACAGAGCTGCGGAAGAAAGACCGTGGGCTATCATCATGTAGATGGCACCGTTTAGAGCGTTAAGGTCCATGGCAAAGGTTCCAAGGGTCACCACACCCATGTGGCTTATGGAGGAGTAGGCAATAAGCCTCTTTATGTGCGTCTGAGCTATAGCCATCATAGCTGTGTAAATTATGGCAACGAGACTGAGGAAGAATATAAGAGGAATAAAGTACTTGCTTGCGTCGGGGAAGAGGGGGAGGGAGTACCTCACAAAACCAAAGGTGCCCATTTTAAGAAGGACTGCAGCCAGCACCACAGAGCCGGCTGTTGGGGCTTCTACGTGAGCATCGGGTAGCCATGTGTGAACTGGCCACATGGGTATTTTGACTGCAAACCCTAAGCCGAAAAGTAGAAAGGCTGCGGTTTGAAGCCAGAAAGGATAAGAAAAGCCAAGATGGAACATATAATCAAAGGAGAGCTTTCCAGTCATCACATAGCCATATACCACTATGCTTGCAAGACCAAGAAGTAAAAATACGCTACCGAAGAAGGTATAGATGAAGAACTTGTTGGCCGCATAAACCTTTCTGTCGTGCCCCCAAAGACCTATGATAAAGTACATGGGTATGAGCATACCCTCCCAGAATAGGTAGAAAAGGAAAAAGTCAAGGGCTGAAAAAACGCCAAGACAGGCTGTTTCCAAGAGCAAGAAGAGGGAAAAATACAGGTTAGGTCTGTCCTCTACCCTCCAAGACCATATGATGGCTACGAGGAAAACTAAGGCAGTCATCAAAAGCAATGATATGGCCATGCCGTCAACACCTACATGATAGGAGATACCAAGAGATGGTATCCAATTCAACTTAGTGATATACTGGAAGCCCTGAGCTTGCCAGTTAAAGTTCAAGAAAAGATAAGCCACTATCAAAAAGACCAAAGTGGATATTCCGAGGGATAAAATTTTAGAGAACATTTCCCTTCTTACAAGAGCAACTGCTATTGCACCTACGAGCGGTAGGAATATGGCTAAGTTTAAAAGGTTTTCCATCCTCCTTTACCTCCAAAGGATTGTTAATGCTAGGAGAAGCATAAGACCGACGGATATGGAAAAGACGTACATGTTTAGCTTTCCTGTTTGTAGAGTTTTTAAGATACTACCTACACCGCGCACCAGTGGATAGGTGCCGTTGACTATACCGTCTATAAACTGCCTTTCCGCAGTCATGTAGAGTATTTTAGAGTAGAAAAGATAACCACCAGCCAAAACTCTATGGTACAACTTTTCAGTGAAGAACTGTTCTTTGAAGGTGGTATGCAGAGGCTTTAGGCTCTCGTAAGCTCTCTG